>JAZUPA010000160.1:0-27179 GCA_045604945.1 Acutalibacteraceae bacterium
TTCTTGTTTACAACAAGGCTGACCTGCTTGAAAATGTTCCTAATGCAGAAGGCAACACAATATGGGTAAGCGCACAGACAAAGCAGAACATTTATGAATTAAAAGAGCTTGCCGCTCGTACCGCTGTCAGAGAAGAGCCTCAGCAGCCTTTAGTGGCAGACTTGCTCTCTCCCGAGGACACCGTTGTATTGGTCGTCCCCATAGACAAAGCTGCTCCCAAGGGAAGGCTTATTCTCCCCCAGCAGCAGACCATACGCGATATATTAGAAGCAGGTGCAAATGCTCTTGTATGCCGCGACAGCGAGCTTGTATCCACTCTCGTAAAGCTTGCCGATAAGCCCCGAATGGTCATCACCGACAGTCAGGTTTTCGGCAAGGTTAGCAAGATGGTGCCCAGTGATGTTCCTCTTACCTCATTCTCCATTCTTATGGCAAGGTATAAAGGAAATCTCCCTCAGGCAGTTGCAGGTGCTGTAGCTGTTGATACTCTCAAAGCAGGCGATAAGGTACTCATTGCCGAAGGCTGCACCCACCACAGACAGTGTGACGATATCGGCTCTGTCAAAATCCCCAACTGGATAAGACAGCACACAGGAACAGAGCCTGAATTTGTATTTACATCGGGGACGCAGTTTCCTGATGATGTCAGCGAATACAAGATGGTCATTCACTGTGGCGGCTGTATGCTTAACGAAAGAGAAGTCCGCTATCGTATTCGCTGCTGCGAAGATCAGGGCATTCCCGTTACGAACTACGGCATACTCATTGCTTATCTCAACGGCATATTGAAGCGCACCGTTGAACCGTTTCCCACTATCGCTGAGTTAATATGAATAAAAGCCTGACAGCAACCTTTGGTTTCTGTCAGGCTTTTTCTGTTATTCTTCTGTGGTTTCTACTGTTATTTCCTCAGCAACTTCAGCTGCGGTTTCTTCAGCAGCTTCTGCTGCAGTTTCTTCAACAGCTTCTGCTGCGGTTTCTTCAACAGCTTCTGCTACCTCTGTGCTATCAGCAGTTACTGCCATAATGGCTGCTTCCTGCATTGCCTGAATCTCAGGATCGTAGGAAAGCAGCGGAGATACATCTCCCTTTTTCTTTATCACGCGGTCTATGTAGTTCTTTGTGAGCTTATATACCAGCGGAGAAAGTGCAAGAACACCGATGAGGTTCGGGATCATCATCAGTCCGTTGAAGGTATCGGAGATATCCCATGCGAGAGAGGAAGTCATTACTGCACCAAAGATGATTACAACAACAAATACTGCCTTATAGATAAATGCAGATCTTGTACCGAAGAGATATTCCCATGCCTTGGTGCCGTAGTGAGACCAACCGAGAACGGTGGTGAATGCAAAAAGCAGAACTGCAATGGCAATAAACATACTGCCAATGTTGATGCCGCCAAAGGAGAATACGCTGTCGAATGCCTTAGCAACGAGGGTTGCATCGCTTGCACCGTCAACAGTTGCGCCTGTATTAAGGTCGATAACACCGGAGGTGAGGATTACGAGAGCAGTCATTGTGCAGACGATCATTGTATCTGCGAAAACCTCAAAGATGCCCCAGAGTCCCTGATGGACAGGCTCTTTGACGTTTGAGTTGGAGTGTACCATAACAGAAGAACCGAGACCTGCTTCGTTGGAGAAGATACCTCTCTTGAAGCCCTGGGTCACAACCTGTGCGATACCGAATCCCACAGCACCGCCGAAGGCTGCCTTGGGATTGAATGCGCACTCAAAGATTGCTGCAAATGCATTGCCGATCTGGCTGTAGTTTACTGCAACGATGGTGACTGCACCGACAACATAAAGAACGACCATGAAGGGGACGATCTTTTCTGCTACTGTTGCAATTCTCTGGATGCCGCCGAGAATAATAAGGGCTGCAATCACAACAAGAACGATACCGATAATAATGCAATAGAGATTGGTGTTTACAATATTTGCAGAACCATTGACAACAACATCAACAGTGGTGTCGGTCAGTCCCTTTACGGGGAATGCGCTGACGAAGTTTGCAACGATCTTATTGACCTGACCCATATTGCCGATACCGAAGGATGCAAGAAGTGCAAAGATGGAGAAGAATATTGCAAGAAGCTTTCCAAGCCATTTAAAGCCTTTCTTTCCGCCAAGACCGTCCTGCAGATAGTACATTGCACCGCCGGACCACTCGCCTGCTTTGTTCTTTCTTCTGAAATAGATGCCGAGAACATTTTCGGAGTAGTTGGTCATCATACCGAAGAAAGCAGCAACCCACATCCAGAACACAGCACCGGGGCCGCCTGCAACTATTGCAGCTGCAACACCTGCTATGTTGCCGACACCTATGGTTGCTGCAAGCGCAGTACAGAGTGCCTGGAACTGGGAGATAGCAGACTTGTCCTTTACATGACCGGAAACATCCTTCTTGAAAAGACTTCCGAGAGTCTTTTTCAGCCAGTGTCCGATTCTGGTGACCTGGAAGAACTTTGTGACGATTGTCATGATGATACCTGTTCCCAGAAGAATCCAGATACCGATCTTTGACCATACGAAGTCATTGACAACAGTGTTGACCTCTTCAACACTGTTTGCCTCGCAGCCGCTCATAAGCGCGAGCACAAGCGCCATCAATGAAAGAACCAACCATTTTGCTTTGCCTTTCATACTTACAACCTTCTTTGATAAAAAATAAAAGGGTATGTCATTATACTATGACAATACCCTAAAATACATAAATAGCTTCTGTCCTTTTGCCTGAGAGTTTCGGGTTTCCCCTTGCACCTTCGGCCTCTGCTTTATGCAGATGTCTCCAGAGTATCATCAGCAGCCGGTTTGTTTACCTGAGAGCGTTACTCCTTCGGTGGACCGCAGTCCGTTTCCCGGCAGCATCATATGCAATATTTGATTTGTGCGTGTATTTTATCACACTATTCTGCAATATTCAATATACTATTTGCATAAATATCAATTTTATATTCATTTTCTATCAACAGATATCTTAATCCCATTGCCTTGCACTGTGCCAGATTCTCCATATTATCCCTGAGTGCAATGTCCATTGTAAAGTACGAATCGTCAACGCGCTTTTCGATAGCATCTGCATGTTTCTTTATATCATCGAAATGACTCCTGATATAGCTCTCGCTCATTACAAGGCAGACAAATTCTATATTCTGAAGACAGTCTTCGTCAAAATCCTTCTTCCAGTCAAAGGGTATATAACAGCCTTCGACAATGAGATTCTGTCTGTTCTCTATTGCGGTTTTGATTATCTCTTTTGTTATACTCCACAGATACGGCGTCAGTTCTTCGTCGTCCATGGGCGTCAGAGAGGTCTGCCCGCTGCGGATAAGTCCCATTTTAAGGTGATCCTGAGAAAGATAAGGATATCTGCATTTCTCAAGCAGCCGCTGCGCCAGGGCAGTCTTCCCCGTATGGGACGCGCCTGTAATCAGTATTATCATTGTACTTCTCCCGGTTTTTCCGCTTTTTTAGCCCTGAGACAGTAGTTGACGTACAGGAGATTTGATACCGCCAGAATTACGTCCCTCAGCATATCCTTTTCCTCGGTATCTGTTACTCCGATAGCTTCCGGCTCTTCCTTGATTCCGCATACTACCGCCAGCATATTTTCAAGCTCAAGGCAAAAATAATTATACGCAGTTTCTGCTGTATATACAGCCTTCTGCAAGGCAAACAGCTGCTCAATGCTCTCCATCGAAAGCACGCTTTTTCCGATACCCATAAAAATCAGGTAGGCTATCTGTTCGGCATAATACTGTTTTTTTATCGGCGGTGAGATAAGTCCCTGTTTTACATAGTTACTTATCATGGAAGATGTTATCTGCTGACAGCCGAGCGGTATTATGCAGCCGTTGATAAATTTTACGACCTGTTCAAGATAAAGCCCTACATTGGGAATCTCATTGTAGCGCGGCAGCTTGAATTCTGAAATTTTCTTCGCAAATGCATTTTTTATATTGGTATTCATGAGTTTGATTCTATACTTATTTTCACTATCTGTCAATCAGTTTTCAAAAAACGCTTGACTCAATATAAGCGATTATATATAATCGTGTCGACGGATGTATTCCGATTACCAGTTTTCCAGAGGTATGTATGAGATATAAAATCATCACCGATTCTTCCTCCGATATGCTTACAATGAATACCGATATTCCTTATTCCGGTGTTCCTCTTAAAATCATCACCGATAAAAAGGAATATATTGATAACACTGAGCTGGATGTAGCAGAGATGATATCTGACCTGCAGAAATATAAAGGAACATCCCACTCCTCCTGCCCAAACATCGAAGACTGGCTTGAGGCTTTTGAGGACTGCGAGTGTGTTTTCTGCGTTACTATCACAAGCGGGCTTTCCGGCAGCTGCAATTCTGCCGAGCTTGCCTTAAAGGAATATCTTGCTGCACATTCCGACAGAAAAGGTGCTGTGCTGGATTCCCTCTCAACAGGACCCGAAAACGCTCTTATTATCGAAAAGCTTGCAGAGCTTATCGCTGCCGGACTGGATTTTGAGGAAATCGAAAAGCAGGTGCGCGAATATATGAAAAGCACCCACCTTGTTTTCTGCCTTGATTCTCTGAGGAATCTCGCCAATAACGGCAGGGTGAACAAGGCTGTTGCCAAGGTTGTCGGGCTGCTGGGCATCCGCATTATCGGCAAGGCAAGCAACGAGGGGACCCTTGAAATCACCGATAAAGTGCGCGGTGCCGACAAAGCACTTTCCGAAGTCCGCCGCAATATTTGCAGGCTTGGCTATAACGGCGGAAAAATAAGAATCCACCACTGTCAGAATGAATCTGCGGCAGTATCTCTTGCAGATATGATTACTGCAGATTTCCCCGACGCGAAGGTTATTATCGACTCCACAGGCGCGCTCTGCAGCTTTTATGCCGAATCAGGCGGTCTGCTCGTAGGCTTTGAAGGCTCTGAAAAGTAAATAATCCCGATTTTCAGACATCTGTTTTATGCAGATGTCTGTTTTTTATAAAAATCATTCATTGGGATTTCTTTTTTACTTTCTCTCTGTTATAATTTAGTAAATCATAAAAGGGAGAATATATTATGAAAACTGTCAACAGAATCACAGCCTTTCTTCTTGCGTCTCTGCTGATGCTGGCTCTGCTTCTTTCTGCAGGCTGTTCGGCTTCTTCAGACACTCCCGTTCCGGGTGTTTCAGCCTCTCCCTCCGATGCTGTATCCTCCTCCGATACTGTATCCCCATCTGATTCGGCACCTCTTGCCGTCGGAATCTCTCCCGTTGAATACTACGGGGAGCTCAGGGTGGACGGAAGTCATATCATTTCCGAAAACACCGGCAATATTGCTCAGGTTACAGGCATGAGCTTTTTCTGGAGCAACTGGTCAAAAAAATTCTACACCGCTGAATATGTTGATAAAATGGTGGATGAATTCGGATGCGAAGTCGTCCGCACATCCTACGGCATCAACGGCTGCACCCCCTATATCAGAAGCGATGAGGAAATAATCAAGGTTGTCGTCGAGGCTGCAATCGACAGAGGTGTTTACGTCATTATCGACTGGCATGCCCATGAAGCTCACAAGGATTCCACCGACGCGGTTGCTTTCTTCTCTATGATGGCAAAGGAATACGGTGAATATGACAACGTAATTTTTGAAGTTTACAATGAGCCTACAAATGTATCCTGGGCAGATGTGAAATCCTACTCCGAAGAGGTTATTGCCGCCATTCGCCCCCATTCCGATAATCTCATCATTGTCGGAAGCCCCACATGGTCACAGGATGTGGACAAGGCTGCGGCTTCTCCTATTGATGATGACAACGTAGCCTACACCCTTCACTTCTACGCAGGCACCCACAAGGAATGGCTTCGTTCCCGCGCAGAGAGGGCTATGTCAAAGGGAATCGCGATATTCGTCACAGAATGGGGCTCCTGCTCTGCTGACGGCAACGGCGCTATCGACCGCGCATCTACCCTTGAATGGGTCAACTGGTGCAACAAAAACGGCATTTCAATGTGCAACTGGGCTGTCAACGACAAGCTTGAGACCTCCAGCGTATTCAACAGTGATGACACTCTCACCGAAACAGGCGAGTTTATAAAGTCACTTATCACAGAGCGCACCGCGCTGTCTGAATGGCACACAGGCGTTCCTTACAAGTATAAGGAGCAGAACTGATATTAATATCTGAGAAAGGAAGATAACCCATGAAAAAATTTCTGGTTGTAGTCGATATTCAGAAGGACTTTGTTGACGGTGCCCTTGGCACTGCTGAGGCTGTCGGAATCATCGACAATGCCGTAAGAAAGATCGAAAGCTTCGACGGCAAGATATTCGTAACCTTTGATACTCACTATGATAATTACATGGATACAGCAGAAGGCAAAAAACTGCCTGTTCCCCACTGCATAAAAGGCACTGATGGATGGACTCTTAATGATAAAATTTCTGCGGCGCTTTATAACAAGGGCTGCACTGCTGTTGAAAAGCTGACCTTCGGCTCCATTGACCTGCCCGGGCTTATTGAAGCAGAAGCAAACGGTGAGGATTTTTCTGTAGAACTTATCGGTCTCTGCACCGATATCTGCGTTGTTTCAAACGCGCTGATCTTAAAGGCTCATTTCCACGAAAAGGAAATCACTGTTGATGCCTCCTGCTGCGCAGGCGTCACCCCTGAAACCCATAATGCAGCTCTGGAGACAATGAAAATGTGCCAGATAAATGTTATCGGTCAGTAATTCTTCACACAAAAAAGCACCGCTTCTGCGGTGCTTTGATTTTTACAGTTTTATCTGCGTCCACTTGCCGCTTTTTACTCTTGGCCAGTACAGTGCAAGTCTTATGCACTGGTCAAAGCACATGCTTATCCATGCTCCGATAAGTCCCCAGCCTATTACATAGCAGAAAATGTAGCCGCTGACAGGTCTCATTATTGCTATACTTATAAGGCTGACAAATGCCGTATACTTTGTATCTCCTGCACCTCGCAGCGCACCTGCGCAAATGACCTGCGCTATCTGCAGAAATACTATTATCGCCGTCAGAGGCATGATAATTTTTCCGTAATCCAGAACCGCCTTGTCATCCTGTGTGAAAAGCCAGAATATTCGCCAGTTAAGTGTTACAAACAGTATCGACAGCACAAGTGAACAGATAAAGCCCAGTTTCTGACAGAAGCTGACATACACCCTTGCAAAGTCAGGTCTTTTCTGACCCAGGCTCTGTCCTACAAGGGTAACAGAGGATGCCGACAAGCCGTCGGCAAAGGCGAAGCTTATGGTAATTACGTTCATGCCTATCTGATGTGCTGCAAATTCGGTGGTGCCGAGCTTTGCGATTATCATTGCAAACAGAAGGAATCCCGTTCTTATGAATATCTGTTCGACAAATGTACTTGAGCCGACCTTGAACACAGAACTCATTGTCTTTTTATCAAAGGCATTGGGTTTTTTCATTTTAAATTTGAGGCTCAGGTAACTGCCTGAGGGCATAATTGATGCAAATGCCATAATACAGCCGACCGCTGTTCCTGTTACTGTTGCAATAGCAGCACCTTTGATGCCCAGAGCCGGAAATCCCAGATTTCCTCCTATGAGCAGGTAATTGAGCACTACATTCACGGCATTGGCGCACAGGTTTGTCCTCATTGCGATCTTTGTATTGCCAACGCCGCGCTGGGCTGCATTGATCATCATATTGAAGATCATAAAGAAGCCGCCGCCCATGATTATACGATAATACGATACCGCCTGATCAAGGGTCTCCCCTTCTATTGCACCTGCTGCCAGCATGAATGCTCTGGCAAAAACCACGCATACAGTACATATCACTGCAGCAAGAACAAGGGTTATTATTGCCACCTGCCTGAATGTGCGGTTGGCTGCTTCTCTGTTATCTTCGCCCTTTCTGCGCGCCACGACTGCGCTGAGCGCAACGTTTATGCTGATAAACATTGCAAGAGCTATCCATTTTGGCTGATTTGTCAGTCCCACCGCCGCTATGGCTGAAGTACCCAGAGAACCTACCATGATTGTATCAACAAAGGCTGCCAGCGCATTGAAGAAGGATTCCACCGCTGCGGGCCATGCAACCTTCAGAGTGTTTTTCAGAAAATTGCTGTCGCTGAGCAGCTCTCCGTTTGGTTCGCTGCCTCTGAGCACCTTTGATGCGTTGAAGTATCTTCCTGCCAGGATACCCATTTTCACTTCATCTCTTTTCTGTTTTATAGAATTCCGAACTGCTCCAGAAGCACCTTTATTCCCATAAGTATGAGAATGATTCCGCCTGCTGCTTCTGCACGCTTTTTGTACTTATCTCCGAATATGCTGCCTATCTTTACGCCAACGGCAGAAAGAATGAATGTGACGATTCCGATGAATGCCACCGCATACCAGATATTTCCCTTCTGCTCTTCTGTAAAGACCATTGCGAAGGATACACCTACCACCAGGGCATCTATACTGGTCGCCACTGCCATGGGGAGCATTGTCTTGGGGGACATATCAGGACAGCAGCTTTCTTCCTCATCCTTTGAAAATGCTTCCCTGAGCATATTTGCTCCTATAATAACAAGCAGGATAAAGGCTATGTAGTTTGCTATGCTTTCTATTCTGCCTTTGAATATGTTTGCAAGATAGAATCCTATTATCGGCATGGCTGCCTGAAATCCGCCGAAATACACGCCGCAGGTCAGGGCATGGCGGGGTTTTATTTTCTGCAGCGA
Source organism: Acutalibacteraceae bacterium (assembly GCA_045604945.1). Lineage (GTDB taxonomy): Bacteria > Bacillota > Clostridia > Oscillospirales > Acutalibacteraceae > JAISGQ01. The sequence continues at coordinate 8,715 of JAZUPA010000160.1, forward strand.
CAGTCCTTTGCATACAGACACCGCAAATGCGTCCATGGACAGCGCTACCGCTATTATAAACAGTTCTGCTATACTCATATTAACTCCTCAGAATCTCCTCAAGTATTTGCTTTGCCAATGCTGCATCGGCTCTGCCTTTTGATTTTTTCATAACCGCTCCGACAAGGGGCATTATGGCTTTCTCCTTGCCCATGCGGTAGTCATCGCATATCTTTGCATTTTCTTCCGCAACTGCCCTGCATATCTCCCGAAGTTCACTGTCATCGGTCTTTTTTAGATCCTCCTCGGAAAGATAATCGCTTATCTTTCCGCCCTGCTCCATGAGCTTTTCAAGAGTATCTCTGGCAACTGTTGCATTTATTGTTCTGTCGCTCAGAAGCTTTGTCAGCTGTGCCAGGGTATCTTCACTTATGGAAATTCTGCAGTTTTCGTAGTCTTCCTCTGTTTTAAGGCAAGCAAAAACCTTTCCCAGCATCAGCTTTGCTGCGGTTTTTGGGTCTGCTCCCTTTTCGCACACCCTGTCAAAATACTCAGCAATTTTTCTGTGCCTTGCCAGAAGTGCTGCATCCTCTGCAGGGATTCCGAATGAAACATATCGCGCTCTTCGTTCTGAGGGGAGCATGGGCATTGATACTCTTATGACTTCGATAAACTCATCGGTTATGCACAGCGGTGCAAGATCGGGCTCGCGCATGAATCGGTAATCCTTGGCATTTTCCTTTTCACGCATGGGCTCTGTTCTGTTGTTTTTCTCGCTCCAGCGCAATGTTCTGGAAAAGACTTCCTCGCCTCTTTCCAGTATCTCACACTGACGTCTGTATTCATACTCCACTGACTTCTGTGAAAACATTATGGAATTGACATTCTTGACCTCGGTGCGCACACTGAGACCTTCTTCACCCTCACGTCTTACAGACACATTGATGTCACTTCTCATTGAGCCTTCCTGCATTCTGCAGTCGGAAACTCCTGCGTGTTTCATTATAAGTCTGAGTTCTTCCAGATATTCCTTCACCTGCAACGGTGAATCAAAACACGGCTCTGTGACTATCTCAATCAGCGGAACTCCTCCGCGGTTATAATCTGCAAGAATCTCACCGTTTTCGTACATGAGCTTTCCTGCATCCTCTTCAAGGTGTATGCGCTCAATAAGTATCACCTTGCCGGAGGGCAGTGTGAGCTTTCCTCTGCCGCATATCGGTCTGTCAAACTGGGAAATCTGATATGCCTTCGGAAGGTCAGGATAGAAATAATTCTTTCGATCAAAATAGGATACCTTGTTTATTTCACACCCCAGAGCAAGTCCTGCTCTTACTGCCAGCTCCACCGCCTGCATATTAAGCAGCGGCAAAGCACCGGGAAGCCCCAGACAGACAGGACAGACCGAAGTGTTGGGTTCTCCTCCGAAGCCTGCCTTGCAGCGGCAGAAAATCTTTTCCTCTGTCATCAGCTCCACATGGGTTTCAAGTCCGCAGACAAGCTGATATTTCATATTGTACACCTCCCATTTCCGAGAGTGTATGCATTTTCTGTGATCATTTCAAATGCTCTGGCGCAGTTAATTATTGTCCTCTCCTCGTGCTTTCTTCCGATAAGCTGTGCGCCGATGGGAAGCCCCATTGAATCGAAACCGCAAGGCATGCTCAGTGCCGGCACTCCTGCAAGATTTGCGCCTACAAGATATGCATCGGTTTTGTATTCCTTTATGAAATCCTCGTTGGAATTTGCCATTTTTGCAGTCTGTGCTCCTGTGGGACTGAGTATAACATCGCACTGAGTCAGCGCATTATTGATTGACGCTGCTATTGCACGCCTTACCTTCTGCGCTTTTTCGTAGTACTCTGCTCTTCCGCCTGCGGACAGCACCATAGTACCCATCATTATGCGTCTTCTTACCTCTTCGCCAAAACCCTGAGCGCGGGAACGGGTCATGATTTCTCCCGCATTTTCGCCCTCGGCGCGATTTCCAAAGCGCATGGAATCGAATCTTCCGAAATTCGTGCTTGCCTGGGCGCAGCCTATTATGCAGTAAACCTGAGTTGCATATTCAATATACGGAAGGTTTATGCTAACCGTCTTTGCTCCTGCTCCTTCGAGCAGTGCAATGGTCTCTCTGACGGACTTCAGGACCTCTTCCCCTGCCCCTTCAAAAAGCTCAGGAGCTATACCTATTCTGAGCCCCTCAATATTGCCGTCAAGGGTGCCTGCTATCTTTTTTCTTTCTCCCGAAAAGGAGGTTTCATCCATTCTGTCATGCTTGTTCAGGGCATCAAACACTATAGCACAGTCCTCGGCATTTACTGTCAGCGGTCCTATCTGGTCAAAGGAGGGTGCAAATCCCACCAGACCAAATCTCGACACACTGCCGTAGGTAGGCTTGAGTCCCACTATACCGCAATACGCCGAGGGAAGTCTTATACTGCCTCCTGTATCTGACCCCAGAGAATATGCGGCAAGACCTGCTGATACACTGGCTGCGCTGCCCCCTGAGCTGCCCCCTGCCACCCTGCTTGTATCATAGGGATTTCTCGCCCCTCCGAAGCAGGATGTCTCGCAGCCTGAGCCCATTGCAAGCTCGTCCATGTTTGCCTTGCCCAGCATTACCGCTCCGCTGTTTTCAAGCAGGCTCCATACCGTTGCGCTGTATGGAGGCTTCCAGCCTGTCAGCAGCTTTGAGCAGCAGGTTGTTTCTATTCCTTTTGTGCATATATTATCCTTGAGTGACATCGGCACTCCGTCGAGCACTCCAAGTACCTCTCCCTTTGCAATGCGTCTGTCGGTTTCCTCCGCCCTTCTGAGCGCTTCCTCCGCCGTTATGAGGCAATATGCTTTCAGCTCTTCATTTTCTGCTTTTATCTTATTAAGCATGCCTTCCGTCAACTCTGTGCAGGAAAGCTTTTTTTCGTCCAGCAGCGTACGGATTTCTGATATTGTCATTTCTTCTTACCTGCCTCTATTCTGAAAAATCCGTCTCTTATATGCATACCGTATTCTGCCAGGCTGCACGAAGAAATATCCCATCCCGGTCTTTCTTTGCTGCGCTCGGCAGCTTCGGGCAATTCCTGAGAATCCTCAGTTATGCTGTCTGCCACCGCCTGAATCTCACGGGCAAATCTTATCATTTTATCAAGCTCTTCACGGGTTGCTTCAAGCTCGTTTTCCGTTATTCCTATTTTTGCCATTTCAGCAATTCTCTCCGCCATCTGAACTGTTATCATATTTTTCAACCTCTTGTCTGCAAAGGGTATAATTTCTTTTCGTATCAAATTTAATTATACTATAAATCCAAGTCAATAATCAAGGATTCTTATGTTTTCACAAATTTTTACTTTTTTCTGTTTTGTAAACTAAACCTTTTAAAATATAGTTTTTTGAACTATTATGCTTGAATTTTTTTTGCAAAAAATGTATAATATTTATAATCAGTCGTATTTTCGACCATATCGTCACCTATATCCTCGGAGGCTGTTTCATGAACGATAAATTCTCCCCTTCAATCAAAGATTATGCATGGAATCATTTCCTCAACATAACATCCGATCTTGTGTTCTTCAAGGATCTTGATTCCGTATATATAGCTGCTTCTCTTTCCTTTGCCCATATTCTCGGAAAGGAAAGCATCGATGAAATCATCGGCAAATCTGAATATGATATTTTCTCCATGGAATATGCCGAAAACTATATCAGAACCGATGCGTTGCTGATAAGCGGCGCTGAACAGAGCGTTACCGATGTAACCCCCATGACGTTGCCCGACGGTTCCCAGGGACATCTGCTCGTCAGCAAAACCGCTTTTCGCGATAACAGCGGTAAAATCTGCGGTATTTTTGGTATCGGTCACAGCTTTTCAGGCGATCACCACGGCATTCTCAGCAGCATTTCATCCAACTACTGTATTTTTGACTACAGCATCGCGGACGATGCTCTTCACATTCAGTCAAACTCAGATTCTGAAAATCACAGTCTGAATATAGATGCATTTCTCGCCGGCATTGAAACTCAGGACATACTTCATATCGACAGCATTGAGTCACTCAAGACTCACCTGCTGAGGGCTCGTTCAGAAATCTGCACCGGCTCTGTTGATATCATCTGTTCCCTGTTTGGCTCGGGCTATACCTGGCACAGAGTTCAGTACAGGTCTGTTTCCGACTCTGAAGGAAAGCCCATCCGCATTATCGGTCAGATATCAAATATCCAGGAGTTAAAAGACCGTGCTGCCCTCCTTCAGAACCTTGCCGGTCAGCTTATGACCCGCGAAAACAGCGTAACCTACGACCCTGACATAGTCAGCAACGTTTTTTCGCTGATGTATAACTCAACTGATATTGATGGCTCTATCCAGTCAATCCTTGAGAGTATCGGCTCCTACTTTGATGTAAGCCGCGCATATATTTTCGAGGATCATGAATCTCATATGTACTGCATCAACACCTTCGAATGGTGCGCCCCCGGCATTGAGCCGCAGAAGGATGTACTTCAGAAATATGAGTACCGTTTTGATGGAGAGAGAAATATTTATACCGATAATTTCGATGATGACGGGCTTTTCGTATGTGCTGATATTCGCTCGCTTCCCGAAGATCAGGTTGAGGTTCTTTCTGCTCAGGGCATCCTCTCAGTCATTCAGTGCGCCCTTTACGATGACGGTGTTTTTACAGGCTTTGTCGGCTTTGATGAATGCTTGCACAACCGCAGCTGGACAGGCAAACAGATAGGCACCCTGAAGCTTATCAGCCGTCTGCTCGGTATATTCCTTGCAAAGCGCCGGCGTCAGAATGATGCTGCTTTTTCCGCTGACTTCATGTCAGCCCTTGACCAGAATTCGTCCTTTATCTATATTGTCAACCCCGAGAATTTCGATATAATTTTCTGCAACCAGGTTACAACCGACACCTTCGGTTCTGATTTTGTCGGTCAGAAATGCTACAAAGCACTTATCGGCAAAGATGAACCCTGCAGTCGCTGTCCTATCAGGCACTATGAGAAAACAGGAAAATCTCAGCCTATGGAAATCCTCTGGCCTGACGGCACATGGGTTATGGCTCAGGCTTCTCCCATGCACTGGCAGGGCAGGCACATGGTTATGGTTTCTTCCACCGATGTTACAAGGCATATGTCTGCCACCGAAGAGCTTCGCATAAGAAACGAAGAGTATTCCATCGTTATTGCCCAGAGCGGAAAGCACATATTCCGTTATGATATCCCGACCACACGGATAAACCGTTTTTACGATGCTTCTCTGGTTTACGGCAAGCGCGAAAATATTCCTGATACTCCTGCGGAAATCCTTTCACAGGGGCTTATATCCCCTGACACTGCCGATGACTACAGTGAGCTCTTCGATTCCATGGCAAAGCAGATTCCCACCGGCAGTGCTGATGTTCATATTCTGCAGGTTGACGGAACATATCGATGGTTTCATTATGATTATACCCTCGTTATTGACAATCCCAACGGCAAGGCTTCTTCTGCTATTGTATCCATCGGCGATGTTGATGCTGAAACAAAGGCAACCATAGAACTGACCCGCCGTGCGGAGCGCGATGGCATGACCGGTCTTTACAACAAGGCTGCAACGGAAGAGATTTCCCGCAGAGTAATTTCCAAAAACATCGATGAGCCCTGTGCTCTTATGATTATCGACCTTGATAACCTCAAGACCATAAACGATACAATGGGACATGTCTGCGGAGATAACGCTCTCAAAGCCATTGCATCCACCATTCGTGACCACTTCAGAAACACAGATATCGTCGGCAGAATCGGAGGCGATGAATTCTTCGTCCTTCTCCACGGTTCAATAAGCGAATCTGTCCTTCGTACATCCCTGAGAAATCTGATTCGCAAAATCGCCTACAAAAAAATCCCCGACACCGACAGCACCATAAGCTGCAGTATCGGCGTTGCTTTCGGCGTGTGCGGCACAAGCTCATATGATACCCTATTCCGTCAGGCGGATACTGCCCTTTATCATGTAAAGCGCAACGGCAAGCGTGATTTTGCTTTCTATTCCTTCGAGATGGAGAACAAGGATTTCATTCTCAATGAAAACAACAGACTCTCTCTCAACTGTACAGAGTGGTTTGATTCCTCCGAGCTGAGCAAGCTGTTTGCCGCGCTCTCTACCCTCTATCCCCTTGTTATCTCCGTAAATCTCACTCAGAACAGTTATTATATGATGGAGTATGATACCTTCAAGGCACGTTCATGCCCCGATGCAGGTGTTTTCGACGACCTTATTGAAGGCGGCGCTCTTACATATCACCCTGATGACAGGCAGTCCTTCAAGGATACATTCTCCCGCGAAAAGCAGCTTGCTGCCTATAAATCGGGTAAAAAGACCCTCACCCACACCGGACGTCAGCTTGGCGATGACGGCATACTGCGTCCAATCAAGACTACTGTTATTTTTACCGAAGACAAAAACGGCGATATCTGTCAGATAACACTGTCAAAGCCGTTGTAATCAACTACAAAAAGGGGACTGATTTGTCCCTTTTTTTACTCACCAATTCCCTGTGTAAAGGAGAATCTGTATGTTAAAACGCATTCTCAGCATTGTCATCTGCATGCTGCTCGCTTTTTCAGTTTTTGCAGGCTGCGGTGCCGAAAAAGCCGATGAAGGCTATCCGACCGAAACAAATATTATTGATGACAGCTATCGCAACTGGTATGAAATTTTTGTTTATTCCTACGCTGACAGCGACGGAAACGGCGTAGGCGATATAAAGGGCATGACTGAAAAGCTCGACTATATCAAAGAGCTTGGCTACAACGGCATATGGCTTATGCCCATAATGCCTTCCCCGTCATACCATAAGTATGATGTAACCGATTATTACTCCATCGACCCTCAGTACGGAACTCTTGAGGATTTTGAGGCATTTATTGATGCCGCTCATGAGAGAGATATATGGGTTATCATTGACCTGGTTGTCAATCATACCTCCAGCGAGCATCCGTGGTTTCTGGATTCTCTGACCTCTGACAGCGATCATCGCCAGTGGTACAACTGGACCGACAAGCGCACTACAGGCTATTCCTCCTACCGCGGTGATTACAGTCAATATTATGAGTGCCGTTTTGTCGATACCATGCCCGACCTCAATCTCGATAATCCCGAGGTGAGGCAGGAAATCCGCAACATCATGAAATTCTGGCTCTCCGATATGGATGTTGACGGTTTCAGACTTGACGCAATAACAAGCTATTATACCGGTGCTCCCCAGAAGAACACTGAATTTCTCTCTTTCATCAATGAGGAATCAGAGAAGATAAAGCCCGGATGCTTTGTCGTCGGAGAAGCATGGACCGATCTTGTCTCTATTGCCGGTTATTATGAAAGCGGTGTTGACGCATTTTTCTGCTTCCCCACTTCTCAGCAGACAGGATATATCGCCTCTGTTCTTTCTCCCACCGCAAAAGAGCCTGCCCGCAGCTATGAGGGCGTACTTACCTCAATTCAGGATGCTTTCGGTGAAGATGCCATTCAGGCAAATTTCCTTGGCAATCATGACACCTCCCGCACGGGAAGCTTTTTGCCCAAGGTTGAAAAGCTTAAATTTGCAGAGGGTCTGCTGGCTATGATGAGCGGCGGATGCTTTACCTATTACGGCGAAGAAATCGGCATGTGCGGTTCCGGCGATGACCCGAACAAGCGAATCGGCATGCTGTGGACAACGGAAGATGAAACCACCTATAACCCTCCGGGAACCACTAACGCAAGATATAAATACCCCGGTGTTGCCGAGCAGCAGGCTGATGAGCAGTCGATATACAACTATTATAAACATGCCATGCTGCTGAGAAATCAGAACCCCGAAATCGCCAGAGGCGTTGTTAAGGTTCATGAGTATGACGACCCGTATGTATCCACCATTGAAAAGGTTTGGAACGATGACAGCATTGCAATTGTAATCAACTTCGCTGAAGAAGAGAAGGTTGTAACTCTCAACAGTGCGGATTTCAATATATCAAAGGCAGTGGGTGAACTTCTTGTTTTTGAAGGCAGTATCGGTGTTGAAAACAACAACGGCGTCTTTACCCTTACCATGCCCCCCTATTCCATACTGATTCTCGACTGAGTAAAAAACAAGCGGATTCATGCCGAATCCGCTTGTTTTTTATATTGTAGTAATAAGATATTCTGCTTCTCCGGAAACACTGACTGTGCCGAACCCTGCAGGGATAAAGGCGCACTGACCGCGCTCAAGCTCCACACCTGCAAACTCTGCACTGCCTTCAACTACCAGTATGCATGCAAAGGATGTTCCGTCAATAAACAGTGTACTTTCCTCTTTGTTGACACAAAGCCTTGTCTTGAAATACTCACAGTCAGCCAGAAGCTGCTCTGTGTGACTGTCCACATTTTCAGGCTTACCTGCAGCTCCCGGCTCATCAACAGGAGGGGCTGTTATTGCAACATCGATGGCCTTATCAACATGAAGTTCACGTCTGTTGCCTTCATCGTCTGTGCGTTCATAGTCATACACTCTGTATGTTATGTCAGAGCTCTGCTGGATTTCCGCAATGACCATGCCCTTTCCTATTGCATGAAGGGTTCCTGCTTCGATAAGGAAAGTATCTCCTTTTTTTACGTTATAACGATGGACATAATCAAGAAGCGTTCCGTTGATTATTGCCTGACGGAACTGTTCAACAGTCAGCTCCTCGGAAAAGCCGCAGATAATGCTTGCGCCCTCCTCACAGTCGACCACATACCAAAGCTCCGTCTTTCCTGTGCCGCCTTCCACTTCAGCTGCGTAATCATCATCGGGATGAACCTGCACAGAAAGATCATCATGGGCATCTATGAGTTTTACAAGAATCGGAAAGCCCTTGTAATCCTCAGCATGAGTTCCCAGAAAATCAGGATTTTCGTGAACTACCTGATGCAGTGTACTTCCTTTGAATTCACCGTTAAGCACCACACAGGCGCCGTTGGGATGGCACGAAAACACCCAGCTTTCGGCGACTCTTGCGAGGTCGGTTTCAACCGAAAAATCTTCCTTCAGTCTTGTTCCGCCCCATATATAATCCTTTACCGCAGGTTTAAGCTTCAATATATCCATAAAATTCCCCCTCAGGGTGATTATTCGGCAATCTTGTCTGCCGCTGCCTCAAGTCTGTCAAGCATCTCTGTGCCTGCCTTGGGACTGCTTTCTACTGCGGTCAGATAAATCTTCATCTTAGGCTCGGTGCCGGAGGGACGAACGATAAGAGATCCGCCGTTTTCAAAAATGTATACAAGCACATTGCTCTTGGGCAGGGTAATCTCTGTTACTGTGCCGTCTGCCTTTGTTTCTACGCTCTCCTGATAATCGCGGCGCACTGCGATTTTCTGTCCTGCAATCTCAGTAAGGGGATTTGCTCTCAGTCCTGAGGTGATTTCGTCCATCTTCAGAAGTCCTGCTTCACCCTTGAATGCATAGTTGCAGAGTCTGTGGCAGAAATAGCCGTACTTCTCATAAAGCTCGTGCATTACATCGAGAAGGCTCTTGCCCTGAAGCTTGTAGTATGATGCCATTTCGCAAATAAGCATGGATGCGACCACTGCATCCTTGTCTCTTGCATAGGAGCCTGCAAGGTAGCCGTAGCTCTCTTCCCAGCCCATGATAAAGCGCTCTACCTGACCTGCCTCAAGGAGCTCGGTCATCTGCTCGCCGATATACTTAAAGCCTGTGAGAACATTTCTGCACTCGCAGCCGTAGCTTTCTGCAATTTTTGCACCAAGATCACTGGTTACGATAGACTTGATGACAACAGGTTTTTCGGGAAGGTCGCCCTTTGCCTTGCGGGTGGAAAGAACATAGTCAACGAGCATTGCTCCTACTTCGTTACCGCTCATAAGGACATAGTCGCCATCTCTGAGCACTGCAATACCAACTCTGTCACTGTCAGGGTCGGTTGCAAGAAGCAGCTCAGGCTTTACGTCCTCTGCAAGTCTGAGTGCAAGGTCAAATGCCTCTCTGATCTCGGGGTTGGGGAAAGGACAGCCGGGGAATGTTCCGTCGGGCTTTTCCTGCTCGGGAACTACAGTAACATTTCTGACGCCTGCCTTTTCAAGCACCTCGCGTACAAAGCGGTTTCCTGCACCGCAGAGAGGGGTGTATACAACAGAGAGCTCTGCCTTTTCGCAGACATCCTTATTGATTCTGCAGCCGAGAACGTTGTTTATATATGTCTGGCAGACATCCTCGGAAATCATCTCGATTTTGCCTTCTGCAAGAAGGGCTTCAAAATCGCCGTGCTTTACATCATCAAAGATGTCAAGCTTATCCATGCATGCGGAAACCTCGCCTGCATCAAAATCGGTCATCTGGCAGCCGTCACCGCCGTAGCACTTGAAGCCGTTGTATTCGCTGGGGTTGTGGCTTGCAGTGATGCATATACCGCCGTCACACTTAAGCTCGCGAACTGCAAAGCTTACAACAGGTGTGGGAACGAGCTGAGGGAAAATATATGCATGAATTCCGTTCATTGCAAGAACCGCTGCGGAGGTCTTTGCAAAAACATCAGACATGATTCTGGAATCGTAGCCTATGGCTACCTTGATATTTTCAAGCCCCTTGTTGTTGAGATAATCTGCAAGGGCCTGTGCTGCTACACCTATAGTGTAGATATTCATTCTGTTTGTTCCTGCTCCGAGTACACCGCGAAGTCCGCCTGTACCAAATTCAAGAGACTTGAAGAAGCGGTCGCGGATCTTCTCATCCTCGCCTGCGATAGACTTGAGTTCATTCTGCATTGCACTGTCTGTTGCCTTCTCAAGCCATTTGCTGTAAAGCTCCTTGATTTCCATTCGATAAATCCATTCCTTTCATTATATCCCGTCTGGACAGTCCATTCAGTCGCAGACTGTCATATCTGTATCATCAGGCAAAAACTCATCCGTTCTGCAGGGCTCTGCAGGCAGACCGTTTTCGCCGTAAAGATCTGAATAAATGTAATTTGCAAAGGCGTATCTTGCGGCGGTGGGGTTTGCGACCTCAGCACTTGTTACTGTAACCTCAGTACCCGAAACCACTGCGTCAGCAAGATACCATCTGCGATTTTCATCGCTCAGCAGGAAGCCCTTTGCTCGCTCTCCTCTGAGGGGCTTGTCAAAGCAGAGGACAAATCCGTTCTCTGTTTTCCTATAGCTTACCATTTTTGCAGAGTGCGCGTCAATAGCTTCTCCGTTTTCTTCACACATAAGCGCAAAAATGCGCTCGCCGACAGGCCTTTTGTTCTTCGGGTGAATGTCATCCCTGTTGCCGCAGTCGGTGGTTATTACTATGCTTGCGTTGCGGGTCTCTTCTGCCACCTTTGACTGTATCTCGCGAAGATACGGGGGACGGTTGAAGGTCCTTGGGTCTTCACTGTATGAGTACGGCGCAATCTGCACGATATAGAAGGGCATTTCTTCATTGCGGAAATACTTTCTGAAGCAGGCTATGAGATGTCTGAGCAGTTCCTCATAGCGCTCGTATACCCTTATATCTTCTTCCCCCTGATACCAGAGAGTTCTTGTCAGGCTATAGGGGATAACGGTCGATAGCATGCCTTCATAAAGATTTGCAGGAGAGCCGAAATTCCACGGTCCGTGTGGCGGCGGCCAATCCGGGCATTTTCCTGCCCTGGGGTCGGAAAATGCAGTGGGGGCATCAAGTCCCTCTTCCTCCATAAGGCGCAGTGCGGCATTTCTCCACATCTCCTCGCCTCTGTAGTATTCTGTGTAGATTTCAACGTAATCCTCAAAGGTTTTACCTTCCATTGCCTTATCGTAGTCGGCAAGGTAAAGGGCTGCCGATTTATTGGCGGCAAGATCCTCTCTGCTCATCCAGCATGCAGCAGATGTTCCGCCCCAGTTGCAATATATTATACCAACGGGTACGTTGTATTTTTTGTTGTAATTTACTGCACTCCACCATGCAACCGCAGAAAAATCACCGCAGGTATCAGCTGTTGATGCCACCCATGACGCAGGTGTTTCGTAATTTTCCGGATGGAGCTTTCGCGCATCCTTGTGCGCTGCCTGCGGTACGGTGAACTGACGGACAAGATTTATATCCGCAATCTTTTTTGCATCCTCTATTTCGCTGTCATCGCGCAGGTGATACTCCATATTGGACTGACCGCCTGCAAGCCACACCTCACCGAAATACACATCGGTAAGATTTATTTCCTCCGAATTGGCTTTTACCGTGAGAGTATGAGGACCTCCCGTCTGCTGTGCAGGAAGCTCTGCTTCAAAAGCACCGCCGCTGCACTTTGCGGCAGTAATTCCGTCAAGTAGTATTTCAACTGTTTCTGCATCGGTTTCGCCCCATATAACAACAGGTGCGTTATGACGAAGCACCGCTCCGTTGGATAGGATTTCTGGAAGTCTGAGCATTTGCTTTCCTCCGTTTATATAATTATACTTTTCATGGTGTTACCGGCTATTATTCTGCCGCTCACCGCGATTCTGCCAACATTCTTTTCTTCTCCCGAGAGCTTTTCTCTCAGTGCGTCAACCGCTAACCGAGCCATTTGCGACGGTTCACGGCAGATGCAGGTTATTTCGTTCTCTGAATCATGCTTGATATCTGAAAAGCATGCCACAGATGCCATATCAGGCACTGATATGGATGCTGTCTGCAGGCTTTTTATCAGTTTCTGAGCCAGAGACGGATTTTCACACACATAGGCAGTATACCGCATTTCCTCCGCCTGCTCCATTGCCTGTTCAAGCGTACAGGGCTGCGGCGCGCTTATCTCACTTTCAGACAGCGCTCTGCAATAGCCAAAATACCTGTCTCTTTCAAGCTCCTCGTGTTTTTCTGTGACATAACAGATATTTGAATGACCGTGAGACATTATAAAGGATGTCAGTCGGTTCATGTCGTAATAATCGTCACCTGCTATACTGGTGAAATTATAATTTCTGACAGAAAAATCAAGAAATATTACCGGCAGGTCGCACTTGCTGATTTCTCCCAGAAATCTCAGGCTGGGTCTGCCAAGAATAATCAGACCTGCCACCAGCTGGTTTTCAATTATCCTCGGGGTGCTGAGACTGTATTCATCCGACTCGCTTACAACATCAAGTATTGCATATTTATCATAGGCTTTAAGCTGCGCAATCAGCTCCTGGTACAGTTGCCAGTGGAAACCGTTTCTGCTGTCCATGTATCGCTGCGGAGCTATTATGCCGATATCTCCACGGGCTTTTTCATCCCTGACAACTTCCGCCGTCTCTTCTTCAGTACGGTAGCCAAGTTCGCGTGCTTTCAGAAGCACCTCTGCACGCAGCTTTGCACTTACTCCCTTTTTTCCGGCCAGTGCATTTGAAACCGTTACGTTACTTACGCCCAGTGCGCTTGCTATATCTGCCATTGTAACACTCTTTGAACGGTTGTCAACGCGCTTCATGCGACCACCTCTGAAGTCATAATCAATGTTATAATTTTAACCTCTTTTATTGAATAAATCAAGATATTAGTAGATATCACTGCTATTTGCTAACATTTGAATTCAAAGAAAAGCCGCCCTGCTTTTGAAGGGCGGCTCCGATATTAACCGTTATACGCGCTTTTTGAAGATAACGAGAGCTGCAGCAATGATTACTGCGAATACGGGAAGCATGGTTGCGCAACCGGAGCATCCTGTGCATCCTGCGCAGCCGCCCTTGGTCTCTTCTTCAACAGGTGCGGGAGCTTCTTCGACAGCGTCAGTCTCGCTGACAACTTCCTCAACAGGCTCCTCTACCTCTTCTTCAGTCTCAGCTGCGATAGGTTCAAAGTATACGCAGATGTCGCCCTCATAGAGGTATACATCGATGATGTCGCCATCCTTGATGTCTGCAAGGTCGAGGGAACGGTCGCCGCCGTCTTCCTCTGCCCAGTTGTCCTTGTTGAGCTTGAAGCCGAGAGTCTCAGCCTGATATGCGGAAAGGTCTACGGTTACAGTTGCAAAGCCGTTTGCATCGGTGCCGTTGAATGCAACGTTGTCGTTGAGCCAGCTGCCGTCTGCAAGTTCGCACCAGAGACCTACCATCCAGCCTTCATAATCGGAATTTGTGCGGCTGTAGTGGAATACTACGTCAGCATCCACGCCTGCGCTCTCCTCTTCAACGAGAGCATCAGTCTTGGGAGCATAATAGATAGTGCCGTCGCCCTCATAGAGGTAAACATTAAGAATTTCGCCTGCTTCTACGCCGGAAACATCAACATAGCGGTCTGCAGCATAGTCTTTCTTTTCCCAGTTGTTGTAGTTTACGCCAAAGCCGATCTGGGTCTTGGGCCAATCTGCAAGATTTACGGTATAAGTTGCTGCACCGTACTCATCAAGATCAGCGTTCTGCTCGATCTGAGCGTCCTTCCAGGTGCCTGCGGTAACCTCTGCCCAGATACCGACGGTCCAGTTATCATAGTTGCCATCCTTGCGCAGATAGTGGAATACGAGATCTGCATCCTCACCCTTTTCGGTGTTGACGAGGAGGTAACGATAGTTCTTGAAGGGAGTTGCTGTTGCCTTATCAAACTCGGATGCACCGCTGGGGCAGGTGTAGCTTACTGCCTTCTTGCCCTGGGTAACCCATACTTCTGCAAAACCGTTGTTGAGCTTGACAGTTCTGTCAGCAGTGCCATCTTCCTTGTACCAATCGTTTGCAACGCCGTCGATCTTGGCGCGTCTGTGGAACTTGAAGCCGATTTCATTGACAACTGCGGAATACTTTACAACTGCAACATAACCCCAGTCATCCTCGTAGGTAAATACGGTGTCCTTGGAGCCCCAGTTGCCGTTGATAGCGCTGGTGTACCATGTACCAACTACCCAGCCGCCCATGGTACCGCTGGTCTTCTTGTAGTGGAAGATGATGGTGGAACTGGTTGCGGGCTCAGCAGCTGCTGCAAGAGCGTCAGCCTCGTTGTCATAGCAGGAACCTGCCTCGGGAACGATCCACATGTTGCAGGTGTTGCCGGAGAAGTTAAGCTTATACTGAGGAGAAAGCCATGTGCCGCCTTCGATAAGCTGAACACCAACGCCGTTAAAGGTCTTGGTTGTGGAGAAAGAAAGGGTAACCTTTGCCCAGTCGCCGCTGAGGGAGCCTGTGCCGGTCTTGCTGGTACCCCAGTCCTTCTCAGAGCCGCCTTCGCTGTAGATGAGCCAGCCGCCAACCTCAGCGCTCTGACCGTAAACATATACATTTACAGTATAGTTGTTTGTAACCACAGGCTCTTCTTCCTCTTCGGGAGGTGTGGTGGAGTAGGAATCGTCGGTTACATAGTAGACACTGTTGTCAAATGCCAGTGCAAGAGTCTCACCGATCTGAGTGTCATAACCAAACTTGAGCCACATATTGGAAAGCTCGCTTGCTACATTGGAGCCTGTGAGGACTACTGCAGAGTAGCCGTCAATAGTTGTGGAAGCCTTGGTGATGGAGAATGCGCCGAGGTCATTGCCGCTGCTTGTGGTCGCAAGAGAGCCCTCTGCCCAATCCATATAGAACCAGAAATTATCTGCAGTTACGCCGTCAGCAGTGCCTACATATACAAATGTAGCAGTGCCGGTAGATGTGGGACCTGCAGGAGTTTCAGGCTCTTCCTCTTCTTCATCACCTGCGGGAGCCTCGGTGCCGATGCTGCCGTCAGCATAGACATACTTTGTGGTAGCGCCGTTGTTGATTTCATCCCAGGAGAATCCAAGCCAGTTCCATGCACCGATGTTGGTCTTGAAGTCAACGCTGTAGATGCTGCCGAAATCAAAGCTTACTGCGAAAACAGTATAGCCGTTTGCATCTTTTGTTTCTGAACAGGTGAAGTTGCTGTTTGCGCTTACAAGTTCCCATGTATCAACATAGGAATTTGCCTGGTAGCCGTCGAGATAAAGGTCGACAGCCTCTGTGCCGGTGTAAATAACATTGACGGTCTTGATGGTTGCTGCCTTGACATCAGCACCTGAACCAATTGCTGCTGCAAACACACTGACAACCATGAGAACTGCCAGCATGACTGCAACGATGCTCTTTCTGAGCTGTGCGTTTTTGCTCATTTCATTTACCTCCTGATCTGAGCGGTATAAAGCTTACCGCATGGAGCTTTAACCGTTCATTTTATACCCGACCTCTCTGTCGGAAATCTTACAACTAAATTTTAACACTGCATACATATTTTTCAAATGTCATTTTGCATGAATCAAAGTTCAAATTTTTGTTACATTATTAAACAAGGTTGCGCAACTGTCATTCTTTCTCTTTTTGTTTTTTTACATCCGGCATCTGCCCCCGAACATCGACAGCCTTTGAAAAGCGCATGGTTAATGGATTTTTTACAGGTGTTTCATTTTCTTTTCTCCATGTGCAAGATCATTGAATCGTGTCAGTTGGCTCCGCTGATATTCATAGATTCATAAGTCTTTGCAACAACAAATTGCGCAAACGCGCAATTTGTTGCGCAATTTATCACTGAAGTATACAAAAAAGCAGCCATGCTTCAAAGAAGCATGGCTGCACAAAAGCTATTCAGTTAATCAGAATTATTGATGATTCAATTATTCAACAACGATTCCGTTAGCAGTGATGTAAGCATCAACAGCATCCTGGGTGAGAGTACCTGCAGCAACGAGGTTGTTGAGGGTCTCTACAACCTTTGCATTGTAGTCGAGCTCGGTGCCGGGAGCGGTAACGGTGAAGTATACCTTGAACTCGTTTACAGAAGCAAAGTCATCAACATTAACGATGGTAGGTGTGCAATCGGTGAGATCGCCGTATGCAACACGTGCATCAGTAGGAAGCTCAGAAACCCAAGAATTGTAGATGTTGGAACGGGTCTCAACAGCATCATCAGAAGAAGTGTAAGGCTTGGTGTAGTTGATGAGCTCGCCGTTAACGGTCATAGCAGTGATGGTGAAGCAGTAGTTGGGGAATGCAGCCTCGCCGTTTCTGATGCCGAGAGCGGTGAATGCAAGACCGGAAGCCTGACCGGTAAGACCTACAACGTAGTCGCCCTCGCCGGTGATCTTTACGTTCTCAGGATTCATGGTGTAGACGTTGCCGTCATACCAGTACTGGTTTGCCCAATCAGCGTCAGCGTACATGATGTATGCACCAGCCTCGCCGTCAGCAAGACCAAGGTCGCCGTTGGTGAATGTGGAGGTGTCGAGAGTCTCGGTGGTGGTGTCCTCAGTTGTATCCTCAGCGGGAGTCTCAGCTGCTGCGGAGTTGTAGGAACCTTCGCCGAAGTAGTACCACTTGTTGGAGCCGTCGAGGAGAGCCTCGCCGGTGCCTTCATATCTCTCAGCAGGGCCGCGATAGAAGCCGTCGCCTACAGAGAATACCTGCTGGATTGCCCAGTCACTGGAATATACGGTAAGATCGCCAAGATAGAAGATTCTGTCGGTATCCCAGGAAAGCTGGATAGCAGGATAGCCGATGCCTCTGTAATCTTCCCAGTACTTGATGTAGATACCGTTGCCCTTGATGGAGGTGCCTTCGTTGGTGCCCTTACCTGCGATGCCGCCTTCGCCGAAGTAGCTGTCGCCCCACTTACCGTTGATTTCGTGTACAGCACCGAAAGCCCAACCGGTAGCGATATTGAAGTCATAGATGTCATACTTGTCGCCGGTGTAAACGAAGATAGCGCCCTTATCATGGATGTAGCCGTTTTCCTTCTTTGTGCCGGTGGTACCCTTCAGGGGCTCATCATTGCCATCGTCAGGAATCTCAGCAGATTCGCCAAAGGTAATATCGCAGCTACCATTGCCAAACATTTCAGGAACTGTAACTTTGATAACGATCTTTGCTACTTCGCTCCACTCAGTGGTGCAGGGACCAACAAGATCGTTCCAAGGATTGTAAATGCAAAGCTGATTCTGATCTTCAAAGAACTGAGCATTGTTTGCTACAGTTTCTCCATCCATTTCAATGGAAACATCAAAAGAAAGATCATCAGTAGTATAGCCGTTGTCAGCCAAAAGAGCTGTGATGCCGGGGAAGTTGACGTATACAACGCCATCAGCATTTGTACCAAATTCCTCAAAGACACTGTAGTTTACAGTGAAGGAATATGTGCCAGTACCATTGAAGTCAAAGGTACCATATGCACCCTTCCAACCAGCAGCATTGGACATATAGTTAAAGTCACCAGTGATGAGTGTTTCTCCACCATAAGTAATGTTGCAGCTACCAGTGCTGAACTGTTCAGGCAGGGTAACATTCATAACAATCTTTGCGGTTTCGCTCCAGTCATTAGTGCAAGCACCAACAAGATTATTCCAAGGATTGTATATGCATACCTGATCCTGATCTGCAAAGAACTGAGCATTGTTTGAAACAGTTGTTCCATCCATCTCGACAGAAACATCAAAAACAAAATCATCGGTAGTATAACCGTTGTCAGTCAGAAGAGCTGAGATGCCGGGAAGATCGATGTATACAACACCATCATCATTTGTACCAAACTCTTCAAAAACACTGTAGTTTACAGTGAAAGAATATTT
>JAZUPA010000161.1:0-3706 GCA_045604945.1 Acutalibacteraceae bacterium
AGTACGAGAGGACCGGGATGGACGCACCGCTGGTGCACCAGTTGTCACGCCAGTGGCACAGCTGGGCAGCTAAGTGCGGATCGGATAAACGCTGAAAGCATCTAAGCGTGAAGCCGGCTCCAAGATAAGATTTCCCATAGCTTAAGCTAGTAAGGCCCCTTGTAGACTACAAGGTTGATAGGCTGCATGTGTAAGCGTAGTGATACGTTCAGCTTGGCAGTACTAATAGGCCGAGGGCTTGTCCTTGAGTAAATTCGCAAAGCGAATTAACTCTGTAGATTTGCAGAGCAAATCTACGCTGGGTTGATTCAAGAGTTTACTTAGGAATCGCTTAAGACCTCCTTCAAATTTGATTCTTTGTTCAGTTTTCAGGGAATATGCATGGAGTCGCCCAATAGGGCGGCTTTTTTGTTTTATTGACTGCATGCAAGGGCAGATTCTCAGCCGCTGCAGCAATATGATTTTTTCCGTTGGAGGAAACAGCATGAAAACAACAGTCAGAAAAAACATAACCGATTTGCCATATTCTCTTCACGATGCTGTGGTGACAGCCATAGAGTGTGCAGAGGATACAGTGATTTTCCGCTTTGCCGAGGGCGTTTTCGAGGTTTCTGAGGGTGATTGCAAAAGGGTTGACGGCTTTATTGAGATTGAGGGCGTTGACCATGATTTCTGCGATGCCTACGTTCTTAATTGTACAAAAAACGAGGGCAGCTTCAGGGGCAGAAAAATGTCACTGAAAGTCTTTGCAGATAAGTACAAATCACTCCGCTTTGAAATCATCAGAGAAGCCTACGGCTACAATAAATCCACATTCTCAGGTTGGCTCTGGGTAAAAAACAAGCCCAAGGAGTGCATCCTTGAGCTTTATCATGCCGGGGATATGAGGTATGTAACTGAATAATTGCTTTTATTACAAATTTAGGTCAAGCCTTTTTAAAGGCTTGCGTGGTTAAGGGACAAAGAATCAAAGATTCTTGAAGCAACCCTTGGTTGCATGGCGTCCCGTTTGCGGGAGCTTGAGAGCAGAGTCCTGAACTATACGTAAACAGCAAAAAGTGGGATTTCAACCCACTTTTTCATTTAATAAGAAGCACTGATGAAAAAATAAAATTTATATGTAAGATTTTCGCTGATTTCCATAGTAAATTAGTGAAGGAGGTGACAGCATGGAGGACGAAAAAATTATCGAACTGTTCAATGCGCGGTCGGAGGATGCAATAAACCTTATGGACAGAAAATACGGTGCATTATGCATGAGCATCGCACGGAATATCCTCAAAAGCGAGAGCGATGCGCAGGAGTGCGTAAATGATGCATATCTCGGGGCATGGAACAGTATTCCGCCTCAGAAGCCCAATCCGCTGTCAGCATACATCTGCAGAATTGTCCGCAACATCAGCACAGCGCGCTACCATAAAAATACTGCCCGTTGCCGTAACAGCTATTATGATGCAGCTCTCGATGAACTTGCAGAATGTCTGGCAGATTCAGAGGGAGAGGACAGTATATCCGCAAAAGAGCTGGCACAGGCGATTGACAGCTTTATTGAAACGCTGAACACAGAAAACCGTGTGATATTCATGCGCAGATACTGGTTTGGCGACTCTGCGGAGGATATAGCTGTCAGAATGAAATCAGACAGAAACCGTATTTATGTCAGACTGCACCGAATAAGGGAAAATATGAAAAAATATCTTGAAAAAGAAGGTTTTGAAATATGAATAAAAAGCTAATATCAGAGGCGTTGGGAGAAATCTCAGACAAGCACATAAAAGAAGCCATTGCATACAAAAAGAGCAGTCGCCTGAAGACAGCCATTGCAATAATTGCGGCTGCGGTGGTGCTGATTGTGGGACTGTTTGTTGTTGCAGACAGAGAAAAAGGCGCCCAGAAACTGGATTTGCAAATGGACGAATCTGTAAGCATCTATATAAATACAGATGACCTGATGGCAATGTCGCCTGATATGGACATTCAGATTGAGTGGTATGATACTGATGAAATCAGTGGTGAGGTAAAAGAGAGCTTTAAAGACAGGGTAGGTGTAGAACCCGAAGCATTTATCTCACGCCTGCCTGAAGGGTTTGAAGTGGAATCCTTCTGGTCATATCTTTCGAGATACAACGAAAACGGCATAAGGCATGAGACTTACAGCCCCTATGATTACAGAATGCAGATTGCCGCGCCGACAGAAGGAAGCATTACAATTGCGGCTTGCGGCAAGGGCGAGCCTTTACGTGACTGTATAATAGTCTGCGAAAATGCTGTCCCTTCGATGGTCAACGATACAGAGATGTATATTTACAAGCTGGGCAATAGTTACTATACCTGCTTTGAGAGCGGCGGAATATACTATGATATAGAGACTGAAAGCGTCAGCGATGAGGAATTTGCTGCGCTTATTGCGGCGCTGACAGCAGAGCCGGAGAAATAATGCAGACAATGAAAAAGCCGTCCAAGTGGGCGGCTTTTTCATTTTGATAAAAACATTCCGTATTTACTAAGGAAGAGGAGTGATATATAATGACAGAAAAATACAGCAAGCGAAATCAAGCAAAGGACAGATTCATCTCATATAATAGACCGCAGAAGCAGTAGAAAGAGGTGTAGCAGATGCGCGAGTGGAGCAGACACATTCAGGAAATAATTGATGAGATAGACAAATGCATCAAAGCTCAGGACAGCGAGGAAATTACTCTCAGCCACCTGGCGGAAAAGCTTGGGTATTCTGAATTTCACATTTCAAGAAAATTCAGAGAGATTTCCGGAATGCAGTTTCGCGATTATCTGCGATACAGAAAACTGGCCTTTGCCCTGAAGGATGTACGAGACAGCGATTCAGGTTTACTGGAGATTGCCCTTGATTATGGCTTTTCTTCTCATGAGGCATTTACTCGTGCATTCAAGGAGGCATACGGTATAACCCCCAGTGAGTACAGACAAAATCCCGTTCCTGTTGTTCTGCGCACCGCAATAAAGCCCTTTGACTGCTATTTATTTGGTATAGGAGAGATTGGAATGGCAAAGAGCACAGAGGATGTAAAGATCTATTTTGTGACAATCCCTGAGCACAAATTTCTGCACATACGCAACTATGAAAGCATCGGGTATTGGGATTTCTGGCAGAAGCAGAGTACTATTCCCGGTCAGGACTGCGAGACCGTCTGCGGCTTACTGGACAGCGTAAAGGGTAAGCTTGATGATAATGGCGGCAGCGAGGCAGACAGCGGCAGCGGCCAGCTCATGGCGTTTATAAACGAGCCTGAGGGCAGAATATGCAGTTGGGGGATTCCTCTCGCGGAAGCCTACGGAGTGAGACTGCCTGCAGATTACGACGGCGAAGTGCCTGCCCGGATGATGCTGATGGATGTCCCGGAGGGCGAGTATATTGTTTTTGAGCATGGCCCGTTTGATTTCGAAACTCAGAACAGAAGCGTTGAGGAAAAAATCGAAGCGGCAATGAAAGCCTTTGATTATGAACAGAGCGGGTATTGTCTTGATACCGAACAGGGCAGAGTGTTCTATTTTTACCACGATTCAACCCGTTTTTGGAAGTATGTAAGACCTGTGCGAAGGCATTCATAAGATATAAAAGCCGCCCGAAGGGACGGCTTTTATTACTTTGTAAAAGAATTAATATTTGTCAGAACTGCCAGTCAGCATTCGAAATCAGAAAGGTTAAACGATGCATAAATATCGTTGA
>JAZUPA010000162.1:0-2733 GCA_045604945.1 Acutalibacteraceae bacterium
ATCCTGATGCCGTGGGGGCTTATACTATCTGCCGCTCTTTCTCCTATCGCAAGTATTGTCCCTTTATCGGTTCGTAAATGTCAATTTTTTGTTAATTTTCTCGATTATGTATTGACTTCACCAAACATATGTTCTATTATAAGTTCGCAGCCGGACGCAGAACAGCAACCCGGCAGCTGCACAACCGCTCTCCTGCCGCTGCCGCTTATGCTCTGTCCGGATGCATTATATATCGCAAAGGAGAGAACGATGAATTACACCATTTTATCCGCAGTGTGCAGTGACCAGTCACTTCATATTGCATCCGCACCGTCTCTGTCAAGCGGAGGTATCGGTGATACCCTGCTGACCGTCGAGTTTTCCTCCCATTGGGACTGCTTCGAGAAGACCGCTGTATTCTACCGCTCGGAAGACAGCGTCTATCATGTCATGATGGAGGACGACACCTGCCTTGTTCCCTGTGAGGTGCTGGCAGACGCAGGCACATTTTACTTTGGTGTCATGGGTGTACAGGGCGATACCGTGCGCACCTCTGACCTTGTTCGCTATACCGTCCGAAAGGGTGCTGTCACTGAGGATACCGCCGTTTCTGACCCCACTCCCGATATCTACTCTCAGCTTCTTGTGCGAATCGCAGCTCTTGAGGCTGTATCGGGCATTCCGGGTGACGGCGGCGCTGTTACCGCATTTATCCCCGACAGCACACTGACCCTCAGAAACGGAATCCTTTCCGTAAACACCGCCGACAGAGCGGAGGAGGACAACACTCTGCCCATCACCTCTGCGGCGGTATATACCGAAATCGGAAATATCAACGTATTGCTTGAAACCATTTAAGGAGGCAAACAATTGAGCATATCAACTGAAATCCAGCGACTCAAATCCGCCAGAAACAATATCCGCACCAAGCTCCACGAGCTCGGTCTTGCAGGCACCACTCCCAAGCTTGATGTCCTTGCAGATGTTATCAATAAAATCGAAAACTGCGGAGCCGTATCCGCTCAGGTACAGGAGGGCTCCACCTACACCATTCCCAGAGGCTACCACAACGGAGCAGGCACTGTCAGCGGCGTAGCAGGCGGCGGCAGCTACAATCTGCAGAGCAAGAGTGTGACCCCCACCAAGTCTCAGCAGACCGTCACCCCCGATGACGGCTACTTCGGTATTTCCGATGTGGTCGTCGCTGCAATCCCCGATAATTACAATGACACTTCCGATGTCACCGCAGAAGCATCCCATGTTCTTGCAAACAGAATCATTGTCACCGCCGACGGTGAGACCGTTGCAGGTACAATGGCAGACAACGGTACCATCAGCGGATACATCAACGGACTGTCGACCCTTTCCTATACCATCCCCGCAGGCTACACCGCAGGCGGCACAGTTTCACTGTCAGGTGATATTGAGATCTCCCTGGCGGCGATATAAGGAGGTCTTTGCATGAGCATAGAAAGCGAAATCCAGAGACTTAACAACGCCAAGGCAGACCTTGCCTCCGCTATCGAAGAGTACGGCGTTTCCGTTTCAGAAAACGCAACCCTCGATGAATACGGAAATCTTGTGCGCTCAATAGCAATTCCCTCCGCCCTTCCGAACCCCAACACCCTGACCTTTACAGGCGCTGTGAGTGCGGAATATGACGGTTCTTCGCCCGTGACTGTTGAGATACCCGCAGGCGGCAGCGGCAGTGTGAATGTAGATACTGAGATTACCGAAAACGGCGGAAATCCCGTAGCAGGCGCAGCAATATTCGCAGCCCTCGCAGGAAAAAGCGACAGGGCTGTCCACATGTGGAAGCGTAGCAATCCGACAAAGACAACCGTTTCCACAGCAGGTGAGCAGGGAACGGCAATCTGGGAAAACGCAGGCACAGAGGATGCAGAATATTTCGCATACAATTCAGACGGAAGCGTTTCTGTTCTTAAAAAAGGCAAATATCTGCTGATTTCCCAACTGCGATTGTCGTCCTCTACATCAGGGGGCAATTACGGCTCGATTTATCTGTATATAAATGATGTGCAGACCGAGACTAATCCGTTTACCTGCTACTCAGCTGATTACGGATCTACAACATTATATATATCCTTCCCTCAGCTCACTTCAGTGCTTGATCTGAATGCCGATGACAAGGTTCTCATCAAGGGCAAGGGACACCCCAGCGCAGGTTATACAATTACCGACACAGCAGGATTTTTCATGCTGCTGTATCTGGGTGAATAAGGAGGGATTATATGAATCAGTATGTATACACAGAAGGGAACAGGGTAATCGGAAAGGGTTTTACGTCTCTTTCGGACTGCGGCTGTCATGAGGTCAGCGCAGCCGATTTCAACCGCATAGATACAGAGCTTATCGAAACTGGGCTGTATCTTTATGAAAACGGCATTCTGACCGAAGACAGCGAGATTCTCCGAATCCTGACCGCGTCAGCAGTCCGTGCAAAGCGCGACAGGCTGCTTACTGAATGCGACTGGACGCAGCTTGCGGATTCTCCGCTGACTGCTGCGGAAAAAGCCCGATGGGCTGCCTACAGGCAATCCCTGAGAGACGTCCCTCAGCAGGAGGGATTCCCCTCATCGGTGTGTTTCCCCGAAAAGCCTTAACAAAAAAGCACATGGCGAAAGCCATGTGCTTCAGACTGTCAAAGAACCTCTTTAAGAGCCTCCCTCTGACGAGGGAGGTGGGTTTTGCGTAGCAAAACTCGGAGGGAGAGATTTGATAAAACCGCATAAT
>JAZUPA010000163.1:0-9011 GCA_045604945.1 Acutalibacteraceae bacterium
GGCTGCTCTCAGCATCAGCGCCGCATCTTACAGAAGAAAGAAAAAGAAGCTTGAAGAGGCTGAAGATGCCGAAGAGGAATAATAAAACAGGCTGAAGTCGGATCGTAGCCATGTCGTTCTGTGAGCCAAGGAGTTGATTTATGACATTGTCTTCCTAAGACCGCTTGGCCTCCGACTTGTGTATGGCTGCTCTCAGCATCAGCGCCGCATCTTACAGAAGAAAGAAAAAGAAGCTTGAAGAGGCTGAAGATGCCGAAGAGGAATAATAAAACAGGCTGTGCCATCGGCACAGCCTGGTGCTGTTTTTAGAGGTTAAACATTATTTTGTAAGACTTACTGCGACACAGTGTACAGGGAATAGAAATATCCCTTTTTATCCATCAGCTCATCATAGCTGCCGCATTCGACAATGCTTCCCGACTTGAGGGTCAGTATGCAGTCGTACCTGCGCAGAAGGTCTTCGTCAAGAGCGTGAGTGACGGTAATTCTGGTAATTCCCTCAAGGTTGAGAATGGCGTCGGAAACCTGATAAGCAGTAGCCCTGTCAAGGGCTGCGGTAGCTTCGTCAGCCAGAAGCACCTGAGAATTTCGCAGCAGGCTTCGCGCAATCGAAATTCTCTGCTTTTCGCCGCCTGAAAGACCGCTTCCGTTTTCTCCGCAAAGATAATCCTCGCCCTTCTCGTCGATAAGGGCGGAAAGTCACGAAAGCTCAGCCGCTTTATCTACCTCTTCATCAGGGAAGCTGCTGAACATGGTGATGTTATCGCGAATGGAGGCATTGAACACAAAGACATTCTGCTGAATGACGGAAACAAGCTCATAAAGAGCCTCGCTGTCTATATCGCGCAGGGAAACGTCGTCATACAGAATCTCTCCGCTGTAACCGGTATTTCCCGCAATGAGCAGATTGAGAAGTGTTGACTTACCGCTGCCTGAAGCGCCGACAACAGCATAGCTCTTCCCCTTTTCAAAGGTGACGGAAACATCGTGAAGAATAGTCTTTTCCTCTTCATAGCCGAAGGTGACATTGCGCACCTCAATGCCCTTTTCAAGGGTAGTGAGAGCAACATCGCCCTCAGTGCGGACGTTATCTGCAAGAGCGTCGGCAAGCTTATTGATAAGAGCCTTTGCAGCCTTGCGCTCGGAAATAATAACGGGTACTTCGCTGATGGGAGAGATAACAAAATTAACAAGCTGAACGAACAGAATAATCGTACCTGCGGTAATTCCCTTGCCCGAAAGTGCCAGATAAGCACTGAAAATAAACACGCCAAACTGAGTTATGGTGCCTGCAGCAAGGGCGATGGTGCTTATCAGAATACCGACCTTTTCACGGCGGCATTTTGAGTCTGCAACAAGGGAATTTGACTTTGCCATCAGCGCCAGCATCTGAACTTCTGCCTTAAAGCTTTTGATAACGGAAAAGCCTGTCAGACAGTCCTTCAGCGTTGCCATGTAGCTTTCGTTTTTGTCAGAGACCGCCTTTTCTGCAATAGCGACACGGTTGCCGGCAATAAGAGTTGCAATAACAGGAAGGACTGAAAAACCTATGGTTGCAAGGGTCAGCAGGGGGCTGTAATACAGCATCATTGCAAATGCACCGATGAAAAGAAGTATGTGCGTTACAAGAGTAAAGTTGCTTTCAAGATATTTGGTTTCTATTACAGATGTGTCATTGGAGAGGGCAGAGGTGTAAAGTGCGGTGTTCTCTCCCTGAAAAGCGGTTATGCCTTTTTTGGAAAGTTCCTCAAGAGCATAATCCTTGTATTGCTTCATGGCTTTTGATTTGTACTTTGGCTTTGCGTGATAGAGCATGAGGGAAAACAGCGCCATTATGCCGTAAAGAGCGGCAATTACTATAAGAATTGTGCCGAGAGACAGCGAACCTTCAATGCCTGTGGCGCAGTCGATAACCGCCTGAAGAAGCCACGAAAACACAAGATTTGCAAAGACCATCATAACCGTTGCGGACATGGCAACTGCATAATTTGTACGGTTGCCTTTTTTGAATCTGCCGATGAGTTGTTTTCTGATCTTATTCTTCATTGCGTATTTCCTCCCACATCTGATTGAGCTGAACCTTTACATCATGATTGTCGTTGATAATGTTGATAATTGCATCCACTGCGGTATCGCCGTAGCTGTCATATGCGCGGACATCTTCATCACCGTGATAGAATTTCTGATTTCGCATATCGTACACGGGGGAAGCGTCAAAGCGTAGTGCAAGAGCATATGCCTTTTTCAGATACTCCCGAGCGGCATCGAAATCCCCGTCCAGAGCAGAGCATTCCGCACATGCGGAATACATGACAACAATGCTTCTGTCAAGGAAAATGGGGTCATCGGTTATACGCAGACCATTATAAACATTTACAAGCCAGAGAAGCACATCTATTGCCTTATGATATTCGCCTCTGCCGACATATGCATTGGCATAGCCTGAGCAGAGATACAGAAGGGTGTTGATACTGTTTGAAAGCGCGTTCGACAGATGGGGGAGAGCCTCATCGTATTTTTTGCAGCCTCGGGCGAGTATTTCTCCGATAGCTGCCTCGTTGTGCCCGTCAAAATTATATTTTTTTAGAAGCTCGATAGCTTTGTCGTACTCGTCGAAAACGGCGTGGATACGAGACATCCTGCTGTATATCAGCGCTTCGCTTATGTTATCGTCTGTGTTCTGGTCAATAAGCTCAAGCGAATGATTGAACAGCTTCAGAGCGCGGTGCAGGTAATCCTTCTCCAACGAGAGGAAGTACACTATTGCGCTTTCGTATACCACACGGAAGTTGTTTGGATATTTCTGCAGTGCCCGTTCAGCATCCCGTCTGCCTTTTTCAAAATCTCCGTCAATATACGCCCCTCGGATTCTGTCAATAACGGATTTCAGTCTGCTGCCCTGCATTTCGTAGCCAAGCAGCACATCCACCGATGTTTCAAAATAGTCCGCAAGGTCTATGATTATCTCTATATCGGGAACAGAAAGAGCGGACTCCCATTTATATACGGCGCCCGTTGTAACTCCCATTGCCTCCGCAAGCTGCTCCTGGGTCATCGAGCGGCTTTTTCTGAGTGAGCGGATGTTTTCGCCGAGCTTTGTTTTCATTGAAACAACCCCCTTCGCTGATTTCATTATACTTCAGCAAAAAAGAAATTAAAACCCACTATCCGTATTAATAGTAGAAAAATTTATATACCATCAGTAGAAAGCATGAGCGAAAGAAAAGCCCGAGCGGAACGCTCGGGCTTTGAAATTATAATCTTAGAGGGAGAACATGACCTCGTTGAGGATGGTCTCAAGACGCTCCTGACGAGCGGTAGTGGTGGAAACATCGCCCTTCTCAAGTGCATAAGCCTCGAGATCAGCAAGAGTTGCTTCTCCGGAGCGGATCTTTGCGCCGATGCCTTCGTTCCAGCTTGCATAGCGATTTGCAACAAACTCGTCGATTCTGCCGTCCTCGATGAGCTTTGCAGCAATGCGAAGACCGAGTGCGTAGGTGTCCATACCTGCGATGAAGCCGAGGAAGATGTCCTCAGGAGTGCAGGAACCGCGGCGCAGCTTGGCGTCAAAGTTGAGACCGCCGTTGGTGAAGCCGCCTGCGCGGAGAACTTCGAGCATGCAGAGGGTTGCATCGTAAACGTTGGTGGGGAACTGATCGGTGTCCCAGCCGAGGAGATTGTCGCCCTGGTTGGCATCGATGGAGCCGAACATGCCGTTGATGCGAGCGGTAGCAAGCTCATGCTGGAAGGTGTGACCTGCAAGGATAGCGTGGTTCTGCTCGATGTTGATCTTGAAGTCCTTGTCGAGGTTGTGCTCCTTGAGGAAGCCGATAACAGTAGCGGTATCGAAATCGTACTGATGCTTGGTGGGCTCCTTCGGCTTGGGCTCTACATAGAAGTCGCCCTCGAAGCCGATGGAACGGGCATAGTCACGAGCCATGGTCATAAGACGAGCCATGTTGTCGAGCTCAAGACCCATATCGGTGTTGAGGAGAGTCTCGTAGCCTTCGCGGCCGCCCCAGAAGACGTAACCGGTACCGCCGAGCTTGACGGTAAGCTCAATAGCCTTCTTGATCTGAGCGCCTGCAAATGCGAAAACGTCAGCATTGGGGTTGGTGCCTGCGCCGTTGGTGTAACGGGGGTTGCCGAAGCAGTTTGCAGTACCCCAGAGGTTCTTCTTGTTGTACTTCTTCATCTGCTCTGCGATGAGGTCGGAAATCTCATCGAGACGAGCGTTGGTCTCAGCGAGGGTATCAGCCTCGGGAGCGATGTCGCGGTCGTGGAAGCAGAAATAGTCGATGCCGAGCTTGTCCATGATCTCGAAGCCTGCGTATACGCGAGCCTTTGCGATCTCCATGGGATCGGTAGCGCCGAAGTTGCGATCATAAACAGGTGTGCCGCCGAACATATCGGTGCCGCCTGCGGTGAGAGCGTGCCACCATGCAAGGGCAAACTTGCAGTGCTCTCTCATGGTCTTGCCTGCGATCACCTCGTCGGGGTTATAGAACTTAAAAGCAAAGGGATTCTTGGAATCCTTGCCTTCATATTTCACAGCAGGAATGTTCGGAAAAAATTCGCTCATACATATACCTCCCAAAGATATATAAAGTTTGATATAATAATAACAAAAGAATGAAGAATTATCAATAAACACAATAACCAAATATGAGGTGCAAATTATATGGTAATACGACAAAAGACATAAAAGCAAATAACCGACTGCAAATTGAGATAAAAAAATGAATTGTGGAAAATGCGCTTTATCAAGCCAAAAATTACGATTTTTGAGTCAAATAAGTGGGTTGAGGGTAAGTTTTATAATGGTCTTGCAAAGACGGGTTTACAAATTTAGTTGTGTTATTGAAGAAACGGATGGTTTTGACAAAGGAAGAGGGTGTGGTGTATAATTCGGTATGTATAGTCGAAAGGAATGAAATGCGTGGCAAACAAACACTTTATCAACGAGACTGTCAGTGATTATGAGAACCGCATGGTGTTTCTGCGGATGATTCTGGTCGGCTTTCTTGTTCTGCTTATACTGACCCTGTTCATATCAACCTGCAACAGCTGCGCTGCCTGCTCGGAGGATGAAGCTGTGACGGCGGTTGCTGAAAAGCTGGTGGGAGTGGAAAGCTATCCGTACATAATAAGCGCGCCGCTGGATGAAGAATTCAGCCCCAGTGACTTGGTCAGGCTTATCGGAGCGCCCAACGGCAGCAATGTTATGCTAAGAGCGGAGGCTGCCATGGCGTATCTTGAAATGCACGATGCAATGGTTGAGGACGGCATGAGCGTAATCCCTGTGGTGGGCTGGCGAAGCGCCGCATCCCAGACGGATATCTACAACGACGAGATATACAAGCTCATGAGTGACGGAATGAGCCATGACGATGCCGCGGCACAGGTAAAGAAGAGAATACGCTCAGGCGGACTTGACGAGCATCAGCTGGGTTATACTGTTGACGTGTCCACCCAGGCAGGTGAAGTGCAGGATAATTTTGCATCCCTTGCTCAGGGCAAGTGGCTTATAAGAAACGCATACAAATACGGATTCATCTTCAGATATCCCGATACCAAGGAAAGCGTGACAGGACTGCAGTCGCGCCCCTGGGAGCTTCGGTATGTGGGACGGGAAACCGCAGCATTTATGGCAAAATACTCCCTGTGCCTTGAGGAATACATAAATATCTGCAAAAAAGACTGTCCGAAGGCAGTGATGGAGGGGTTGGGATGAGCTTCAGGGAAATTCTCAGGGAGAGAATGATTTACGAAGGACTGTGTGAAGTTGGCTTTTCAAAGCAGTCCTGCATCCCGGATGAGCTTAAAGACTATCCGTATGCAGTGACCCTGATGTTCAGACTGTCGGATGCAGTGCTGTCGGATATTGCCGATGCGCCTACCTACGCATATTTTCAGCATTACAGAGCAGTGAATGCGCTTCTCGACCGATGTGCGATTCTCTGCGGTGAGCTGATACGCAGGGAGGGATACGATTATTTCCCCATTGCCGCCTCCCAGAGCGTACACGACAAGGAGGATGTGTATACGGGAATATATCAGCACAAGACCGCTGCGGTGGCGGCGGGGCTCGGCTGGATAGGAAGAAGCGCGCTGTTTGTAAGCAGTGAGCACGGACCCCGTGTGCGCCTTGCAACGGTGCTGACAGATATGCCGCTGGTGGAGGAGAATCCTCCTCAGGCAGCAAACGGCTGTGAAAACTGCGGGAAATGTGCAGCAGCCTGCCCGGCAGGAGCAATAAAGGGCGGAGTTTACATTCCGGGCAGCGACAGAGAGACCGTTTTTGATGCAAAGAAATGCTCAGAGCACATGAAGAATGCGTACAAGCATATCGGCAGAGGTGCCGTGTGCGGACGCTGTATATATGTATGCCCATATGGAAAGAGAGGTTGATTTGAGTGAAAACACTTATCGAGATTTATGATGAAGAATCGGTATTGAACCTTGTGACCACCTGTGCGGCAAATCCTGAAACTGTGGTTATGCTGGGCGGCGAGCGGCTGGCAGATGAGCTGCTTCGCAGCAGACAGAAAGGCTTTCTGCGCCGCAGAAAGTCAGACACAAAAATAGAGTACAAGCTTTGCAACATAAATGACTGCACCTCGATTATCGAAGCTCTTGCAGAGATAACAGAGGAGCATCAGGACTGCGTTATTGATGTATCGGGAGGCAATGACCTTGCTCTTGTAGCCTGCGGAATGTTTGCGGAAAGCTGCGATGTTCCCCTTATGCGCCTTGATGAAGAACGCGGATGCTTTGCTGATGTCCGTGCCTTCCCCGAGGCGGAAAAGCTTACTCTGCCTGTTTTCTCCATTGAGGATATGATTGCCATGACAGGTGCAGGCGTCCTGCGCAACGGCAGAATATCCGCAGAGGATATAGATGATGAACTCAGAAGGGATACCTTCATTCTCTGGGATATCTTCATGGATTACTATTCCTCGTGGCATAAGTACACCCTTTTCTTCCATTCTGCCGACGAAGATAAAGAAGATATGCTCAGCGTGGATACCGAAATAATCTACAACGGAGAAAAGAGCAACTGCCCCTCAGCTCTGCTGGACAGACTTGAGAGGGAAGGCTTTATCACAGACTGCAGAATCACACAGGAAAGGGTAAAATTCCGTTATAAGAATGCTGTTACCCGTTATATGCTCAGGGACAGAGGCTCTGTGCTGGAGCTTATGACCTACTGCAGAATGACCGAATGCGGTCTCTTTGACGATGTTGATATCAGTGTTATCATCGACTGGGACGGCAGAGGAGATTCCGAGACCACCAACGAGATAGATATTATGGCGGTGAAAGGACTTACAACCTATTTCATATCCTGCAAGAGCGCAAAGCCCGACAATCTCAGCAGCGAGTATCTTTATGAGATTGACACAATGGCTCACCGACTGGGGGGCAGATATGCACAGCCTGTTCTGGTCACTGCGGTAAGCAATATCCGCAGCACCGCTCCCTCCATGTGGGAGAGAGCCCATGATATGAGGGTCATCATATCCGATGAGCGTTATCTTGAAAACGGCAAGCTGGGCGAGCTTCTGGTAAATTACAAGAGAAAGCCTCCCAGAAAGTGAAAGGATTGAATAAAATGAAAAAGCGTATTCTTACATTGATTCTGGCACTGGTTATGTGTCTTTCGCTGTTTGGCTGCGGAGTAACCGAAACATCTGAGGATGAGGTAACCGTAGTCATCGCCAATGCAGGCGTAAATGTAGAGCCCATAGAAAATCTCAGCACCGATTTTGTCATGGGTGCTGATGTATCCTCCTATCTTGCTCTTGAGAAGTCAGGAGTAAAGTTTTACGACAGGGACGGCAACGAGAGAGACCTCTTTGAAATTCTTGAAGAAGCAGGAATCAATACTATCCGTGTCCGTCTTTTCAATGACCCCTACAATGCTGAGGGCAGCACCTACGGAGCAGGAACCTGCGACCTTGCAACCGTTACCCAGATAGGTATGAGAGCGACAAAGGCGGGGCTCGGAGTTATGGTTGACTTCCATTATTCCGATTTCTGGGCAGACCCGGGAAAGCAGAATTCCCCCAAGGCATGGGCAGAGATGAGCCTTGAAGACAAAACCGACGCACTTTACAGCTTTACATACGACTGCCTTACCCACATGAAGAATGCGGGAGTAAACATCACCTATGTGCAGGTGGGCAACGAGATAACCTCAGGCATGGCAGGCGAATACAACGACAACAAGTATATTCTCTGCAAGGCAGGCTGCGAGGCAGTCAAAGCTGTTGACCCCTCCATTCAGAGAATAATTCACTTCACAAACCCCGAAAAGCAGAATTTTGAGGGCTACGCAAAGGCACTTGAAAAGGCAGGGGTTGAGTATGAGGTTTTCGCGTCCTCCTACTATTCCTACTGGCACGGCACTCTTGAAAACTTCACATCAAAGCTCAAGGGAGTTGCCGATAAGTACGGCAAAAAGGTAATGTGTACCGAAACCGCATGGGCATGGACATGGGATGACGGCGACGGACAGAGAAACGTTGCCTATGAGGGCAGAGAATGGCTGGATGCTTCTGCTTACGATATAAGTGTTCAGGGACAGGCAGACGCACTTCATGACATTATTGAGGCAGTCGCCAACGTTGGCGATGCAGGCGTAGGCGTCTGCTGGTGGGAGATTGCGTGGGTTCCCGTAAATGATGTCAGCACCCTGACAGGCACTGAGCGTGATGAGATGATAGAAAAGAATCGCATTGCGTGGGAAGAAAACGGTGCAGGCTGGGCAACAGAAGCGGCACAGGAATTTGATGCATCCTCCGTGGGCTGCTACGGCGGCAGCGAGTGGGATAATCAGACAAGTCGGAGGCCAAGCGGTCTTAGGGAGACAATGTCATAAATCAACTCCTTGGCTCACAGAACGACATGGCTACGATCCGACTTTGCAGGCTGGGCAACAGAAGCGGCACAGGAATTTGATGCATCCTCCGTGGGCTGCTACGGCGGCAGCGAGTGGGATAATCAGA
>JAZUPA010000164.1:0-8454 GCA_045604945.1 Acutalibacteraceae bacterium
GTCCGCTGCAGCCGCAGAGGGCGCACTTCCCGCCCCGCAAATATCGTAGGGGACGACGCCTCGGCGTCCCGTTATCATGTTTTCTGCAGGCGTTGAATTATTTTAAAACAAAACCCGCAGGGCGGTCTATAGCCGCCCGTTTCGGCGGTTATGAAAAATACTAAGACAGCTTTATTTCTATCTCCTTGAAATAAAGCTCAATCCCGTTGGCTGCGCCAAAAACGGTGGGGACTTTATAGCAATACCCCAGGTCAGCAGCATCGCATTTGCGGAGAAATGCTTTGACATCTTTTTTGTTTTCAGTGATTTTCTCATCTTTATAGCGTTTTTCACCGTCAATAATTCTCTTGAACACAATCACAAGGAAAAGCGCTTTTTCAAGACCGCGCTCCTTTGCCTCAAGGAGAATACCTGCGCTGGCAGTGAGAAGCTGATAACGGATTTCGGAATAATCATTCGGAGCCTTGCCCCATATCATATTGCAAAGTCCATCGATGCGTTTTTTCTTGTTGTCACTGCAATCTTTGTACTCTTTCCCGATAATGTCGCCAAAGGTTTCATCAGCCTTGCCTTCGATGCCAATAAATATCTGATCATTCCACATTGCCGCATCGTGATTTCGTCCTTCGCCCTTGCCGAGATCAAATTTTGAAAATTCGGTAACGTACTCAGCATCCCAGAATAAATCAGAATCCCCGGGGATGAAATTTGCAAGAAGCTCTTCGATTTCCTGAGGGACAGAGGGCAGAGCATCGGTAATATACTGCGCAAGCTCCTTTGCGCTTCGTCCGTCTCTCCAGTGGGTTTCTCCACCCATAGGCTTTGCGTTTTTGAACCATGTGCGTTCATCAAAGATATTGGCTGCCTTTCCTGACGGTGTTAATTTCATAATCATTCTCCTTTACTTCTCAAACCCATCGCGATAAATTTCAATCTCACAGCCCTCGCGGAGCATTACGGGAATAACGGAAAGGGGAGCAGGGACGGTAACGCGCTGTCCGCCCTCGTAGGTTTTCTTTGTAAATGCATCAACCCAGCGAGTGCCGCTCGGCAGATAGACAGACCACTGGGAAACGCCCGGCTCAGTGACGGGGGAGACCAGCATATCGGGGCCGAACATATAGCAGTCCTCAGTTTCCCATGCGGTCTTATCCTCGGGGAAGTCGTAGAACAGAGGACGCATGATGGGTGCGCCCTTTGCGCTTGCATCCTCCATGAGAGTGCGCACATAGTTGCGCATACGCTCACGGATGAAGAGATATTCCTTCATTATCTCATAATTCTTTTCGCCAAAGCTCCATATCTCATTGTCCTGACCGCTTGTAAGCTGACGGACGCCGTTTATGAATTCCTCTTCTCTCTCATGCCAGGGTGAGCGCTCACCGTGCATACGGAATACAGGCAGGAAACAGCCCCATGCAAACCAGCGCACCAGCAGCTCGTGGAAATCGGGGTCAGAGAAATTGCCGCCCATGAATCCGCCCAGGTCACATGTCCACCAGGGAATACCTGCCATTGCCATGTTAAGACCTGCAGGAATCTGCTCCTTCATAGCTCGCCATGTGGAGGAAATATCGCCGCTCCATGTCAGCACGCCGTACTTCTGACCCCCTGCCCAGGTGCATCTGGCAAGGGACAGAATCTCTTCCTCACCCTCGGACTTCAGTCCGTCATAAAAAGCCTTTGCATAGCCTACGCAGTAGGTGTTGAGACACTGATGTGCAGGGCCTGCGTGGTAGCGGTAGAGGTCGAAATCGTAAGGACCGTACTCGGGCTCGCTCTCGTCAAGCCAGAAGCAGCGGATTCCGTGCTTGTAGTAGCCCTCTTTACACCTCTCCCACACAAATTTCTGAGCGCCGGGATTGGTTGCATCAAAGAAGGTGGTGTTTCCCATCCATGTCATCACTATATTGTTGCCGCGGTCGGTCTTGACAAGATAACCCTTGTCAGCCATTTCCCAGCTGTTTTCGCTCTTTTCGTCAACGGTAGGCCATACGGAAACAACGGTCTCAATGCCCATCTCCTTGAGCTCTTTCACCATTGCGTCAGGGTCGGGCCAGTCGCGCTTTTCAAATTTAAAATCACCCTGCCTTGTCCAGTGGAAGAAGTCGATGACTATAACATCAAGAGGAAGTCCTCTCTTTTTATATTCTCTTGCAACGCTCAAAAGCTCCTCCTGATTGCGGTAGCGGAGCTTGCACTGCCAGAAGCCGAGACCGTATTCGGGCATCTTCGGAGCTCTGCCCGATGCGGCGGAATAATGCTCCTCGATTTCCGCAGGAGTATCGCCGCAGGTGATGAAGTAGTCCATCTTGCGTGTTGATACGCTGTGCCATTCGGTGACATTTGCGCCGAAGGTCACGCTGCCGTAGGAGGGGTCATTCCAAAGGAAGCCGTAACCACGGGAAGAAACAAAAAACGGCACCGTAGACTGTCCGTTACGGCTTGCAAGCTCCAGGATACAGCCCTTTTTGTTGAGTCTTCCGTCCTGATACTGACCCATGCCGAAAATCTTCTCATCGTCGAATGCCTCAAAACGGGCGGTGAGCCTGTAGTCGGAAGAGCTCATAATGGGACGCATCTCTCTCGCTTCGATTCTGAGGGATGTTGAATAGCGGTTGAGCCTGTCGCGGTTGCGCCAGTATTCTGCACAGAGAAGCTCGCCCTTCTGGTTGTAGAAGCTCAGCCAACCTTCGGTGCTGACCTTAACGGTGAGCTTGCCGTTTGTAAGGCTCGCCTGAGTATCTTTTCTGTGATATTGTGACCATTCCTCACCCTTGTACCAGGGGTCGGTGGTGTCAACTTCCTCGAATTTTATCTCTACGTCTGTTTCGGGGACTTCCTCAGTGAGCACCCAGTTGCGCACGTCCATTTCGGGCTGCTGGGTCATTCGCACGCGCACCGAGCTTTCGCCCCAGGGGTCAATCCAGAGCTTGCTGCCCCAGGCTTCTATTATAAGGCGCTTGCCATCCTGTGAAATTCTCATTCTGTTACCTCCGCTGAAATGTCAGTAAAAGACAGGTCGGTTTCGGAAATATCACTGCCGGAAACATCGCTGTCTGAAAGATAGACAGCAGCAGGGATGCTGACCTCCTCATCGGAATCGGCGGTCATTCTGTAGGCAGGACCCAGAAAAAGAATCCCCAGCAGAATACACACCATAGCGACGAATATGCCGAAAAGAAGGGTTTTCAAAGATCTGAAGGTGAATTTGTTCATTTGTCATTCTCCTTGTATTTTCATAGCTTCATAGTAGCATGAAAACGGGTTTTTGGCAATAGGAAAGGGGAATACGAGTCATGTATCAGACACTGCTGAAATCGCAACCTTACTCTTGAAATAAATGGGTCTGTATGATACACTGATTACAAAAAGTACAGTGGAAGTGATAAAATGGAATTTTTCAATAGTGAAAAATACGGATTTGTCAGCTACAGCCACAAGGACTCAAAAAAGGTGGTGCCCATAGTCCAGCGGATGTCGGCAATGGGGTATCGTATATGGTACGATGAAGCGCTGCCGTATCTTGAGGACTATAATGAGGTAATAGGAAATGCCCTCAATGACAGCTCGGTTTTCATTGTGTTCCTGACAAGGAATTCAGTGGAATCGAAGTATGTCAGAAGTGAGATATACCGCGCCTGTGATCTTGGAAAGCCCGTGTGTGCGGTGATGCTTGAAAAATGCGAGCTGCCTCAGGGACTTGCACTGCGTCTTGCGGAGACTAATCAGATACGCCGTCAGGACTTTTCCGACGAGGAGACATTCTTCTCTTGCATCTGCTCGGTGGTGGAAAAGACAGGCTGCCGCGGCTATGTCCAGACCACCCCCCAGACGGTGGCGCAGAGCGCTGTGAAAAGTACGGAAACAAAGCCGCAGGAGGCAGTATCACCCCTTCGAAAAGACTGGAAGCAGATAGTAGCAACTGTTATTAAGTGGATTCTGGCGGTAGCAGCAATCAATCTGTTATCGAAGCCTGCGTTTTCGGGTTATGAGGGAGGAGTATCGGTTTTCAAGGATATTCTGTGGAATGGAATATTTATAATTGCAGCATATGTCTTATGTACTGCCATAACAAGTGGATCGAAAGCCTATAAATGGATCTGCGGAGTGACTGCAGCCGTAACGGTATTGCTCATGTTCATGAGCGGAAATGTTTTTATATTAGGTTATTTTGGTATTATTGCGATAGCGGTAGTATATAAAGTGTTTACACAGCAGAAAAAGCCATTTTACTGGATTACATTTGCTGAGATAATTGTGGCGGGAATTGTGTTCGTTCTTGTTGTTGAAAACATAGAATTGCGTGCATCGTGGATGGCTCTGTTTGCTGTTGCAGTATTCATCATCATTGCTCTGCAGTATACATTCCTGAATAAGGACAGATCTCCCGCAGCTATCTTTGAGCGGCTGATGGTGATTCAGATAATTGCAGTGTTTGTTTCAGCTATGTGCATAGCTGTTCTGATGCGGGAGCATTCCCTGTGTATGTGGATAGGAATAGCAGGAGCAGTGGTGCTTCTGGCTGAGTATTTTGTCTATCGTATGCTGAAGAATGACGAAAGTAAACTCAGATTCCTTACCGCAGCTCAGGTTGTGATCTGTGCAGCAATCGCGGCAGAAACTCTTTTATCGTCAGTGATAAATACTGTTTCTTATCTGAACAGTGAGGAATATTTGAATAATATTTGAGTTGTAATCAAACCCAGCCACGACACACCGTGGCTGGGTTGGTTTATTCTTCTTGTATTTTTCGTCGGTACAGTTTTTGGGCAACAGCATAAGATTTTCTTTACAGGCAGTCTGAGAGTAGTTATAATGAAAATATCATGAAAAGAGTGGAGGGTGGTTATATGGAGCAGGAAACGGTCAATCAGCTTATTGAGAAATACACAAAGAATATAAATCTTGCAACGATAAGGAACGGGAGAAAAGTAATTATTATTCTCGTTGTGCTGGCTGCATGTTTTCTGGTAAGCATGAAAAGCTTCATATCAACAGCGGTATTGCTTATCCTGACTGTCTGTGAGGTTGTATATTTTTCTGTGGTTATAAGAAAAAAGACGGTGAAATTATATAACGGCATTGCCGCCAATATTATCATTTTGCTGAATGTTGTGCTGTCATTCAATATTTGGATGTACTATATCCAGAGTTATCTGGGCTATTCTGATGTTCTGATAACTGTTATTTTACTAATCGTTGAAATCGTATGCCTTTTTATGGGATTTTTCCATACCTGTCGATGTGTGAGGAATGGAACAGTACATGAAGCCAGAACTATGGCGGCACCTGCAGCTTCGGTACTTTCATCCGTACTTGGTCTGGTGTCAGTGCGGATGATAAGCAAAACAGATGTAAGTACGCAATTTACTATTTATACACTATTGTTCACTTTTGTAAATTCATTGGTGCTGTTTTCTCTTGGTATGACCTATGGGGCAATGGCGTACTTTATCAGAAAGCACCACATTCCCGACAGAGAGCTGAACAATGACGTTACAAGCCCGTTGATGCGGTGATTATTGTCTTCTCTTCAAGGATAAGGATTTTGTGAACAGCACAAAGCACCTGCTGCAGATGCAGCAGGTGCTTTTCAAATAAGTCTTAAACATTAAACAGGAAATGCACAACGTCGCCGTCCTGCATGATGTATTCCTTACCCTCCGAGCGGATAAGTCCCTTTTCCTTGGCTGCTGCAAGAGAGCCGCCAAGCTCGGTGAGCTTATCGTATGCAATTACCTCTGCGCGGATAAAGCCTCTCTCAATATCGGAATGTATCTTGCCTGCTGCCTTCTGTGCGGTGGTGCCGTCAACGATGGTCCATGCGCGCACTTCGGGCTGACCTGCGGTCAGGAAGCTTATGTAGCCGAGAAGGTGATAGCCTGCGCGGATAAGGCGGTCAAGACCGCTTTCGTCGAGGTTCAGTTCGGAGAGGAACATCATCTTCTCCTCTTCCTCCATGTCCACAAGCTGGGACTCAAGCTCAGCGCAGATGGGGAGAACTTCACTGCCCTCGGATTCTGCGATGGCGCAGACAGCCTTGTAGTTTGCGTTGTCCTCGATTCCTGCGGAGAAGTCCTCCTCGCTGAAGTTTGCAGCGTAGATTACCTTCTTGGAGGTTAAAAGAGAAACGGTAGAAAGAATAGCGTCCTCGTCCTCGGTGCGCTCTACTGCCCTTGCAGGCTTGCCTGCGTCGAGGGTTTCCTTTACTCTGAGCAGGAAATCAAGCTCAGCCTGGAGGGAGCGGTCGCCCTTGAGCTGCTTTCTTGTGCGGTCGATACGGCGGTCAAGAACTTCCATATCGGAAAGAACAAGCTCGATATTGATGGTCTCAATGTCGCGTGCAGGGTCGATACTGCCGTCAACGTGGACGATATCGTCGTTTTCAAAGCAGCGAACAACGTGAACGATGGCATCGCACTCACGGATATTTGAAAGGAACTTGTTGCCCAGACCCTCGCCGTGGCTTGCACCCTTTACAAGACCTGCGATGTCAACAAACTCGAGTGCCGCATGGGTGACCTTCAAAGGATTATATACCTTTGCAAGCTCGTCAAGACGCTTGTCAGGCACGTCAACAACGCCGATATTGGGCTCGATGGTGCAGAAGGGATAGTTAGCACTGGGCGCGCCTGCGTTGGTTATTGCATTGAACAGTGTGGACTTGCCGACGTTGGGCAGTCCTACAATACCGAGTTTCATATGTTTTCCTCCGTATTCAGATAATTGCGTATACTATTTATTAAAATTTCATATATATACATGAATTTTCAATATATTGTAGGGGGCGGATTCCCCGCCCCGTTGTGGATTTGTTGCGATTGATTGAGAGAGAATCACCTGTTATTAATATCGGGAGGGGAAACCCCTCCCCTGCGATTGATTTTACTCCGCACTCTCGGAAAGGCTCTCCATATGCTCGGGAACAGTGATCTTGAGCATCTTGAGAACGTTTGCAAGACAGATTCTTGCGGCCTCACACAGAGCCAGACGTGCTGCGGTAAGGTCAAGGTTTTCCTTGTCAAGGCAGTAGCAGGCGTTGTAGAACTTGTGGAACTTGCCGGCCAGATCTATGCAGTAACGGGTAAGACGTGAGGGAGTGTATTCCCTTGCAGCGTCGACAATCTCATCGGTAAGAGATGCAAGGTGACGGATAAGCTCGATTTCCTCGGGCGCGGTAAGGAGAGAAAGGTCTGCATTAGCAGCACCCTTGTACTCAATGCCGTTTTCCTCAGCCTTGCGGAAGATGGAGCAGATACGTGCGTGAGCGTACTGGCAGTAATAGACAGGGTTCTGGGAATCCTCACGGACTGCAATGCCCAGGTCGAAGTCCATCTGAGAGGAAGCATCACGCATATTGAAGAGGAAACGAGCGGCATCGGGGGAAACTTCGTAGAGCAGGTCAGCAAGCTGGATTGCCTTGCCTGTACGCTTGCTCATACGGACAGGCTCGCCGTTGAGAAGGAGCTTTACAAGCTGCATGAGAACAATGTCAAGCTTTGAGCCGTCAAGGCCTACAGCGTCCATAGCACCCTTGAGACGTGCAACGTGTCCGTGGTGGTCAGCACCCCAGATGTTGATGCAGGTGTCGAAGTTACGGGTAGCGAACTTGTTGCGGTGATAAGCAATATCAGCGGCAAAGTAAGTGGGAATGCCGTTGTTGCGGATAAGAACCTCATCCTTTTCGCCGCCGAACTCGGTGGCCTTGTACCAGACAGCTCCGTCCTTTTCGTAGGTCAGGCCCCTGTCGGTGAGGAGCTGAATAGTATCTTTGACTTCTCCGCTGTTGTGAAGAATACTCTCTAAGAACCATGTGTCGTACTCAATGCGATACATTCCGATGTCGTGCTTCATCTGCTCGATGTTCTTGGGCAAAGCGAAGTCAACGAGAGCCTTCCTGCGCTCTTTTTCGTCCTTATTTACATAGCTGTCGCCGTGGATTTCGGCAAAAGCCTTTGCGTGGTCGATAATGTCGCCGCCGTGGTAGCTGTCCTCGGGCAGAGGAACGGCCTCTTCGCCCAGGAAGATCTGACGGTAGCGGACATCAAGGGACAGACCGAACTTTTCGATCTGGTTGCCTGCGTCGTTTACATAGAACTCACGCTCTACATAGTAGCCTGCCGCCTGCATGACAGCTGCAAGGCAGTCGCCGATTGCACCGCCTCGTGCGTTGCCGAGGTGCATGGGGCCTGTGGGGTTTGCGGAAACGAACTCGACAAGAACTCTCTTGCCCTGACCGAAATCGGATTCGCCGTAGTGCTCTCCCTTTTCGCAGACGTCAGATACAACGTCCTCAAAGAGCTTGTGATTAACAAAGAAGTTGATAAATCCGGGGCCTGCCATTTCACAGCGGTCGATGTAGGTGCCATCGAAGCTCATGTGAGAAACAAGAGCTGCTGCGATCTTAGCAGGAGCCTGACGGAATGTGCGTGCGCCAAGCATAGCGGCGTT
>JAZUPA010000165.1:0-7312 GCA_045604945.1 Acutalibacteraceae bacterium
TCAAACAGCGCGGTCCGGGCGAATTCTTCGGACAGCGGCAGAGCGGTCTGACGGGAGACGCCAAGCTTGCAGACCTTGCAATCGACACCCGAATGTTTGCAATCGCTCAGGCTGTCGCGCTGAAAATAGCCGAAACAGACCCACTGCTCGAAAACGCAGAGCATTCGGCACTCAAATCGAGAGTCGAGGCAATGATAGGTGAGAGCATAACGTACTAAGATAGAATTCATATTTAGCAGAATGCTCGTCCGCAAAGGCAAGGCAACTGACGACCGATGGTCGCCCCTACAAAAGAATATATCAGAAAAGCAGATGCTTCATTGAAGCATCTGCTTTTCTGATAGCTTAATCCAGATCAAAATACACATCCAGTGCGCCGCCTGCAAAATCGGAAATATAGACTTTATATTCTCCCTTTGCAAGACGGATTGTATCACTGCCGTCAGCCTCGCTTATATCGGTGCCGCTGATGGCATACACTGCCTCCCCTTCTTCATCCACAAGGGATATTGTCACAGGTGAATCTGCCTTGATCTCAGTATTGATATAATAGTTGTCGCAGTATTTTACCTCGACAGTATTCCAGAGCAGAGCATCAGAGGTCTCTGCGGGAATGGGGTCCATATATGCTGCGTCCATACTGCTGTTGATGTTTGGGCGCACATCCTGCAGCACGATACTGCCGATAAGTCCGCCGAAAACAACCACAATGAAGGCAATTATAAGCACCCTGTCAAAAGCTGTTCTCCTGCTTCTGTCGGGATTTTTCATAACGACTATCCCTCGGATGAAAACCCCCAGAATCGCAGCATATGCAGCCATCATAAGCAGCGTGGGCAGTTTGGGAAAGATAATCATAGCCACAAGCTGCAGTGCCAGCACGATGGAAGAAAATACCGTCATTGCTGTTGCAAGCTTTACCCAGCGTCCGTTCATTTCCTTGAGGGATTCGCGGTCGGTGAATATCTCGTACTCCTCCTCGGGCAGCGTGGGGTCATAGGGCTTGCGCAGATAATGCCAGCCGTTGAAGGTTGAGCTGATGTGCTCCCACCCAAACTCGCGGAAGCTGTCCACATAACGGGGCATATCGTCGATTTTGGACTGATAATCAAGCTGATAGCGGTATCTTATGCTGTCGTCCTTCTTGAAGCGGCTGGAAAAAAGTCCGCCCTTTACAAGCTGCCAGCCCTTTTCGCTCATCTCATTCAGGTCGTCGATCTCACGCTGATAGTTCCATGCGGCGTAAAGCCTTACCCTTGTCTTGTATTTTCCCATGTTTATACCCCTTCCGCATTTTCGAGCATTCTCTTAAGGCGCTCGATCTCGTTTCTCAGTGCCTCACGTCCTGCGTCCGTCAGGCTGTAAAGTCTCTTGCGCTCAGTCCCCGGCTCGTCAGACATGATTTCACATATCCAGCCCTTTTTCATCATGTTTGTAGTGGCTCCGTACATTGTACCCGAGCCGATTTTAACATCTCCTCCCGACAGCTTTTCCGTCATCTGCATGATGCCGTAGCCGTGGCTTGCGCCCTTTGAAAGGCAGAGAAGAATGTAATAATAGCTCTCAGACATGGGCTCGCTTTTCTTCATTTTTCGTCATTCCTTTCCTTGTTTTCCTCTTTCAGTGCGCAGGCAGAGCGGACAGAGAAAAATATGCACAGCGCTGATGCGATAACGGATATGATACCGAAAACATGAATAAATGGGTCAGGAATCTTGTCAGCGTGGCTTGCAAGATTCATAAGAACAAGTGAACAGATGATGGTTAGTAAAGCGAATATTGTGGATTTGTTTGCTTTCATTTTTATTTTCCTTTCATAATATACTCTTTTCAAAGCTGTGTCGCATATCGATATGTCGCCTTACGACACTATCATATCACGACATATGTCGTCTGTCAACATAGTTTTGAAAATTTTTGCAAAAAATAAACGCCGTTTAAAAAACGGCATTTTGAGAGAAGGGATGGTTAAGGGGCAGAGCCCCCTTGAGAATCCCATTAGTATTCCTCATTAAGGGGTTTTATCTTCTTTCTGTAAAGTCTTGCGAAGAATATAAGTGTGAACATTACGCTGACTGCCTCAGCAGCTACAAATGCCCACCATACGTTGTGAACGTTCCCCGTAAGGCTGAGAAGGTATGCCACAGGCACCAGCACAAACATCTGACGGCAGAGAGATGTGATGGTTGCATATATTCCGTTGCCCATAGCCTGGAATGCACCGATAAGAACTAT
This sequence comes from Acutalibacteraceae bacterium, assembly GCA_045604945.1. GTDB lineage: Bacteria > Bacillota > Clostridia > Oscillospirales > Acutalibacteraceae > JAISGQ01. Next base: position 2,236 of record JAZUPA010000165.1, read on the forward strand.
GCACACAGCTGCAAGAGGGAAGTGGAAGCTGATGGTGCGAAGTGCGGTTGTGCCGATTAAAAGGAAGCTTTCGCTGGGGTTGAATACGCTCAGCAGAACATCGGGTATCAGCTGGAAAACCAACAGACCCGTTATTGTGATTACCCATGCGGTGCAGAGGGCAAGTTTCAGCACCTTCTTTATTCTGTCAGGGCGGCGTGCGCCGTAGTTGAAGGCAACTATGGAAATTGTCGCGTTGTTGAGTCCGAACATGGGCATGAAGAAGAAGCTCTGAAGCTTATAATAGATGCCGAAAACGCCTGCGGCGGTCTCGCCTATATCCTCAAAGCCGAGGAAAATCTGATTCATGCTGAAGTTCATTATAGAGCTTATGACCATCATTATTGACGAAGGCACACCGACAACAAGTATGGGCTTTATGGTGCTCCAGCGAGGCTTGATGGCTTCAAGGGAAAACTGCACATCGGGATTGCACTTTATATTGAATATGACTGCCATTATCGCCGCGACGCACTGACCAATGACCGTTGCAACCGCCGCGCCCGCGATGCCCATTTCGGGGAATATCCACCAGCCGAAGATGAGAACGGGGTCGAGGATAATATTGATTATCGCGCCTGTACCCTGGGTAAAAAGGGTGTAGATCGTTCTGCCCGATGCCTGAAGAAGGCGCTCGCCAAGTATTTCAACAAAAATTCCGATGGTGAAAATACAGCAGATGGAGGTATAGCTGACTCCGCAGTTGACGGTCGCCTCCACATCCGACTGCATGGCGAAGTAGGGTCTTGTACCGAATATGCCGAAGATAATAAACGCAATGGTGATTATACCCATGAGGAATATTCCGTTGCCCGCCGCAGAATTTGCCTTTCTGCGGTCGCCCTCGCCCAGTGCCTTGCTCAAAAGGGCATTGACACCCACTGCTATGCCTGTGGAAAAGCCTATCTGCAGATTCTGTATGGGAAAAGCAAGAGACAGTGCGGTAACTGCGTTTTCGGAAATCTGGGATACATATATACTGTCAACGATATTGTAAAGTGCCTGCACCAGCATGGACATTACCATGGGTGCTGCCATGGTAAGCAGAAGTCTTCCGATGGGCATGGTCTTCATCTTGTTTTCTCTGAGGTCAGGAGCTTTTGCTGCTGTGCTCATTTCACCAGTCCTTTGCTTTGAAATCAAACAAAGTAATTATACTTTAATGAATACCGATGCGCAATAGACAATACAGATTTTTAAGTCATTTAAAGTCGTACGGATTGAATTTGTTGCGGTTTTATGATAATATGTTTTCTGTGACACATAATCTTTCAATATTTTCACAGAAAGGACGCTCAATATGGTCAATGATCGTTTTCCTGCATATAGCGGCAGTGCTCCATATGCCTTCATAAGCTATGCCCACGCTGACAGCAGCAGGATTTATCCAATTATTACTCAGTTGTACAACGAGGGTTTTCGTATATGGTACGATGAGGGAATCGAGCTTACAAAAAGCTATGCAGCCGAAATCAACATCCATCTGGAAAACTGTACTATCTTTGTCCTTTTTATTTCAGATACAAGCGTTACGCGTCCCGATGTTATCGATGAATTCGCATACGCCAAATCCATGAAGAAGCCTATGCTTTTCATCCACCTTGACAATATAGATATTTCTTCTGCTGATGCTGCTATGCGTGGCGAAATTACTACGAAGCAAGGCATTATGTGGTTTAATCTTGCGGAAGAGGAACGTCAGCGAAAGCTCAGGGATATACTTTTTTCCTGCGTTGGAGATGTCCCCGAAGTCATCGTTGATGTACCTTCTGAACCAAACACTGAAAGCAAGAAATTCACTCTTCTCCAAAAAGCTGCTTCGCACATGTCTCTTGGAGAATACGAAAATGCTTACAGTGTTTATTCCGAATTTGCCGCTCAATATCCCGGTGAATATATGGGAGATTGGGGCATGGTTCTTTCCGAAACAAGGAATTTTACCAATTATTCCATCGGTGCTTCTTCTTTTGAATATATACAGAAACTCTGCCGGAAAGCTTCTCAGAACGCGCCCGATTCTGAAAAGGAAGAAATCTCCTCTGCATGGAACAGGTATGCAGAAAAGGTTGCAAAGTTCCGCGCAGACGAGGAAAAAAACATTAAGAGAGCTATCGTTGGCAAAAAAATAGCAAAGGTTGTATCAGAAGTAGTATTTTTTGTGCTTTTCTCTGTTGCCTTTTGCTATCTCGCACTTTTTCTTATAATTGAAGGTGTACAGGGTGAGACCCTTTCCCCTCTTTTTTATTGGCTTCTCGCCGGTGTAATTATTTCTTCCATTCTGAGATATGTCTTTAGTTCACGCTTCTTTGCCCTTACGCCTAATATAATGTGCATATCAGCTGCAGCAGCGATTATTCTATCCCTGCTGATTAAGATTTTGTTATACGCTGATACAATTAACGAAAAGATCAATACTGCGACGTTTGCTGTATTGGCAGTACCTGTACTTATTGCCGGAGCTGTTATTACTCGTCTGCTGAAAAAGGGTCTCCCTGAAACTGAAAAGAAGCAAAATGGAAAGCTGCCGGACAATTCCTGAATCTGTGCAAAAGCCGCCCTTCGGGCGGCTTTTCTGCATATCTATTGACACCTTCCGAAGATTTGCATTATAATTATCTTATCAATGGGGGTGTTATCTTGAAAAACAACAGAAAAACTTTGAATCCTTTCGTCACTGCGGCAATTTTTGCCATAATACTTTCCCTTTTCGGAGGATGCACAGCTGATATAGTCCCTTCCCCCTCCGAGACCAACACCGATGCCTGCAGCGTTGCTCTTACAGATGTCCTCACTGATAAAATCAGCAGCGAAGGCGTTTACAGTGACGACATCGGAAATATCTATAATTACAGCTATCATATGCCGGAGCTGCTTATCGAATCCGATGACGCAGGGAAAATCAACCGCAGCATTGAAGACTTTATGATGTCCGACATAAACCAGGAGCTGGAGGGCATGGAGGACGGCGTCAGCCTTATGATGCCTCAGTGCGGCTACGGAGCTTATCTCAACGGCAATGTTCTGTCTCTTGTGCTGTTCATGCACACTGATTTTGAATACAGCGAATATGTATGCTTCAATATCGATGTCAGCACAGGAAAAGAGCTGAGCAACGCAGAGCTGCTGACCCTTAAAGGCTGGGATTCTGAAAAATTCCTCTCTGCTCAGAAAAACACTCTTGAAAGGGCATTCTTTATCCTGCATTCGGACCTTGATAAAGACGCTGCCGACAGCGAGGTGTACCTTAACACCGTTTCAGAAGATAACCTGTCCGTAGAATGTCCCATGTATTTTGGTCCCGATTATGAGCTGCGCTTTATCGGAAAAATCTATTCCTTCGGCGGTGCGGATTACTACAATTATCCGCTGTCCGCAGAAAGCAGCACCAATCCCTTTGTGGAGGAAACACAGACCGTTTTAGAGTGATTATATTTAAAAAGCCGCCCGAAAGGGCGGCTTCTTCATTGTCTGCATTATTTTTCAGGCTCTGCTGTCAGCGCTGCAATAAACGCAGCAAACTCCTCATCGCTGACGTTTTCTGTCTCTATATCATAGTATATCCCGCCGCTCTTAAAGCAGGTATAGTAACTCTGACCCAGCTTGTAGATGTACATCTCCGTATCGTTGACCGTCGAAGGTACGGCATTATCGCAGGTTATTATGCAGTCACGCAAAGGCTCTCCCTTGCCGCAAACCGCAATTATAATGTTTCCTTCTGTCGGCGCGGAAATCTGCATTCTGTAATCATAGGGGCTGTAAGTCTCATGCCTTATGCCGTTTTCGTCGTATCTCGAAAGATATGACCAGATGGATTCCACTTCAAACCCTTCAGGCAGGCGCGAGATAAATGCTTCGAGTTCTACTCCTACCCTGTCTTTAAAGCTTTCTTTTACCTCGTCACTGATTTCATCAGTATCATACTGCTCAATCTGAATGTCCATATCAGGCGACATTGCCATCAGGTCATCTGCATTTATATAGATGCTTACAGATTCGTCCATCTGTAAATCCAGTTTCCGGGGGGCTTTTCCTCTGTCTGCAACAGCAACCAGACCCACAATCAGCACCACCGCAGCCGCACTTATTGCTATGGCTATCTTCAAACGGCTGCTCTTTTTATATTCAGCGGCTTCCTTTATGTGCTTGTCTGAGATTTCCCCCAACGCCTCTGATATCAGTTTTTTATTCATATTTCAAAGCCTTCCTTTTCAAGATATTTTTTCAGATTCTCCCTTATTCGGTGCAGTCTGACATAAATACGGTTTCTGTCTGATTTCATTCTGACAGCTATATCCTCCGCAGAGTCGCCAAACCAGTATCTGCGCATGAATATCACACGGTTTTCTGTGCTCAGCGTATCAATAAAGCTGTCAAGTGCCTGTGCCAGCTCTTTTGCGGATACACTGTCCTCCCCCTCTGAACCTGCCAGGCAATCTGCAAGCTCATCCAGAGCTGCATCATAATAGCTGTTGCGGCACTTGGCAGTATTTTTATGGTAACGCGCTGTGCTGATGTTGCGGACAATTCTGCATATGTACGCTGACAGCGGATTGGGATTCTGAGGTGGAATACTGTTCCATGCCCCGAGATATGCGTCATTTACGCACTCCTGGGCGTCGCTTTCGCTTTTCAGGATATTACGGGCGATGTTCATGCATAAAGCACCATATTTTCTGCCCATACAGTCTATTGCATCCTCCGACCGAGCATAAAACAGTTCGATTATTTTTTCGTCCTCCATGCTGTCACCTCCTTCATTAATTTACTATTAAATCAATGAGGAATCTTACATATATAATTAATTTTATTGAAAAAGCTCCCTCTGACGAAGGAGCTGAAAATTGACTTTTTACTCTTTATCTGAAATCTGATTTAATCTCTCCATGTCACGCACCACCAGAACGATATGTGCATACTGCTCTTCGGTCAGACCGCTTGCGTCTATAACACTGTGAGCACTTCTGCCAAGTAGAAAATCGGTGGAAACCTTGAAATAGTCTGCAATTCTGCACAGCATCTCAATTGATGGCAGAACATT
>JAZUPA010000166.1:0-2211 GCA_045604945.1 Acutalibacteraceae bacterium
CCCTACAAGGGCGGTCTCCGTTTCGCTCCCAACGTATATTCCGGTATCATCAAGTTCCTCGGCTTTGAGCAGACCTTCAAGAACAGCCTCACCAGCCTCCCCATCGGCGGCGGTAAGGGCGGTTCCGACTTCGATCCCAACGGCAAGTCCGATGCTGAGATCATGCGCTTCTGCCAGGCTTTCATGAGCGAGCTTTATCGTCACATCGGTCCTGACATCGACGTTCCCGCAGGTGACATCGGTGTTGGCGCAAGAGAGATCGGTTATCTCTACGGTCAGTACAGAAGACTCAAGGGCGCATTTGAGAACGGCGTCCTCACCGGTAAGGGTCTCTCCTACGGCGGTTCCCTTATCCGTCCTGAGGCTACCGGCTTCGGTGCTGTTTACTATGCACAGCAGGTTCTCGCTAACTTCGGTGAGACCCTCGAGGGCAAGACCATCGCTGTTTCCGGTTTCGGCAACGTTGCATGGGGCGTAGCCAAGAAGGCTGCTGAGCTCGGCGGTAAGGTTGTTACCATTTCCGGTCCTGACGGTTACGTTTACGATCCCGACGGTGTTGTTACCGAAGAGAAGATCAACTATATGCTTGAGATGCGTGCAAGGGGCCGCAATAAGGCTCAGGATTACGCTGACAAGTTCGGCTGCCAGTTCTTCGCAGGTCAGAAGCCCTGGGGTACCAAGGTTGACATCATCATGCCCTGCGCAACTCAGAACGAGGTCAATATGGCTGAGGCTGAGAAGATCGCTGCTAACGGCGTAAAGTACTACATCGAAGTTTCCAACATGCCCACCACCAACGATGCTCTGGCCTACCTTCACGACAAGTGCGTTGTTGCTCCTTCCAAGGCTGTTAACGCAGGCGGCGTTGCAGTTTCCGCTCTCGAAATGAGCCAGAACTCCATGAGATACTCCTGGAGCGCTGAGGAAGTTGACGAGAAGCTCAAGGGCATCATGAAGCACATCTACGATGCTTCCGTTGAGGCTGCTGCTGCTTACGGCTTCGGCTACGATCTCGTTGCAGGCGCTAACATCGCAGGCTTCATCAAGGTTGCTGACGCTATGATGGCTCAGGGTATTATCTAAGATTTCTGATTATTATAAATCCCACAGGCGAGTAAGCCTGTGGGATTCTCTTGTATATACAGATAATCCGTGATATAATTTTTCGTAATAAGGCCGCTTGAGGAGATATTGATATGAAATTTGAATTATGGTCTGTATGGCATTTTCTGTATATGGCTTCGCCTTTTGTGATTTTTGCTGCAATTTATTTTCTGATGAAAAACCGCTCGGACAAGGCAAAGAACATTCTGGGGTATGTTCTGGGTGCGCTTTCTGTGCTTATTCTTGTGGCAAGAAACGTCGATATTTTCATCAGAAACGGCTGGGACCTTGAGGTCATCCCCCTTCAGGTCTGCCATATAGGAAGTCTTATTGCGGGGCTTGCTTTGCTCTTCAAAAAGAAATGGCTCATTCTCACTGCCTTCTGCTTCAATACCATCCCTGCATTTCTGGCGATGCTCTTTGCAGATTCCCTGGCTAATTACGACACGCTGTTTAAAATCAGAGCCCAGGCTTACGTCTGGGGGCATATCCTCATCATCGTCTGCGCACTGTATGCTGTGATGATCTATCGTCCGAAGCTTAAGAAGAAGGATTTGGTTTTATCCCTCGGTTTTGTCGGCGTTATGGCTGCAGCGGCAATTATCTGCAATTCTCTGTTCAGAACACTGCTTGACTGGAAGCCCAATTATTTCTATCTGTTTGATTATAAAGGAACACCCCTCAAGTTTCTCTATGAAGTATTCCCCTCCTCCGTTTACGGATGGTTCGAGATAAACTGGTTCTATACAGCTGTTCTTCTGTTTGTCTTTATCGGTGTTTTTATCGGTATGTATTATCTCGCAAAGCTGATTGTCGGACGTGTTTCAGAGGGCGAAGATGCCTGATGCAAGAGCGGACAGCCGCAGAGGGCTGTCCCTACGGTGTGTGTTCAATCTTTTGGTAAAACTAAAGGCTCCCTTTTTATAAAGGGAGCCTTTGGCTATTTAATCCAATCTTCGTTTTTGAATCTCTCACGATATATCTGCTTTAATTCATCAATATCATACTCATCTTTCATATAAATGCATTCGTCGGCAATGTGCCTGATAAATTCATCTGAGCCGACAGGCAATACCACAATCGCACCGCTGTCTGTCAGTTCTCTCA
>JAZUPA010000167.1:0-2580 GCA_045604945.1 Acutalibacteraceae bacterium
AACCGCTGTTTAATAATAGTATCACAATAACGGATGGTGCGAACGGTTCGCAGGTTGATAGGCTGCATCCGAAAAGAGAATCACAAAAAGAGAAGCACCGCATAATCGGCATGATTATGAGTTACTTTGGTGGAGACGAGGAGGATCGAACTCCCGACCTTACGGATGCGAACCGTACGCTCTCGCGGATGGTTCGGTTTTCGCCCGTGCGGGTGGGGGAGAAGACAGAATATGAGAACAGCGAGGAGTAACCATGAATGAATATTCCTCGCTGTTCTTGTATGACGATCTACTCATTCTGATTTCAAATAGTAAGTTAATTCAAAAATCCGAGCGGAAAGCCACACTTTCTGCTGACGCGAAGGATTTTTGTTAGTAATCTTATTTGAAATCAGTATGAGCGCACTGTTCGCCGGCTTTCCCATACTTCTTCACGCAGAAATACAGACCAAAGAACATCAGCGCACTGCCGACATTCATTGCACCTATGCCGGCGAGAGCAATGCCGGTGACGACAGTCAGTGGAATGGTGTTCACAAGGCACGCCCACTTGGGCAGACAGGTCTTGCCTTTTGCTACTGTGACAAGCAGTGCGATACAGACCATCATTACACCTGCATTGCACATTACGGTGGTGGCCATTGTTTCGGTGAAGAATGCAAGCATAATGTTATGGGCTTCCTTTGTTGCTCCCGATTTGACAAAATACCAGAGCATTGAGGTGCAGGTAAAGTGCATGACAGCACCGGGAATAGTGGTCAGCAGTGCACCTGCGAGAGTTACATTTGCAGCGCCCTTTGAAACGGGTTTGAGGAACTGATAAATCTGATAGTATCCAAGCAAGGCAAGCATCATAGCGATTGTACCAACCACGCCTGAAACAGTAAACTGTATGGGATTTGCTCCCTCAAGCATTTCTGCGGTCTTTTCATAACCAAAAAGCTGCATGGTGTCAAGAGGGCCATTTGGAACAAAATACAGCAGCAGATCTCCGCCTGCCCAGCAGAGCAGATGCCCGAATGCCGCAATAAGAAACAGCTTAATGTTCATGTCTTTCGTTTTCATTTGTATCTCTCCTTATATGTTTTTGTCCCTCTGCTGAAATTGTCTGAGGTCATCGTTCAGCAGCTTTGCGTCAATGGCTCGTTTTATCTTGTGGATAAGAAATATACCCAGATAGGCAACAATCATATATACTGCGAACAGTGCTGTAGCTAACAGATTTGCTTCAAACCACCCGAATATAAAAGACGCAAGGGTGTATATGGCTGTCCCTACAAGCACCACAACCCAATCTTTTATGCTGAGTTTTTCTACCTCGTCAAAATCGGAACCGATCAGGGCTTGTATCCAACCGAGGAGATATGCCAGCAGCACCATTTCAAGCATGTGTATGATATTTGCGTCCTGCGTGCCTCCGATCAGTTTGTAACCGCTGTAATAACAGAGTATCATAAAAAACATCACACAGCATTTTATCTCAACACCGATCTTGCGTGTCAGATACTGCTCTATAAATTCACGCATTCTCTTACTCATCACAGCTCACCCCCTTAAGACGCTTTCTGAAGTCTGATGCGTAGGTTCTGGAAATCATTATGTGTTCACCGCTGCACATTGTGGCGTCAATGCGGTTGGATGCAAGACTCTTGAGCTGCCTTACCTTGTCTATGTTGATTATCATTGACTTGCTGCAGCGAAAGAAGTTGACATCACTCAGTATCTGCTCCAGTTGGATCAGTGTGTACTCCACGCCGAACACATCGCTTTCGGTGTAAACAAAGCATTTTCCGTCCACGCTTTCGGCGTAAAGAATGCTTCTGAAATCTATGACCGTTTTCTTACCATCCTTTGTTCCAAGCAGCTTTTGCTGCGGCCTGGACATAAACCTCAACGCCTGCTCAACTTCCTCTGTTACATTCTGATATCGCAGGATGAGTTCGTCCTCACCGTCAGTTATCTTCTGTATGATATATTTCATGGCATTCGTCCTTTACTCTCTTGTAGTTATATTTTAACATTGGATTTTCAGATTGCAATGCGTCAGGGCTCAAGTGACACTTTTTCGGGGATGAAACTCACAAAGGCAAGCCACCGTCGGTGACTTGCCTCAGCCTGTCGAAAAAGGCCGCCATTGCGCGGCCTTTTGTGGTATAATAGAGACATTCCAAAGCGACAGGAGAAATTGAGATGCTGAGAAAGAATCAGGGAACAAGAGAACAGACGGAATTCTTCAGCCTTCAGGACATGGTTCCGGAAAATCATCTGCTCAGACAGATAGATGCAGCCATTGACTTCAACAGGATATATGAGTTCGTAGAAGACCTGTACTGTGAAGATAACGGTCGTCCGAGCATAAACCCTGTTGTACTGTTCAAAATAGTTCTGATTCAGCACATATACGGAATACCTTCTCTGCGTCGTACTCTTGAGGAGGTGAACATGAATCTGGCATATCGCTGGTTCATCGGATATCCGCTGAGTGCCACGATACCTCATTTCTCCACCGTTAGCTACAATTTCAAGCATCGATTCAACACCGCAACCGTAGAGTATGTGTTCCGCTGGGTATTGAAAGCC
>JAZUPA010000168.1:0-13059 GCA_045604945.1 Acutalibacteraceae bacterium
ATGTCATAAATCAACTCCTTGGCTCACAGAACGACATGGCTACGATCCGACTTATCAGAACCATGCGATCCCGATACATTATGCGGTATTAACGTTCGTTTCCAAACGGTATTCCCCACTGAAGGGCAGGTTACTCACGTGTTACTCACCCGTCCGCCACTAGATTGAAAGTTCGCTTCCCGAAGGATTAAAACAAACAACCTCGTTCGACTTGCATGTGTTAGGCACGCCGCCAGCGTTCGTCCTGAGCCAGGATCAAACTCTCTAAAAAATTGTATTTACACAGCCGTGGCTGTTTAAATCACTTTTTCAGAGCTTGATGCTCAAAACCGTCATTGCTGACGTAAAAGTTACTTTTTTAAAAAATATTCGTGTTTCTTTTGAGTACTACTCAAATAGAAATTACGGGTACTTCTTACTTCGTTGTTTAATTTTCAAGGAACATTCTTGCCGCTCACAACCTGCGGTGACGTTTGTCCCCGTTCCGTGAGTGCTTAGCTATAATACCATCACAAAACACATTTGTCAACACTTTTTTTCACTTTTTTTGAAATATTTTTTGCCACCCCACATATTGTGGAAAACCCTTATTTCATGCACTATTTGCCTTTACAAAAGGTAATACAAAACCGCCAAAATACAGTTTGTTTACATGATGCGGATTACATATATATAATAGTATATAATATTCCCGAAAGATGTTCCATTCCATGATAATATGTGCTATACTTATTTCAATAAAAGGAGGATGCCTTTCATGAAGAAAATTATCTGTCTTATTCTTGCAATGTTTATTCTGGTTACCGTGAGCGCCTGCGGCAGTGAAAAGGATAGCGTTCCCACAGTATCCCAGCCCGAAACGCCTGCTTCTGTTGACCTCATTCCTCTGCTCTGCACCGATATCGGCTGGCAGATAGTTGAGGACGTGCCTGAGTACAACTCAACCTACGTCACGTTCTATACTTTCTATGAGGACGGCACCTGTGATTCCGGCTACGGCTTCTACCTCAGTGAAATGCTGGGCGGCGGCAGCGGCACCTATACAGTTGACGGCAACCTGCTCACCATCGCATTGACAGAGACCGTTGACGGAGAGCTGCTGTCATACCTTACTACATATAAAGTCACACCCGAGGATGACGGCTTTATCCTCACCCAGACCAGTGAAGAAGGATACTTCTTCTATCATACAATCGGCACTGAGCTTCACATGGAGCCTTATTCTGCCGAGCCCAACGAACAGTAAACCCTGAGTGGCATGGGAATTTTTATTCAAAAATTCCCATGCTTATATTTTTTCCTTTCGGGATAAAATATCACACAGAAATATTCTGAAAGGATGTTTTTATGTACAGCAGAAACAGACAGCGAAGCATTGCATTTCTTGCGGTGATGTGCGCCGTTGTTCTTAATATTATAGGCGCGATGGCAAGTGACAGTATTGAAAGCCGCTCGGCGCAGACACTTTCAAAGCTCGGCTCAACGGGTCAGGAGGTGCGCAATATTCAGAAGAAGCTTAAAAACTGGGGCTATTACAGCGGCGACATTGACGGCGTTTACGGATCAAAAACAAAGGCGGCTGTGATTTACTTCCAGAAGAAGAACGGGCTCACCGCCGACGGCGTGGCAGGTCCGAAAACTCTCGCCGCTCTCGGGCTTTCTTCAGGGAGCTCATCGGGAGGGTATTCCTCGGGAGATGTGGAGATGCTGGCGCGGATGATCTCCGCAGAGGCTCGCGGAGAGCCATATACGGGACAGGTCGCAGTGGGCGCGGTTATCCTCAACCGCGTTGAACACTCCTCATTTCCCAACTCCATCTCAGGGGTCATCTACCAGAACGGCGCCTTTGACGCCCTGACCGACGGGCAGTTCAACAACCACGCCACCGAAAGCGCCCAGCGCGCTGCCCGCGATGCCCTAAACGGCTGGGACCCCTCGGGGGGCGCCATATACTATTATAACCCCAAAACTGCAACAAACAGATGGATACGGTCCCGACCTGTCATAACGCAGATCGGCAAGCATGTTTTCTGTTCATAATACGGGACAACGCCTCTCTGTCGAATGGCAGAGAGGCGTTTTTCGCTGTGATCTATCTTGCTTCCGAATTTATCCTTATCGCAGTCTTATAGGGAGCTTTGTCAAGCATAAGCTCAAAGCGCTCTTCTTCAATCCGCCTGAAGCCTATTATATTTCCCGAGACTTTGTGCGCTGCTGCAATTTTCATTTCATCCTCATCAAATACTATCACCGAGTTAAGCCTTCGGGTGACCAGAACCGTATATCTGTCACTTACCCTGAACAAGCTGCTTTGCAGGTCATTTTTCTCCCTGAGATACCCGCGCAGCAAGGTATCATCACCCGTTCCTTCCTGATGCAGACATTTCCTGAAGTCAACCAGCTCTCGGATATATGCTTTTCCGCCGTCCTGCGCATAAAACTCACCATTTTTGTAATACAGCCAGCTGCCCTCACCTCTGTACACCCTTCTGTCATAAAACCAGTACTGCGGTTTCTGATCGGGTCCAAAGCTGTCGTTGTTGAAAAGCTGCACAGCTCTGAGTCTGCCGTTTATATCGGGCGCACAGCCATATACTGCAAAGCAGTTTCTGCTCTTCAGTGATTTTGATGATTTTTCCGGCAGCTCTCTGTCAAAGAGCACATCTCCCCCTCTGAATTCACAGGCGTAGGTCTCTCCATCGCACATGACAAACTCAACCCCGGGCACATCCTTTCTGAACCATATATCCAGAATCGGGCGTTCAGACACATCCAGACTGAGCAGCTGTTCTGCAGTCTCAATGTCTACGACCGTTACGCTTGCGTTTCTCCAGATGAGAAGCATGGACGAATCCTCGGAAAAACTGACTCTGAGGATATTGTCCAGCAGCGAAAGCTTCAGCCTGTCGATGTGGAGTATCGGGGCTCCTTCGACATCAAATACCGTCAGCATATCGTCCTCTTCATAACACACTGCGGTTTTTCCGTTGCCGGCAAATACCATGCAGGAAGCCCTGGATTTTTTGTTTAGGTTATTATTGACTCTTCCCAGTACTGTATCCGGCAGGAGGCGATAAAACAACTGATTGTAATCCAGAGTATTGTTTGACTTGAATGAAATACGCAGATAGTTTACTATTTCACTCTTCAGATATTTTCCAAACAGGTTTCTGAATGGTTTCATGCCTTTTGCGCTCAGGTTTTCAGGTCCCGTCATACAGATTCCCGTTCCTTGTTCAAACTGTGCAAAATCATTGATATGCACAAATTTTATACCGCTGTCAGTGACGCAGGAAATCGTCTCGTCATTGATCACCCACGCTGCATTCCTTATTTTAGGAATATAGATCCACGTAAGCTCAAAGCCGTTTTTCATGTCTGCCGCAATCAGCACATCAGAGTATACCGCAACCAGATACTTCTTTCCGAAAAGCCATGAATTAATGCTGTTCATATCTGGCATATTGATGTAATACCCGGTGTTCTCCGCAGTGTCGTACACCTTCAGTGCCTTCATGACAAGTGCCGATGAGTATTCAAGCCAAAGGTGCTCATTTATTCTGCAGATTCCTTTTTTGTCAGCAAAATCCATTATTTCGATGAGCTGCCTTTTCAGCTTTGCTGCGGATATATTCCTTACCTTTTCTCCGTTCTCAATATCGTATACCGTAAAACGTCGGGCTCCGTTCTTCAACGTCAGAACGCCTTCATCCTCATCAACGTCAAACTCATAGCTCTTATCAGTAAAAAACGGGATCTTCCACAGTTCCCTTTCTTTTTCCAGACTGTATGCTCTTATTCCCCCAAACGCGTTCTGATATATGATAATGCGCTTCTTCGACAGGTAATGCACCGAGGTTTTGATTTCAACTCCTGTGATTTCAGTGATGAGACGAAAACGCATGTTGTGAAGGTCATATACCTTCAGTGTATATTCTGAAGTACCTACCACTATCAAAGATTCATCCAGCCAGTAAACCTCGTCCGACAGTACACGTCTGTAATTTATTGGCTCAAGGTAAATTCTCCCCATCTCGCCACCTGTTTCGCCATCGCAGATGTAAACGTATGAACCTCCAAACACTGCATATTCAGACCCGTCACGATTCCAGCACAGCTTTAAATCCGCGGAATAAGGGAAGTATATATCTCCCGCAACAGTGTTTTCTGTTTCAATAAGGGGCTTTGCATCGGTCAGTCCGTGGTTGTACGCACAGGAGAAAAACTCCCCGTAATAGCAGTTGAGCATTTCTCTGTATTCCTGAAGACAGTTGTATATCCTTCTCAACATCACCGTTTCAGCGGTCTTTTCCACCCCCTCAAGAGCATATCGGATATTCGATATTGCACCTTCTGTATCGCCTGTCTTTACAACAGCGTCAATAAATGTCAGTTCCGACATGACACGGCGCATCAGCTGCCGTCTGCCGGTTTTTCTCAATAGAACCGGCAGCGCTGTGGCCTTGCGCATATTAGGCATGGCAGTATTTCCTACATAGTCGCTCTGCTCTGAATAATACGCTATCAAAACTTTTTCAGCAGCAGCATAGTACTCCGCAAATCGTTCTGTAAACACTCTGCTGAACACATTGTGAGAAAACCTTACTGCAATATAACCTCTTACGCGGCTGAGGGTCAGACATCCCTTCAGATCGTAAAAAAGTCTTGACCAGACAACGAAGGGTATTCTGGTAAGATCGTGATTGTGCCTGTCCTCTGCAGCAAAGTACTCCCTGACAGAGGGAAATCTGAATAGCAGAAGCTGAAGCTCCTCTTCCATAACTCCTTCGGGGGATGCCGCAATCAGCGCCAGTGCATACAGCACAAGTTCTTTATTGTGTCCGTATCTGCAGTACATGCTGTTCAGGTGCATTAGTGCAATCTCATCGGAACAGTTTGGAATATCATCTACCACTTCTCCTGAATGCCATGAGGAACACATTTCTGACATGAGCTTAAGCTGAAGCGGCGTTGTCCCCGCCTTCATTGCTCTAGATACCACTTTCCGCTGGGCTTCGTCTGCTATCTGCCTGTTCCTGTGTCTGAGCATGAACTTAAAATTATCTGCGCTTTCCTCCGCCGTAAACCAGTCTATGTGCAGTCTCTCACATTTGCTGTCAGAAAAGCGATCAATTACCGCCTGCTCTGCTGCAGAAACAATAAGCTTTACATTTTTCGGCAACAGAGAGGGAATCACTCTTTCCTTTATTTCAGAAAGATCATGGAACATATCAAGTCCATCGATAATTATAATTATCGATTTATCCTCCGGAACTGAGCTAAGAACCGAGTAAAACATTTCGGACATGTTTGTTCCGTTGATATCAAATGTCATTTTTATATCAAAGGTTTTTCTGAGCTTCTCCGTTATCTCCTTCAGGACATCCAACAGCATATATGCCCGCTCACTCATTCCGTAAAAGGAATAGATAACGCCGCCTTCGCCGTTTCTTACAAACTGTGCCAAAAGGGTAGTTTTTCCGCTCCCTGAATCACCTGAAACAAACAGCGGTGTTCTTGACTCCCCTTCGCAATACTCCCTGAGACTGTCCAGCTCCTTCTTTCTTTCGATTATCACATCGCGAGAGTCAGATACAGTATCCAGAAGCTCACTTTCATGCACTTCCTCAGACAGCCTGTTCAGCCTTGCAATCTCCTCAGAGATATTTTTTATGAGAATATCGGTGATTTTTCTTTCAAAAACACCGTTGTAACCTTCATTCCATTCAAGCTCAATTATGTTTCCATCGCACCCATCCTGCGACATCTTATCGACAATGCGTTTTCTGAGCTCCCTGACTCTGCTCTGATCCTTATCTCTCTTTTTATGTCCTGTTCTGAACAGAGCAATGGTGTTTTCAGCGGTTTCGTCACACTCCAGCATACCCTCCAGTATCTCCTGTTCGGTAGCAGATGCGGTTATTCTGTAGCGTTTTTCCTCGCTGATGTTCGGATTCTTGTCCGCACACTCGATTAGTGTCTTGCGCAGTAATTTCTCCGTACATGCCCATACATTATCATCTATGTACCTGCCTTCTCTGAACTTCAGCCGGTATTCTCCGCCTATTTCGTTCTCGTCAAGGATATACCACTCCTTGATCAACTTTCCTTCTTCGCCAGACGCAACGGAAATCACCTCATAAAAATCCTCAGGCGAAAGTTTTGCAGGCAGAGGAATCCAGCCGTACCTCTCTCCTGCCATAATCAGAAAATTCGGTTTGGGTGAAAGAGTTCGGCATCTTTTTACTTCATCAAGACATATTGCAAGGGTGTTCTGGTTGAGAGCGGATTCGTTATTCACTCCCCATCTCAGGTCGATAAGCTGGAAATTGTATCCCCTCTCCTGACAAAAGAGGTCAATCCGGGTAAAAACACTGTCGTTGAGTATGTTTCTTTCGTCAACAAAATCATCGAAGGTCGAGCTGATAAACAGTCGGAATGTTTTGTTAATCATTTATCCTCTCTCCCTTCCGTTTTTGTGATTCTGGGTTTCGCTTTGTCAGGAAGCCGCTTTATATTTATCAATTCTGCTGTTTTTTTCGCCGAATAAAAGAGCAGCCCGCAACCACCCAGTGCAACAACAGCTGTCAGCGAGGCATTGACCAGTATATCCAGCAAAAAGAAATCAATGTCAGTTCTCACCGCGTCATAAACAGATATAAGCAGCACCATCACTGCAATTATCATCAATATACACAGCGCAATATTTATATATCCTTTTATTCTGTCCCGACGAAGTACCGGAGGGTTGTTGTATAACAAAACCGCTTCGCTGTTTTGTTCCACAGCACCTTTCATGCATCGCTCGCTGTATATTCTGTAATTCTCCTCTTCGTCGGTTCCTTTTCTTTTCCTGACAGCCCTCTTCAGTACGCGAACCAATACTGAAATACCAATCACCAACAGAAAAAAAACAATCATCTGTATGGTCAGGCCAAGCGCCGCAGGGAGCCTTCTGAAAAATCTCATCGATCTGAGCAGATTGTCGCTTTTATACCAATGCTTCCATATAAGTCCGGTTTTGCTGCCGGATGAAAATTCACACTCTTCAGAAAATGTATCGGGATAGTATTCCGGCAGCAGCCCAGAGCGTATAAAGCCTATCTCCGTTCCTTCGAATGCATGATGCCCCAGCTTCAGATCTGCTGCTCCGGCATCTATGTACAGCAACCTTTTACAGTTTTCAAAACAATAATCATCGATTACTGTCACTGCATCGGGCAGAGTGAGCTCTGTTATTGTGCTTTCAGCAAAGGCATACTTCCCGATATATGTGACCGTATCGGGAATGGTCACGCTTTCAAGCTCCTCACAACCGTAAAAGGTTTCTGTCCCTATTATCTCAATACCCTCCGGAAGAATAACCTTTTCAACTATTTCATTGTTTCTGAAGGTACCTTCCGTTGCAAACACCATATAGCCGTCAATCTCATCCGGAACCACCACTCTCTTATTGCTGCCTGTGTACGCTGTCAGAACTGCCCCTCCGTCACTGAGTATGTATTCAAAATCATCAGATGGTTTTCCGCATCCTGTCATGCAGATAATCGCCACTATGATAACTACTGTCTGCATCAGAACCACAAGCTTTTTTGCACATTTATGTATCTTATCCATCTGCAGCACCCCTGTTCGATATTTTCCCATACTGGTTATAATCCTTATTTACTTTAGCATATTTTGCTTTTTTCGGCAACAAAACAGATAAAACCGACCCATTATTATATCGGTCGGTTCTCTGTCTATCCGTGAAGCTGCATGCGCCCTTCGTCAGGGACAAGGCTTACCATCAGTATAAGCATGAAATACGGCACATCCAGAAACATCTCGCCCAGCACGTCACGCACAAAATGGAAGCCCACAATAAACTCGTTGATTCTCGCTTCGTTTGCGATGAACACCTTTGCCGCCTCCATGAGCACCGTCACGGGAAGGCACACCATCAGCAGATTCATGCAGACATTGGCAAAATTCGGAAGCCGCTTTCCGTGGGACAGCTCACCTGTAAACATACACACAAGGAAAGCCGCAAAAAGCACAGCCTCTGTAACATGCTCAACGGCGGAAAAGCGGTCGAGAGCACTTGCCCCTGTCTTCGTAATCAGGAACACAGTCTCCGACACGATCACCCACAGTTTGACCCCCAGCAGGAAGAAATCGGGAATCACAAGCCTGCTGTAAGGCACCTTTCTGCTGATAAGCAATGCTGTTGACAGGTAGATGGCAACGCATACCATATCAAGGAAGGTTATTGCAGGGTACAGCACCGCTGCACCGTTTTCAATTTTCATATCAACCCCTGACAGCAGCTTTTCAAAGGCAAGGGCGAAGAACATTATCATTACAGCGCGTCTGAGACGGCGCTGCTGCTCACTTGTGGAAAAGTAGTCAGCAAAAAGATCCAGATCCATATAAAAACCCTTTGCAGAATTAGTTTACAGTTTATTTTATCACGTCTGCATATTCCCTGTCTACTGTTTCTTTATATATACGCTTAATTTTCGCATTGCAACGGCAGGTAATTTGTAGTACAATCAACACAAATACATATAAAGGAAGATCACTATGCTTGGAATCATTACCGCAATGGATGTTGAGCTGGAGCTCATCACCGCTGCAATGAAGATAGACGAGAAAACCACCATAAGCGGGCTTACCTTCAAGAAGGGTACCCTCGGCTCTATGCCTGCGGTGGCTGTTGTGGGCGGCATCGGCAAGGTCTCCGCTGCTCTTACAACCCAGATACTTATAAGCGTTTTCGGCGTGACCGAAATAGTCAACACAGGCATTTCAGGCTCCCTCTCTCCCGACCTTCGTCAGGGCGATATCATTATCGCAAAGGATTTTGTCCAGCACGATGTCGACACCTCCCCTCTCGGTGACCCCGTAGGGCTTGTGTCTCTCATCAACCGCATCGATTTCCCCTGCGATGAGACTCTGCGCGGAAAGCTCCTTTCTGCAGCCCTTGCAGACGGCAAGGTGAAAGTGCATGAGGGCAGGATTGCAACAGGCGACCAGTTCATTGCAAACCGCGAGAAGGCTCAGTGGATTGCAGATACCTTCGGCGCTGTCTCCTGTGAGATGGAGGGCTGCTCCATTGCTCAGGTCTGCTTCATGGCAGGTGTTCCCTTTGCCTCCGTCAAGTGCATCTCCGACGATGCAGGGGACGGCATGACCTATCAGGAGCTTCGCACCTACACCGCTCACATCAGCTCGAGCATCATACTCTCCGCCTTCGGCGCACAGGGGGAATAAGACTTGAATATCCTTTGCATAGGCGACGTGACGGGCAGCGAGGCGACGCAGTTTCTCCGCTCCAAGCTCCCTTCTCTCAAGCGCCTTAAAAACATAGAACTGGTCATTGCCAACGGCGAAAATTCCGCTGACACCAACGGCATCACTCCCGATTCAGCCGAGGCGCTCTTCGACTGCGGCGTCGATGTGATAACCACCGGCAACCACTCCTTCCAGCGCAAGGAAAGCTACGACCTCTACGAGGAAAACCCCTTTGTCATACGCCCTGCCAACTATCCCGACAAGGCTCCCGGCGTGGGCTTCTGCGATGTTGATATGGGACGGCTGAAAGTAAGGGTCATAAATCTCCTGGGGGTTGTTGACCTGCCGCCTCTGGATTGTCCCTTTGCAACCGCAAAGAGACTTATCGACGAATCTGATGCAAAAATCAAGATAATCGACTTCCACGCTGAAGCAACAGGGGAAAAGCGCGCGCTGGCTTTCTATCTTGACGGCACTGTAAGCGCCATCTTCGGCACCCACACCCATGTGCAGACCGCTGACGCTCAGGTGCTGCCCAAGGGGACGGGGTATATTACCGATGTGGGCATGACGGGGGCTGTGCAGTCCTGTCTGGGGGTAAAAAGCTCCGCCGCCATCGACCGCATGATGACAAAAATGCCCACCCGTCTGCTCTATGAAACAGAGGGCGAGCATATGATAAACGCTGTAATCTTTGAGATTGACGAAAAAACCGGTCTTTGCCTGTCGGCAGAAAGGCTGGATATAAGATAAGCAAAAACAGACTGCGCTCTCCCCTTTGCGCAGTCTGTTTTTGCATAAGCGTCATTCCATCCACATTACAGGGGCGCTGCCTCGGACACCTGTGCTGTCAGCACGGCGCCCTGCCCGCTCTCCTGAAGCAGTTTGAGGAAGCCGGAAATCTCACCTCGAGGGCTTGTTGCCTGAAGCACGCGGTGTGGCTTGTCCGCGCCGA
This sequence comes from Acutalibacteraceae bacterium, assembly GCA_045604945.1. Taxonomy (GTDB): domain Bacteria; phylum Bacillota; class Clostridia; order Oscillospirales; family Acutalibacteraceae; genus JAISGQ01. The sequence goes on from JAZUPA010000168.1 coordinate 10,232, forward strand.
CAGCATACACGCTCACGCCGAAAGGCTGTCCTTCTTCCTTCGGGCTTTCCAGCACGCAGAGGATTCTTTCCCCTGTGCCGATTGCAGTCTTTTCATTCATCGGTCATTCCTCCGTTCCTCAAATCCGTGATGATTATAGCACGGTTATTCACCTCAGACAAGGGTCAGTAATCACAAGATATTGTGGTGGAAAGTTGTACACACTACTGCATATTCTGTGTTTTACGGGCGACGAAGGGTGAGAAGTGGTGCAAAGCATCGCAAATATACAATATATGTCGTCTTGTGCGGTATATTTGCCCTATATCTTGTGTTTTTGCGCGCATTTTCTCCTGTATTTTGCGAAAAGATTCATCCTCTGCAGAAAAATCTGCCGCAAAAGCAAAAGACCTGACCGTAAATCGGTCAGGTCTCAGTCTTTCAAAGAACTCGTTCTGATAAACAGGCTTCCCTTTAGGTGAAGGCATTTTCACATATCAGTTGCCGTTGCCATGGACCATACCGCTGCCTCTGCAGACAGGGCAGGTTTCAAGGTCAAAGAAGCCTTCATTTACAAGCCCCGCTCCGTCGCATTTGTAGCACTCCATATATCCTCCGGGATACTCGCTGCTGTCTGTGCAGGCAGCTCCGCAATCTCCTACTGTTCCGATGGTGACGCCCACAATAATGACTATCACTGCAATCAGCACCGTCTTCACTGTGCTAATATCGCACTCCTCTATGGGTCTCCTGATGCCCTCAAAGCCCATGATCATCAGGCACAGCAGGGGTATCATGGGAGCGATGGAGGAGAGTATTACTCCAACAAAATTGAGCTCATCCACTGCACTGTCAATTTCTATTCCCAGATTGCGTATCAGCACGAAGAACATCGCAAAGCCTGCGCAGACAGGCAGACCTTTTATATGTGCATAGTCGGTCGCGTTGTCCTTTCTGTAGTGGTTGTAAATGCACAGATAGCAGCATAGCTCAAGGATTATGACGGCTATTGCGCAGAACCATGTAAGCACGCCTGCCTTTCTGTCGTCGTCGAAGTACAATCCTGATTTGCATATGTATAAAACAAGGGAATACGCCGCGGGTATTGCGTTGGCTACAAGCAATATCAGCGATGCGCGCTTTTTGTCAATGCCCTTCAGCTCAACATTGAAGCAGAAAACAAAAAGAATCCCTGCCGCAACAGGTATCATGTTCTTTTCATATTCCCATATATTGCAGCCATGTGCGCCGTATAAAAACGACAGCAGACGGGACAGGATAATGGGAATCATCAGCATCGTTACCATGTTCAGTTTTTTCACTCTGTTGATGATTTTCTCTTTCATGAGCAGCTCCTTTTCTGACCAACAGGCAACTGCCCCAATGGAGCAGCTGCCTGTAAAAAATCATATGAATTTGATGGGGGAAATAATGGATTCCCAGTTATCAATAAGCACCTTTGCAAGAGCGGGGTCATACATGGTGCCTGCGTTCTTCATTATATCTTCCTTTGCCTCGTTGACAAACATGGTCTTTCTGTAAGGACGGTAGCTGAGCATTGCGTCCACAGATTCGCACAGGGAAAGAACCCTTGCGCCAAAGGGAATGTTGTTCTCCTTCAGGCGATCGGGATAGCCCAGTCCGTTCCATCTCTCATGGTGGTGACGGACTATTTCGGCAATATCGTCAAGTCCTGCAAACTTTTCAACAAGGTCAGCACCGATATTCGGATGCTCGCAGATAACCTTCCACTCATCGGGGGAAAGCTGGGAATTCTTGTTGAGGATTGCGGGAGGGATTCCTATATTACCTATGTCGTGAACCATTGCAGCCAGCGCAATGGCGCTGATGCTCTCTCGCGGTACATTCATTGCCTCGCAGATGTTGATTGCCATCTGCATTATTCTCTGAGAATGATTCTCTGTATAGGGGTCGCGAGCGTCAAACATATTGGACATCCAGCCGAGCAACTCGGCGCACAGTGAAAAAGTATCCTGCGGCGGTTTGTTCTTCGCCATAATAACACGCTGCCCTTCTTTGTTAATTATTATATCATTGACAGGCATATCAAGCCATTCCTAATTCAGTATATTACGTTTGCCTTTTTATTTCAAGTGTCAGTAATGTTGATATTTTTGCACTCTTTTTGTACACAATGACAACGCAGCAAAATTCCGCCTTCTGACCGTCCTTCCCCCGCATCTCATTCCCCCCGATTCCGGTTGACATCGCCGCGTTGTCTGTGATATACTTTCAGCGCTGAATACAGCAAATGCGGGTATGGCGGAATTGGCAGACGTGCCAGATTTAGGATCTGGTGCCGAGAGGCGTGCAGGTTCGACCCCTGTTACCCGCACCAAACACGACAAATCCGAACCCTGTACCTGTTGGTGAGGGGTTCGGATTTGTTGTTTATCTTGGATAATCACGGAATATGAAAGGGCAGCCGCGGAAAGAAATCTGCGGCTGCCCGTGTCTTATATTGTGTTATTGTTTGATTGAATAATTACAGCCCGAGCAGCCCGAGGATATCCACCAGCCCGGTAAGCTGCAGCCCGGCGGCCGCGGCAAGGGCGAGGAGGATAAGCAGGGGAACGAGCCAGCGCGCGGGGGATTTTTTACACGGAGTAGGTGCAGCGGAAAGAAGCTTGTGCCTGATGCCCTTATCCTTGCAGTACTGCCATGTATAGGAGTTTTCGGGACAGTAGACGGTGAGTTTTCTGCAGCCGGAGAATGCCGACCGACCAATGCTGGTGACGCTGTCGGGTATGGTGATGCAGGTCAGGCTGCTGCAGCAGAAGAATGCCTCTTTCCCAATGCTGGTGACGCTGTCGGGTATGGTGATGCAG
>JAZUPA010000169.1:0-1973 GCA_045604945.1 Acutalibacteraceae bacterium
CGCTAATAATGATAATACTGTTTTTTCAGAATAAATATGATAAATACAGAAAAGTACAAAATGCGTAAATGATAAATAATAATTTGAACTTAGCTACCAAACTAAGAGCTGCTTCAATGCCAATTTGTCGAACACATGAAACTTCAGTTTGATTAAGAGATACATTCCGGTGCCAAAACGGTGCCAAGAAATCATGCAAATAAAAATAAGACGGCTAAAACTAAAGAAAATATGCAGATTTTAGCCATAAAAAGCATAGAAAATATATCGAAAAACGCTATTCATATAGCGGTCATAAGGACAAAGTACTGAATGTATCATTCAACTTGTCGTGCACGCGTATAATTACAGCGTCTGCAGATAAAACAGCTATCGTATGGGATGCTCATACTGGCTCAATAATCACAACCATATATGGGCACTCAGCTGCTGTTTGTAGTGCATTATTCGATCCTTTAGACTCAAAGAGAGTAATAACCGCTTCTGATGACGGGACTGCAAAACTCTGGCATAGCGATACAGGTGAATTTATAAGGACTATCGCAGAGCATGATCGGGCAATAAATAGTGTTCATTTTAGTGGATACTATCCATATGTGTTGACTGCTTCAGACGACAAGACTGCGAAAATTTGGGATTTGAACTCCGGTGAGTGTTTAAGAGAATTTGCTGAGCATTCTAACTATGTTACAAAGGCTGTATTCAGCCCAAAGGAATCATATCTGGCGACGGTTTCAGCAGATGGTTCGGTAAAAACATGGCAGTTAACAACCCCTACTCCGGTGATGACAACCCGCAGAGTTTCGTTTAGCATTCACAGTGCTGCATGCAGTAATGATTCTCAATGTATACTTACCATTTCAGATGATAAAGCGGCCAAAATATGGGATATTAAAACGGGAGAATTAATTAGATTGATAGGAGTTGTTTCCTTTCTGACGTAAGAACATTTTTCTTTCTGTTGGTTGTTGGTTGACTTATTGACGGTGATGATATGTGATGATATATAACTACAAATAAGGGCAGTCACTCGGATTGCTCGTTAGGATTAGAATTAAGGAGATAATATAATGACTGCTTCAAAGAAGAAAGTAAAAAAGATACTGTTGATATTTCTTGTTATAGTAGCTGTATTCTTATTGTTCACCTTTGTCCGACACAGGATCATGCTTAAACATGAGGAAGATTTAGTAAAACCTGTAGGGCAGATGATTGATGTGGACGGTCATAAAATGTGCGTATATACCGAGGGTGAAGGCGATAAAACGCTGGTGTTCATGTCAGGTAGCGGAACAATCACCCCGATACTTGATTTCAAAAGCATATATCCTCAGCTGACCGATAAATATCGTATAGTGGTAGTAGAGAAATTCGGTTACGGATACAGTGAACACGTTGATAAACCGCGCGATGTGGATTCGCTTCTTGCGGATACGAGAACTGCGCTTGTGGGTGCGGGTTTGGAACCACCTTATGTGCTTTGCCCACATTCCCTCTCGGGAATAGAGGCATTGTATTGGGCGCAGACCTATCCTGACGAGGTAGAGGCTATCATCGGGTTGGATATGGCGGTTCCCGAATACTACAATTACACACCTGACGGTACACTCGCTGTGCCGTATTACAGACTGCTACACGGATTGCTTGACTTAGGTATAGGCAGATACTTACCCGATAGTACCTTTCTGCCCTCGGGCGATTTTCTCACGGAGGAAGAACGCAGAACGTGGGTAGCGCTTGGCAACCGCAATTACGCCAACATAGACACCGCAAGAGAAGCCAATATGGCTAAGGATAATGCGGCAGTGGTAGCTTCGGGGGACAAGCCCGAAGTCCCGATGCTTATGTTTGTAGCCACAGGCAAAGGAGATAAGTGGATGGAGGTCAGTTACCGTTTCGCCGAGAATATGCCAAATATAAAGACGATTGAGCTTGATTGTGACCATTACATCTTTCACTATGAAGCCGATAAG
>JAZUPA010000170.1:0-6014 GCA_045604945.1 Acutalibacteraceae bacterium
GAAGCAGCAGCTGAAGAGGCTCCTGTAGAAGAAGCAGCAGCTGAAGAGGCTCCTGTAGAAGAAGCAGCAGCTGAAGAGGCTCCCGCAGAGGAAGCAGCAGCTGAAGAGGCTCCCGTAGAGGAAGCAGCAGCTGAAGAGGCTCCCGCAGAGGAGACTCCTGCTGAATAATCAGATTATTCAATAAAAAGGTGGATATCCGAAAGGGTATCCACCTTTTACTTTATGCATTTTCACTTAAAAGCTATGTCTTCAGATTTTACAAATGAAACACTTTTCTTTGTAATCCTGCCGTCATGAAAAACCGAGGGAATCCTTTTTTCAGGATCACCTCGGTTTGATTATTCAGATTTCACTTCTTCTGACCTGGACTGCAGCACCGATAATTCTTACAGGGATATTTGCAATCTCCTCAGTTGAGTAGAACTTGCTGTCGTATGCAGGATCAAGAGGGATAATGATTTTTCCTTCACGCTTCTTATTGACAGTGCAGAGGAAAGCGTCTCCATCCCCTATACTTACAATAGCAACCTGATCCCGTGCAACCTTCATTTTCTTCTCAAACACGATAACATCACCGGAATAATAGCGCGGCGCATAACGTCCGGCGCCGACCTTGTATCCAAAGAATTCCTTGCCGCCTACAAGCCAGTTTTTCGGAATGAGTTCGTAAGAGGACTCGTCAATCTCACCCTCTCCGAAATCCTTCATGTTCTTATAGACTTTAAGCACAAGTGCTGTTGTTTCTTCGCCCTGAACTGCCTTGGGAGGATACTTTTCATCGGTCTTTCCCATAAGATAGTCGCTGGAAACACCCATTATCAACCCCATGCAATATACCATGCTGGCGCTGGGTTCATGGATTCCGTTTTCATATTTTGAAAGCATGCCCTTATTTGTATTGGCTGCAAACTCTTTGTTCAGTCGCTCTGCAATATTGCCAAGTGAAAGTCCTGCTTCTTTTCTTACTTCTTTGATTCTTTTACCGATAAGGATGCATTCTGCCTTCTTTTCCGGTGTCTGCTGCATTCTCATTTTAGATACACTCCAAATTATAATATATTTAAAGCGAACAGCCCTGTTGCAGACTATTGCTCTTTTATCATTATCAGTATATCATAAAGTTGCTAATTTGGAAATACCTTTTTTCTAAAAAAACTTTGAATTTTGAAAGATTTGGTATTTTATCAAAATTTACCGCTGAATAATTGATATTGATATTGTTTTCTCGGACAGCTGATTTATTCTGAAAACAGATGACAAAGCGACTGCTTCGCTTTTTCTGCTATAACTCTGTCAATCTCGATAATTTCTCCGTATTCTCCGTTGACCACCCTCAGAAGAGTATCAAGAGACGTTCTCTCCATGTGATTGCAGGTCAGCTTTTCAGGTGTAAGACTATGAAATATCTTATCAGGGTACATCGCGCTGAGTCTTGCAGCTATACTGCTTTCCGCCGCTATTATGACCTCATCGCACTCTGCGCACCATTCCATCAGCTGCCCTGCAGAGCCCGCGAAATCCACATTTTTCACAACCTCCTGACGGCACCCCAGATGGGCTGCTGTTTTTGCATTCTGCCACAGCTGACGGGCAAGCTCTATATCTCGCAGTGTAACACTGTCGTGAATCGGACAGCAGCAATTCCATGTCAGTATATCCTTGCCGGTTTTTTCTTTTATACCTTCAGCAATATTTCTGTCAGGGACAAAAAGTATCTTTTTATTTTCGATTTTTGAGCAGATTTCTTCTGCTGTTGAGGTTGTAACGCAAATGTCGCACTCCGCTTTCACTGCTGCATTTGTGTTGACATAAGCTACGATGCATGTATCATCGTTATCTTCCCGATATGCCCTGAGTCTTGAGGGCAGAATTTGGTTTGCCATCGGGCAGGTTGCCTCCGGATGCGCCAGAATAACGCATTTTTCAGGCGCCATTATCTTTATCATTTCCGCAATAAACCGCACTGCGCACACTATCACAGTATGCGCGCTGCATTTTATTGCTTCTTTCACTATTTCAAATGTATCCCCGGTAAAATCCGCGGCATATGACAGCTCCTGAGACTGGTACAGATGGGCTGCGATGAATATATCCTTATCTTTGCGCGCTTCTTTGATAGCGGCAAGCTTTAATTCCATTGTTTCTACCTCCACACATTTATGGCAATGATAATCATATTTTAAATTGTTTACATAATCAATATGTATTTGCACTTTGTATTTTAATTGACATAATTTGCCATATTTGTGTAATTGTTTTGTAATTGAAAAGTAAAAGACCGCACTGCCCTTGCAATACGGTCTCTCATCTGTTAATTGAAAATACTGCCTTCAAGCTCTTCAAGTGCTTCAGAAGTCAGCTCATAGCTTTCGCCGTTTTTATATATGACTGTTACAGGCTCTGACTGAGAAAAAGCCCCAAGGGTCGAAAGTCCTCCGACGTTGCCGTAACGGGATATAAACTGCTCGGGAGCTGCGGTCTTGCTGTACTTTAACAATCCCTGAGACTGTTCAAGCACTCCTCCTGCAGATTCTATACCAAGAGAATCGTACAGGTCTCCTCCCAGCTCGTAATATTCCTCACCATATTCTTTCTCGCTCTGTGAGTTACCTGCTGTCAGGTCGTTGAAAAGCAGATACTGGGTGTATTCATCTGCTGCACCTGTTGCTTCAACACCTGCACTGAGCTGAAATCTCATTACAGCGTCACGGGTAAAGCTTCCGTAATAGCTTGTAAGCGGCTGTTCATAAAAGCCTTTGCTGCGGAGTTTCTCCTGCAATGCTGTAACGGCTTCTCCTGTCGAGCCGATTTCAAGACGTGTGTATTCAGTTTCCCAACCGGGAATTTCCTCAATACTGTCGGTCGGCGATATCACTTCCGGTTGTGTCGGCTCTGTTTCTATATCTGTGCTTTCGGTGATCTCCGTTGCAGATGTTGCAGTGGTCGTTGCTGTTGTGGTTTCTGTCACTGTTGTCGCAGTCGTTGTTGTGGTTTCTGTAGTTGTTGTTCCGTACAGCGGCGCATCCTTCGAGTACAGTTTTTCCTGTGTTTCATTGCCTGCTATTCCGTCAACTTTGAGATCAGCTGCTTTCTGAAAAAGTCTTACCGCTGCCTCCGTCTGGGTTCCGTAATACCCCGACGGAGCTGCACCCAGATAGCCCAGCTCAACAAGTCTGATCTGCAGCGCTGTGACCTCGTCAGATCGCTCTCCATAACGCAATGCTTTGTACTTCTGCGTTTCTGCAGTTGCAGTGGTTTTTGTCTCTGATTCGGTTGTTGAAGCAGTTGTGGTGGTTTTGGTGGTAGCTTTTGTTGTGGTTGTAGTTTTTGTTGTTGATGTTGTGGTGCTCTGAGTCGTGGTTGTAGTTTTTGTTGTGGTAGTTGATGTTGCCGCAGAAGTGGTGGTTGTTGATTCTGTTGCCTTTCCCTTCAGTGCTCCTGATTTTCCGAAATCGTATGTAATACCGTCAACGGTGAAATGACCGATTACAAACTCTCCGTTATGGTAATAATATGTTGAGCCGTTGAAATCGTACCAGCCTGTAGTGGGATAGGATATCATGCCTATCTTGAACCATTTCACCCACGGAGACCAGTGCCTGCTGTTGAGTTCGGAATACACTACGTTTACTCTGCTGTTTCGAGCATCAACAACCATATCGGTTCCATCCTCAGATTTTCCGACATACACCCCTGCATGACCCTCACACCAGAGACCAAGCCCGTGAACCCTGGGAATTGTTTTGATATCTCCGCTTTCACTGGATGCATCAAGCAGGGCTTTTGCTCCGCCGCCCCTACCGTTGCAGTAAGAGCGTATCAGACCTGAGCAGTCTATTGTCCCCTCAGTGGAGCCGCCGTAGACATATTTCCATCCTTCGTTATATGCACGCAGCGCCCATTCTGCCATTCCTATTCCGGTTTTGCCGCTTATAACAGCCGCTGATGACGGCAACGCAAAACTGCATACTATCGATAATATGAGAATCGCGCAGAGTATTCTGCGATATATAAAAGAGCCTTTCATAGTAAAACCTCGCTGCTTTTATTAAAAATTTACATTTTCCTGCTTTTATTTTATTATACTGATGTAGGATAATCAATGTAATTATTTTGGGGTGATAATATGTCATATACGCTCGAGCGCACTGTTCCCGAGGCTGTGGGAATAGATTCCAATGCCATAATCGATTTTATCGATGCCGCTGCTGAGCAGAACATTGCAATGCACAGTCTTATGGTGCTGCGTCACGGCAAGGCTGCTGCTGAGCTTTACTGGGAGCCATACTGCGCCCAATCGCTCAATCATGTTTATTCTTTCAGCAAAACCCTGACCTCTGCTGCAATCGGATTCGCTGTGGATGAGGGGCTCATCAGCTATGATGACAGGCTTTGTTCATTCTTCCCACGCTATGTTGACAGCGGTGCGGATGAGCAGATTTTCTCTGTGACCATTGAGCATCTGCTCACCATGACCAGCGGCATGGTGCTGGTCAATGAGATAAGTGCTGTAATGAAAGATGACTGGGTCAGATTCTTTCTCAATTCCGACCTTTCATCCTTCCCCGGTGACAGATTCTGCTACAACAGTCTGAATACCTACATGCTCGCTGCGGTGCTTCGCAAGGTCAGCGGTGTGGGACTTGTGGATTATCTTACTCCGAGACTTTTCGAGCCCCTGGGAATCAAGGATATTTACTCTGATAAATGCCCCATGGGACGCGATATAGGCGGCTGGGGAATCCATATAAAAACTGAGGATATGGCTAAATTCGGCCAGCTGCTTCTTATGGGCGGAAAGCTCGGCGATAAGCAGATTCTTCCTGCAAAATGGGTCGAAAGAAGCATACAGCCGCACTCTGACCCCAGAGATGACAGCAAGTTTCCTGATTCCGGCGACTGCTCAAGCGGCTACGGATATCAGATATGGATAAACCGCGATGAAAAATCCTTCCGTGCAGACGGTATGCTGGGTCAGTTTGCCGTTGTTCTTCCTGAGCTTGACAGCGTTGTTGTCACAACCGCAGGATGCATGGATGAGTATGACGTTCTTAACCTTATCTGGGATAAGATTATCCCTGCAATAGGCTCTGTACCTGAAACAGATTCCGAAAGCGAATCATATCAGACCCTGAAGGCTAAAGCCTCTTCCCTGTCTGTTGTTGATACTAACCCGAGCGTTGTGTCTATTCTTACCTATAAATACAATGGCAAGGAATATATCATGCCGCCGAATATTCAGTCTGTTTTTCCCTTTATGGTTCGATATTCAAAACGCAGTATGATGACAGGAATAGAATCCTTCAGCTTCCATTTCGGCGATGAATGCTCGATGAGCTGGATTGAATCGGATACCGAATATACTGTTCCCCTTGTTTTTGACGGGAAATTCACTAAAATATCTGTTCCTTTTTTCGATTCAGATATTCCGTGCTCTGTTTATTCCTTCATCCGCGAGTCATCACCCGGTAAATATGAGCTTGAAGTCATATTGGCTTTTACCGATACTCCCCATTCAAGTCATCTGCTCTTCACCTTCGAGAAAGATGAGCTTACTGTGAAATTCAACGAACTGCCGGATTATGTGGATTTTGTCAGATTTGCCAGTGACATTATCACCTCGTACAGAAACATCCCACCTCAGATTACAAAAGCGTTGGGAAAGATTGCCGAGGTCACGCTCACTGCAAAAGCTGATGACGATGAAGAAAACTGATTTATTCTGAAAATGGAGATACCCAAGGGTATCTCCATTTTTGCTTATTGATTATCAGGACCAGTTCACATCATCAGGAAGCGGGAACTTTCCTGCTCTCTCAATGGTGTAATTTCCATCGGTGAACATTTCAGCCTCGTTCATTCTTCTGAAGTAAAGACCCTTGAGATATTTTGTGCCTGAGCGGACATATCTTGAGAAGCCTTCTGTTACCTGTGCGTCATCCGCATCATCGCCGTTTCTGTAGGCAATAATTGCAGACTTGAGATAGAATCTCTTTGTATCGCTTGTCCAGTAG
>JAZUPA010000171.1:0-10270 GCA_045604945.1 Acutalibacteraceae bacterium
CTTAGCAAAAGTGCCGCCTACGAAGCAGGAAGTCATAAGTACAAGAGCCATCAGGATAACGGCAGCTCTCATAAACTTGTTTTTCATATTGAAAAACCTCCTATTATAAGAATTGTTCTGGTTGGGACGAACCTCGTCCGTTGGTTTTTGGAACGATTTCTCGCCCCAACATGAGAACGTCTGCTCTCATAAATATATATATCCGTGCTTTCGTATGTCGTGGCACACACTAAGGCAGAAGATATACTAAAGCAATAGGATTAAAATCAGTCGATCTGGGAAACAGTCACCTTTACAATGACCTCAATTTCAGGGGCGTTGCCCTTTGCAGCCTGATCGCCGAGATATGTATCGTCAATATCGTTCTGCTTTGCATTGATCTGAAGGTAACCGGGGTTTACAGTATAATCCCAGCTCCAGGACACATTAAAGTCGGTAACATCACTTCTGAGTTCGCCAAGATTGGTTCCGGGAGCATATTGGATGGCGGTGTAATTCTCTTCTATGTATCTGTTTATATCACCCATCATACTTTCGAGACTGTTATATGCACTGCCGACAAAGACGATGCCGTTGATATTGATATTTACAGGGAAGTAAAGCTCACCGGATTCATTTGCCCATGAATCGGAAGCGGAAATTTCGACCTCGTAATTAACCTCAACAGCAACCTCGGGGGTGCCGAGAAGCTCGATGGTTGCAAAATTGCCGCTTGTGCCGGGAGCAAGCACCTTTTCGGTGGACCTGACCGAAAGCTCGCCGCTGTACTCCTTGTCGTCAGTTTCGTATTCTGATGAAAATGCTTCATCAGATGCGGAGATAATAACGCCGAATTTTGCAACGCGTGCGCTGTCCTCAGCATTACCTGCGGTTACGTACTTGGCAAAAGTACCGCCAACAAAGCAGGAAGTCATAAGGACAAGAGCCATCAGGATAACAGCAGCTCTCATAAACTTGTTTTTCATAGTGAAAAACCTCCTAATTTATAAGATTGTTCTGGTTGGGACGAACCTCGTCTGTGGTTTTGGAACGATTTCTCGCCCCAACATGAGAACGTCTGCTCTCATAAATATATAATCCGTGCTTTTATATCCGTGCTTTCGTAGGTCGTGGCACACACTAAGGCAGAAGATATACAAAGTCATTGCACAGATACATCTGCGCAGAAACGGTCCTTATCGGACTGTCTGGTGATCAGGCTTCGTCTGATGCTTCGGTGTTCTCTTCGGATTCTTCAGTGTTTTCGGAATCCCCGGAGTTGTCGCCCTCAGTCTCATCCTTCTTCTCATCGGATTCTTCAGCTTCAGCTGACTCATCATCCTTGGATTCGGATGCTTCCCCTGCAGTTTCCTCGGAAACCTCAGCATCTTCAGCGGGAGTCTCCTCAGAATCAGCATCGCTTTCGGAGCTTTCTTCAGTAGCTTCTGCATCCTCTGTGTTTTCAGGATCGGAGGACTCAGCACTGACGCCATCCTGACCGGCTACAAGCTTGCGCAGACGCTCAAGCTCAGCTTCCATCTCAGAAGCTTTTTCATCCTGCTTCACAGCAGAACGCTGACGGCGGATGATATCATATATGATAAATGCCAGACAGGGGAGACCGATTACAAGAAGCATGCCAACAGGCTGCTGAAGGAACATTGCAACATCGCCAAGTCCCGGGATGCGGAAGGAATATATACCCACAAGATTTTCAGGGGAGACAGGTCTGCTGTCCTCCTTGTTGTTTGCATCGCCCTTGGTTATCCATCTGGGAGCGCCTTCGTCGGTGTATTCAACGCGGATTATGCGGTGGGTGACGGTTGTGGTACCTTCCATGAATGCGATTATATCGCCCACTTTGAGATTGTCGGGATCAGCCTTGTTGATAAAAACAAGATCGCCGACCTCAATGTGATCTTCAGCAGTACCGCTCATGGAGCCTGAAAGAACAACCATGGGAGTGATACCGAAAACAGAAGGCGGTTTTTCGGGAGCCACAGTTCCCTTTATAATGATAACAAGATTGCATATAAGCAGGAAGGCAAAAACTACGCAAAGTCCTATGCCTGCACCTGTAAGAATCTTCTGTGAAAGAGACTTTTTCTCGCCGATGTCAGAGGATTCTCTGAATTTTCGCGCCAGCTCGCCAGCTTTTTCCCTGATTTTGGACCAGAGACCGGAGAAAAAGTTTTTCATACCGCTGAGAAATTTTTCCATGGGCATTCCCCCTATGTATTTAGCAGGGTCATAATCAATAAACATACCTGCACAACGATAATTTTATACCAAAAAACAATGGCTGTCAATAAAACGATATAAATTTGAATGAAAAAACACCAAGTTAACATAAAACCAATGTCGAAATCGGAAAATAGTAATAAAAAATAACACAGCAAGAAGATAATATACATTAGCTTTGTATTTAATATGCAATAATAAATGCACTGATATCGAGGAACGTAAAGTAGCGGAAAACGTTGCGATTATCGAAAATTGTAAGATTTTGGCAGCCTTGCGATATTAGTGACAGTACATTAAAATCGAAGGTGACAAAGTTGTAATTTCTGCGGATTATACAAGTAGAAAATGAATGGTCAGCATTGACTTGAATATTAGATTATGTTAAAATCAAGTGTAATATTGCGTGCGGACAAACAGGTTCGCTGCGCCCGTTATAAGTTTCACAACGAACATAATAATATCATCGCTCGAGGGAAGACAGCGATGAAATCTTCGGTTGGAGGAAAATGTTTATGAAAAACAGAAAACTTAGCAGCCTGAGGCTATCGGCAACCAGACTTTGCGGCATGTTTCTTGTGCTGGCACTGGTCTTCGGTATGTGCGGAGTTTTTGCTGCGCCGGTTGAGGCTGCAGCAGGCGGAATGACGGAGGATCCCCAGTATATCGATCCGTCAATTACCACCACCATCCGCAACATAACTGAGGATGAGAAGATAAAATACGTTCTTGCCTTCACCAACGGCAATGCTGACAGAGTTGACGGAACAAACAGCGTGGAGGGCTACAGAGGCTCTCTCGATGCATCCACCCCTGTCATGCTGAAGACTCTCTCTGCAAGCGGATATCCCCAGCTTGCAAAGAATGACCGCGGCGAGAATGTTGCAACTATGGTCAGCAAGTACGGCTCCAACACTCTCGAGCCCATCTTCAATGATGCATCCAAGACCTATACTGCGGCAAACTCTCCCTTCAATTACACAGAGAGCACACAGAATTATTCTCTCAACTCTGCAAGAAACCACGTTTACTTCGACACTTCAAGCAAGAAGTTCACAATTTACAATGAACCTCTTCGTCCTTACAATATCACTACATCCTACGGTTATGATACCTTCGGTGCATTCCTTCCCTTCAACAGCACCGATGGTACAATAAAGATCACCGATGCAAGCGGAAACAAGCTTTCCGATGTTCCCGATGATGTTTCCTACAACGCTGAGGCATCCCACGCAGCAAACCTCCATGTAACCCCGAAATCCGGCAGCAATATGGCAGACAACTGGTTTGTCATGAAGGTTGAGTTCTCCTTCTACATCCCCAAGGACGGTCAGATCAATGGAGAGGATATGATTTTTGAATTCTCCGGAGACGACGACGTATGGGTTTATGTTGACGATGTACTGGTAGTTGACCAGGGCGGCACCCACAAGCACACCCAGAGCTCCATCAACTTTGCAACAGGCAAGGTTGAGTATCAGCACTACTATGCTGAAGGACAGACAAAGCCCACCGATGAAAACAGCCGTAACTTCAAGGACTGGCCCTGGCCATGGACTGAGACAACAATCAAGGACTGCTTCAAGGCAGCTGCAACCGAAACCGGCGACAGCAGCTACAGCGCAGCATCTAACTTCAAGGGCAATGCTCTTGCAGACTTTACCGTACATACCCTGACCTTCTTCTTCATGGAGCGCGGCGGCGAAGCATCCAACTGTAAGCTGGACTTCAACCTCCCCATAGTTCCCAAGGGTGCACTGAGTGTTCAGAAGAGCCTTGAGGGCATTGTTACCGCAGAGGCAGAAAACAAGGATTACACCTTTATCCTCAGAGACGAAAACGGTACAGCACTCACCGAAACTGACTTCACCGTCATGAAAACTGACGGCAGCACCAGGAAAGGCAACACCGGCGACGACGGCTCCTTTGTTCTTAAGGCAAACGAGCGTGCAATATTCGAGACAATCGAAGGCGGACAGAATTACTCTGTACTGCAGCTTACTGAAAAGAACGATGAAACCTATGCCGCATACTCCAAGGACACAGACTGTACGATAAACGGCAAGGACAGCGGCGAAAAGAATGACGACGGCTACAACACAGGTCTGTTTGAGGTAAAGTATGATACCGAAAATCAAACAGATATAGTTTTTGTCAATAAGATGTGGCAGGACAAGGAACTGACTGTAACGAAGGAGATCGGTGATTACATCAGCGCCGATGAATATTTCTCCTTTAATGCAAAGGTTGAAGGTATAGCAGATTCCATAGCTTTCAGACTGAAGGGCGGAGAAAGCTATACTATTACAGATATTCCCGCAGGTGCAAAAGTTATAATCACAGAGGAAACCGATATTGATGGTATGGAGACAAGCAGTGAGCTTTCCAGATCGGATATTACGGGAGACAAGAAAATCACTGTACCGAATGTTACCACAAAAGACGGAGAGGTAATATTTCTCAACGAGATGAAGCTTTTTGATATCACTGTCAAAAAGACAATCGATGGCAGCCTCGGAAACAAGGCAAAGGAGTTTGACTTCACTGTTGCTGTCTCATTCGAAGAGTATTCCGATGAGATCATAAAGACACACGAGTTCAAGCTTTCCGACAACGGAACATGGACTCTTAAGGGCATCCCCTACGGAGCACTTATCAATATCGAGGAAGATCCTGCTGATTACATTGCAACAGTCACCTGCGGAAACGATTCTGCAGAGGATGAGGAATATGAGATCAGCAAGCTTACCGCTGATGCTGAAGTAACCTTTGAAAACGTCAAGGACGGTTCCCCCAACACAGGCGTATCCCTTGACAGCATACCTTATATAATGATTCTCGGTCTTACCCTTGCAGGCGCAGCAATGTTTGTCATCCGCCGCCGCAGAGCAGAGTTTGACCGGTAAAAAGGATTCCTATGAAGGATTTTAATTTCGCCAGATTTGCAGAGCTTGCAAGGCGGACGGTGGACAATCTGATAATTGATCTTGGCATCTGGGTTGATAATCTCGTTGCCAGACTTAACGGAGAGTCTGCGCCTCAGCACAGCTTTCAGAGTGAGAGCGCAGGAAAAAGAAACCGCAGCAGTGCTTACGGACAGAAGGCTGCGGCGGAAACTTCCGTTTCCGCCGCAGCAGCCGAAGCATCGGACGCTGATTTTCTTACGGCTGAGCGCGAGGATATAGCAGAATGGCTGAAGAAGACGAAATTCCGTACAAAGATCTTCATGGGCGTTGACGAGGTTGACGTCTGGAGAAAGATAGGTCAGCTGAACCGTCTGTATGACAAGGCACTGCTTGCGGAAAGAGCGAGATACGATGCTCTTCTCCGCCACTATATGGAAACAGTAAAGGCACAGCAGAGCTGTGAGTCTTATAAGGAAGAGTGCGAGGTGGAAGATGAATATTCTGAAAAAGGAGAACAGCTCCCCACTCGACAGGATAATCCTGAAAAGACAGCAGAATGCAGCGACGAAGCAGGGGTACATAAGCCTGTTTCTGAGGATAGCGATGATAGTGCTGGCGGTGTATCTGGTGCTGTCGCAGATGTTCCTGATAACGCAGGCACAGGGGAACAGCATGTTTCCGGCGATAAAAGACGGAGACCTGATGATAGGCTTCCGGTTAGAGCGAGAGTACGCAAAGGATGACGTTGTCATATATGAAATCGACGGCGAAGAGTGTACAGGCCGCATTGTTGCAGTGGGCAGTGATGTAGTCACCTTCAGCGAAAACGGCTCGATAATGATCAACGGAACAATACAGGGGCAGGATATAGTTTATCCGACCTACGAAAAGGATGGGCTTGAATACCCCTACAAGGTGCCTGAAGGATGTGTGTTCATACTGGGAGATTTCAGAACCCAGTCGGTGGACAGCCGCGATTTCGGCGCAGTACCTGCAGAAAATGTACGCTGCAAGGTAATAACCGTCCTGCGCAGGCGTTCTCTGTGATTTATTGCACATTTCTTTACAAGTAATCTCAGAAACTTACGTTTAGGAGGATAATATAATGAAGAAAGTTCTGGCATTGGTCCTGATGCTCGTCCTCACCTTCAGCGCAGCAGCAGTAGTATCCGCTGCAGGCGATGAAGCGGCGTTCATCGAAAAAGGATGGGTGGACGAAAACACACTCCCCATTGACGAGGGAAAATATCCCGAAATTGATCTTCAGTTTGAAATCACCGAAAGATCTGCAACAGACAATACCTGTGCTGATTATGACACCGACGAAAATATCCCCGATGTCATCTTCAGCAAGGCTGCAAGCAGCACCGATATTACTGTTTCGGGGCTTGACGACATCGAGGGTGCAGGCATCTTCACCTATAAGATCAGGGAGATCGATCCTCAGGTTGCAGGTGTTACCGCAAACGATACCGAGTATACTGTTGAGATCATGCGCACATTTGTCATGGTCAACGACAAGGCTACCGAGGATGTTGAAACAGCATATGTAATCGTGCTTCCCGCAGGCGGTTCCAACGAGAAGCCTTCCAGCATAGACAATACCTACGTAGACGGCGATCTTACAATAAAGAAGACTGTCACCGGTAATCTTTCCTACAAGGATGATGAGTTCACCGTTGAGCTGTCCTTTGTTTCCGCAAAGCCCGTGGCAACCGAAATTATTCTTCCCGACCAGACAACCGTTACATTTGCTCAGAGCGGCAACAATTATACCGCAACCGCTGAGATTACCATCAGCGAGAACAGAGGAGAAATGACCGTCAGAGGTATCCCTGAAGGCGTTTCTGTTACCGTTACAGAAAAGAATCCCGACCCCTATGAGCTTGTCGGTTATTCCGTAAATGGGGGAGAAGACGAAAAAGACGCTCCCACCATCGTTATGACCGCAAGTGGTGCAAGCGTTGTAATTACCAACCACTACAGCACCGAAATCGACACAGGCATCTCTCTTGACAGCCTGCCTTACATCATTATCCTTGCAGGTGTGGCTGCAGCGGTTGTATTCTTTATAATCAGAAAGCGCAGCGGCGCTATTGAAATTGACTAAGCAAAAACACTTGCCGGACAGGAGATAAGCGGCATGGAGTTTTTACGAATACTTCTCAAAGTGCTCAACTGGCTTGTAAGCTTTTTTATAGTAATAGTTCTGTGTGTAGCCGGAGCATATTCGGTCTATGCACTCTGGGATAATAACCAGGTCTATGAGGAAGCTGAAAATGTCATGTCGGAAATGCTGGAGCTTAAGCCGGAGGTAGACGAGGAAAATCCCCAGAAAGGGGTCTCCTTCTCCGACCTGAAGGCAATAAACCCCGATGTCCGTGGATGGGTTACTTTGGATAACACCAAAATCAATTACCCTGTTCTGCAGGGAGATACGAACCTCACCTATATAAACACGGATATTTACGGTGAGTTCGCTCTGGCAGGAAGCATTTATCTCGACTCAAGAAACTCTTCGGATTTCAGCGATGTTTATTCGCTGCTGTACGGTCACCATATGGAGGGCGGCAGGATGTTCGGAGACCTTGATAAGTATAAGGATGAGGGCTTCTTCAAAGAAAACCGCACGGGAATGCTGATGACTCCCGACGGTATCTGGTCCCTGGAAATTTATGCATGCGTCATCGTGCCTGCATCAGATAAGGTGCTTTTCGACCCGCGGATGAAGTCGGGAGATATAAAATCCCTGCTCAGCTATGTTGAGAAGAAGGCGCTGTACAGTGATGCGGAAACGGCTGCAAAGATAACCGAGCTTGGCAAGAAAGCTCGAATCCTGACATTTTCCACATGTTCCTCGGAGTTTACCGATGCGAGAACGCTGCTTATAACACTGATGCAGCCCTATACCGCAGAAGGTACTGACGAATAACACAGCTTGCAGTTTTCAACAAGAAAGGAATGTTGACAGATATGAGAAAGCATATTAAGAGCGCAGCAGCAATGCTGCTTATGATTGGTGTGCTGGTTTCCATGTTCGCATTTGCTCCTGTAGCATTTGCCGCAACAGTAAACGGTACAGAGGTTGAGCTTGATGCTGTAATATCTCTGACCGATCATCCCGACAGCTTCTCTGAGGACTACACTGTCGTCCTTGAGGCAGAAAATGAAAACAACCCCATGCCTGCAGGCAGCAGCAACGGCGTTTATAAGAAGTCCAGAACCGATGCAGGCGAAATAAAGCTTGATGCCATCAAGTATTCCCGCCCCGGCATCTACAAGTACACCCTCAGCCAGCAGGCAGGCTCTGCAGACCGCTGGACCTATGACAGCAGCGTATATAATGTTATAGTATACGCAACAAACAGCGAAGAGGGCGAAGGCCTTGACGTGAATGTCGCAATCTACAAAGAGGGCGAAGAGACCAAGACCGATGATGTCATCTTCATCAATGAATATGATCCTCTGCCTGTAGCAGTTACCATTGCCGCAACAAAGACCATGGATGGAAAGACTCCTGAAAACGGCACTTTTGAATTCCAGCTTGCGGATGAGAGCGGTGTGGTCATAGAGATAGTAAGCAATACTGATTCTGCAGTAAGCTTTACCGATCTTGTTTTTGATGAAGAGGGTACATATACCTATACAATAAAAGAGATCAAGGGTACAAACAAAGACATCACCTATGATACTGCAAAGTACACTGCAATCATTGAAGTATACCAGGACGGAGATCTTGCTGCAAATGTCACTTACAAGAGAAACGGCAAGGCATACGATGGAAATTTACCCTTATTTGCAAACGTTACCGGTCCTGTAATGGGCGATAATACAAATATGGGACTTCTTATTGCGATTTTTGCAGCCAGTGCAGTAGCTATAGTGCTTCTGCTCGTGTTTGGCAAAAAGCGCGGCAAGGATAAGGAATAATAAAACTTCGCCGACTGCAGACAAATAACCCTGCAGTCGGCGATACTGTTAATTTCGAACTTGCCTGGACAGGAGTAATTCTATGAACAAAACAGTTAAAATTGCGATTTGCTGCATACTGGCAGTGGTTATGCTGGTGACGGGGATAGAGATAGTAAAGATACTCATTGAGTACAATAAGGCGTCCTCCGCTTATGAAAATACGGCAGACATGGCTATATCCGAAACTGAGCCGTCGGGTACAGATATCACCGCCCCCGTAAGTGTAGATTTTGATATGCTTGAAGAGTCGTATGATGACATCATAGGCTGGATATACTGCGAAGGCACCCGTATAAATTATCCTGTGGTGCAGTGTGATGACAACAGTTATTATGTGCGCAGAATGCCTGACGGCACATATAATACAGCAGGCTCAATATTCATGGATTTCCGCTGTGCATCAGATTTTGGCGACAATAACACCATAATATACGGGCATAACATGAAAAACGGCACCATGTTTGCGACGCTTAAAAAATACAGCAGCCAGAGCTTTTATGAGGAGCATCCGGTTATTTGGATATTGACTCCTGAAGAGAATTATATGGTGGAGCTTGTGGCTGGATATGTAACATCCTCGGGCTCTGATTCCTTTGATTTGTTTCCCGATGAAAATGCAATGAGGGAATACCTGGATTATTCAGTTGGAAAGTCCACCTTTAAATCTGCAGTCGAGCTTGATTCCGTAGAAAAGGTCGTAACTTTTGCAACCTGTTCCTATGAGTATGACACCGCAAGATATGTGCTGGTGGGAAGCCTCGTTCCTGTTGGCAGAAATGCAGTGAGCGATTCTGATAAATCTGCTGAATAATCGAATACAGAATCGCTGAATTGCCGAACAAAGAAGAATATTCCCATCCGTTTTTGCGGATGGGAATAAAATTAATAAAAATTTGTAATACCCCCTTGACAAATGGAGAAGAATATATATAATACTAAGAGTGGCAAGCAAAACAGCGAGTAACCCCAATCGGTGTTTAAGCCGCAAAGAAAATTAAATCCGGGTGTAGCGCAGTTTGGTAGCGCGCTTGAATGGGGTTCAAGAGGCCGCAGGTTCGACTCCTGTCACTCGGACCATCGCTTAGACCGCATAAACGTGATGTTTATGCGGTTTTTGCGTTCTTATAATTCTAAAATTCTGATTTTACCCTTAATTCACCCTTTATTGGTTT
>JAZUPA010000172.1:0-4020 GCA_045604945.1 Acutalibacteraceae bacterium
TTCATGAAGAGATAGTATCAGAAGAAATATGGAATCTTGCAAGGAAAAAGCGAGAAGCTACCGGAGGGAGAAGCGAAAAGATATACCATCCGGAGCGAGAAAATCTTTTATCAGGTCTGCTTAAATGTCCCGTTTGCGGTGCTTCGTTATACGGTAATGTGAACCGTAAGCGTAAAAAAGACGGCAGTCTGTATAAGGATTACTATTACTATGCCTGCAAACATCGCCTTGAAGTGGACGGACATAAATGCACTTATAGGAAGCAATGGGGACAGGAAAAGGTCAATGCTGCGGTCGAAGAGGTTATACTGAAGCTGGTGCAGAATCCAAAGTTCGAAAATGCAATCCGCGAAAAAATAGGAGCAAGAATAGATACGAGCGAGCTGGAGCAGGAGATAGAAACCTTGCGCAAAAAGCTGCGCCAGCTCAACGGAGCGAAAAACAAACTGGGACAGCAAATGGATTCTTTGGATGTGTCTGACAGACATTATGACCGCAAGTATATGGACATGCAGGACAGGCTGTATAAGCTGTATGATGAGATTGC
Source organism: Acutalibacteraceae bacterium (assembly GCA_045604945.1). Lineage (GTDB taxonomy): Bacteria > Bacillota > Clostridia > Oscillospirales > Acutalibacteraceae > JAISGQ01. Next base: position 548 of record JAZUPA010000172.1, read on the forward strand.
TGATATTGAGGATAGCATTGAAGAAACGGAAACCAGACTGTCAAATATTCAGCAGCAGAAAATTTCCGAAAAACAGGTCTACCAATTTCTGCTATATTTTGATAAACTATATGATAAGTTCACTGATGCAGAGAAAAAGGAATTTCTTAATTGCTTTATTGAGCGAATTGAGTTGTATGAAGATAAACTTCCTGACGGCAGATTCTTAAAGAGTATCAGATTTCGTTTTCCTGTGTTTTTTGACGGACAGGAAACGTCAGAAATCGGTTGGGACTCTGAAGCTACTGTTGAAAGCGTTGCGCTTCTGAGCAGGAAAAGGGCAGGCAGTAACATCTGCCGAGCGAATTGATGTTAACAGGAGTTTATGTTATGAAAGACATGAATCAGAACGCAGAATCCATAGCCATAATAGGCGGCGCGGATGGTCCGACAAGTGTTTATGTAACAGAAAATCGCCAAAGGACGCCGCTGAAAACAAGAATTGAAATGAGCATATACAGGAACAGGCGCAGGAAGGCAGAAAAGAAAATCATTGCAGGAGCACGCACTTTGGAAGAGCTGGTGACCTATGCAGTAAAAACCTACGGCGCAGAGAAGTCGGACAGAGCGTCGGAGGAGAATATCAGTGTTTATCAGATCAAGGCAGGGGAAGACTGCCTTGAAATTGAGGTGGATTACACAAGAGATACCTTTGGCGTGTCCTTTTCCGGAAATAGAAAGAGGCTGAAGTATTTCAGAAAAACAGCAAAGGACCTGTATATCTATTATGGTGTCAGCGAGGATGACATCAGAGACAAAACGGAGAGATATTACTCACTGTTAGGAGTGTTAAGTATATAGTCCAATCCGACGGAGGGAGTTATCTGTATGAAAAAAAGAATTCCATATCTGATATTACCGATTATTACATTGATCTTAGAAATTCTGCCTTATGGCGCGGTATTAAATTTCATGCTGCCTTCCGAAGACGGAACAACTATCGGTCATTTCAGAGAGCTCTATTCCTATTTCAGTTTGATTCCCTTTGGCTGGGCAAATTTTGCGCCGTTGATTACAGCAATAATCACTTGTGTTATTTTGCTTTTGCTGATAATCTACTGCATTACAGGCAAAAAACGGTTGGCAGTTGCAGCAAAACATGTCCTCTGTGTCTGCGCTGTGTTTTCGTTAGGTCCACTGGTGTTTGGTATCAACTACTTCTCTGTTACAGGTGCGTTGATTACAGTATCACTAATTGCGGAATTGCTTTTAATTCATTTTACTGTTAAGAAATCCAAGGATGAAGAAACTGAATAAATACCGATCCGACGGAGGGACCATCATGAAAATCATCGATCTGAACGAAGAGCAGACAGATTTCATAGAGGACAGGCTGGATTCATTTGATGAAAATTACATTCCGTATAAAATGAGCGGAAGTATACGCATTGGAATAGAGGAAAACGGAGAGATCGTGGCGGGCTTGGATGCCTGCATCACTGCATTCAGGATACTTTATGTATCTACGGTGTTTGTTGACGAGGCTTACCGCAGAAAGGGCTACGGAAGGAAGCTTATGGCGGAAATGGAAAAACGCGCACGGGAAATGGGAGTAAACACAATCCGTCTTGATACGTTCAGCTGGCAGGGAAAAGAATTCTACGAAGCGCTGAACTACGAAATTGTGGGCAGCTATGAAAATGCAGATGACGGATACGCAGAATACTTTTTCTTAAAGAGAATAGGATGATCTGATTAAAACAACGCGCCCCTTGTACGGCTGCAGCAGGGGGATTGATAATGACTGCGGTCGGAAAGGCAAAGGAAAAAAGAGATGAAAGAGCAAGCTTGCAGACTGTTCAAACGCTGCGGCGGATGTCAGCTTAAAGAACCCTACGAGCAGCAGCTCCAATGGAAACAGGATAAAGTAAAGCGCATGCTGTCGGGCTTTGCAAAGTGCGAGACAATAATCGGAATGAAGAATCCCTTCCGTTATCGCAACAAGGTGCAGCACGGATTCTATACAAACCCTTCCCGAAAGATAATTTCGGGCATCTTTCAGTCGGGCAGCGGAAGGATAGTACCATGTGAAAGCTGCATGCTTGAGGATGCGCAGGCAGACCGCATAATTTCAACAATAAAGAGACTGATGCAGTCCTTTAAGATATTTCCCTATAACCCCGGCACGGGAAACGGTATTATTCGCCATGTAATGATACGCAAGGGCTTTCAGAGCGGCGAATATCTTGTGTGTCTGGTGACATCAAAGAGTGCCATGCCCTCAAAAAAGAACTTTGCAGCGGCGCTTTGCAAGGAGCACCCCTGCATAACCACCATAGTCCAGAATGTCTGTACCAATTCAATGCCCCTGACAATGGGCTCTCAGGAATTCGTTCTGCATGGCAAGGGCTATATTGAAGATACCCTGTGCGGAAAGAAATTCAGAATTTCCGCCTCCTCCTTTTATCAGGTAAACCCCGTGCAGACTGAGATTCTCTACAGAACCGCCATGGATTTTGCCGCCCTCACTCCCGATGACAGGGTGCTTGACTGCTATTGCGGCACGGGAACCATCGGAATCATAGCGTCGGACTTCTGCAATGAGGTTTACGGCGTCGAGCTCAACGGCAGTGCGGTTGCTGACGCAGAGAAAAACGCAAAGGCAAACGGCTGCACAAACGTAAAGTTTGTAAAGGGCGATTCAGGGCGCTTTATGGAAGAGATGGCAAAATCGGGAGAGACGGTGGATGTGGTGTTTACTGACCCGCCCAGAACAGGCAGCGACAGGAGATTCCTCGACAGCCTGTCAATACTCGCCCCGAAGCGGATAGTATATATTTCCTGCGGAATAGATTCTCTTGCAAGAGACCTGAAAGTGCTTGAAAAAAGCGGCTATACGGTGCAGAAAATCCAGCCTGTTGATATGTTTCCCCATACCACCCATATTGAGACAGTAGTTCTTTTGAGTAGGGAAAAAGCCGACGATTATGTCCGTATTTCTGTTCATACAAAAGATTTGAAAACGAGTATGAACTGACCGACAAACTTGAATTTGGAGGTGGGTTAATTCTATGGGATATATTATGGATTTGAGAAAACACATAGGTCACGACCCTTTGATTGGTTTGGGTGCCACAACCTTGGTTTTCAATAACAAGAATGAGTTGTTGTTGAACTTGAGAACGGATACAAACACTTGGGGCATCCCAGGTGGTTCTATGGAACTTTATGAAACCATAGAAGAAACCGCCCTAAGAGAGTTGAAAGAAGAAACCGGAATTACGGCAGAAGCATTAGAATTAGTCACCGTGTTATCTGGAAAAGATTTTTATTTCGAATATCCAAACGGCGATAAAATGTGTACTGTTATTGTCTTGTTCAAAGTAACGAATTATAGCGGCACATTGAAAATATCTGATAATGAAAGCCAATTATTACAATTTTTCCCGTTAACTAATTTGCCTGCAATGGAAAAAAGAGCAGAAATGATTGTT
>JAZUPA010000173.1:0-10522 GCA_045604945.1 Acutalibacteraceae bacterium
CAGGGACAGGCTGATGCTCTTCATGATATCATCGAGGCAGTCGTCAATGTCGGCGATGCAGGCGTGGGTGTCTGCTGGTGGGAAATCGCATGGGTCCCCGTAAACGATGTCAGCACTCTGACAGGTACCGAGCGTGAAGAAATGATTGAGAAAAACCGCATCGCCTGGGAAGAAAACGGCGCGGGCTGGGCAACAGAAGCTGCACAGGAGTTTGATGCTTCCTCCGTGGGCTGCTACGGCGGCAGCGAGTGGGATAATCAGACCATGTTTGATTTTACCGGAAAAGCACTTCCTTCACTGTATACATTCATGTACGTTTACACAGGAGCTACAGCATAAAAAACAGTCCGAAAGGACAGCCCTTGCGGCTGTCCTTTTTTTGTGCTACAATCAGACTGATAATATAAAAAACTTGCACTTGGAAGAAGTGATAGAACCAGATGAAGTACAGAATAGAGGAAAATATCAAAAAACCTGCATATCTGCAGCTTTATGAACAGCTTAAAAGCGACATTGTAAAAGGAATCCTGCCGCTGGGTACTCACCTTCCCTCAAAGCGCCTGCTGGCGGAGGAAGCAGGGGTCAGCGTAATAACAGTGCAGCATACCTATACAATACTGTGCGATGAGGGCTATGTTGAAGCGCTGCAGAGACGGGGATATTTTGTTATATACAAAAGTGACGACTTTTTTGTTGCGGCAGAGGCAGAGCCTGCCGCCGCAGCGCAGAAAGCCCCCCACCATGCCCACAGCGAATTCCCTTTTTCGGTGCTGGCAAAGACCATGCGCAGAGTGCTGCTGGACTATGGGGACAGCATACTTGTAAAATCCCCAAATCATGGCTGCAGCGAGCTGAGGGGAGCTATCTGCGCATACCTTGCACGAAGCTGCGCACTCCATTGCAGACCCGAGCAGATAATAATCGGCTCAGGCGCGGAATATCTCTACAGCCTTATTGTTCAGCTGCTGGGCAGCGACAGAGTGTTTGCTCTGGAAAATCCGTCCTACGAAAAGATTCGCAGAGTTTACGAGGCAAACGGCGTTGCCTGCGAGATGCTGAAGCTTGGCAGAGACGGAATAAAAAGCTCTGAGCTTGAAAGAACAAACGCCACAGTGCTCCATGTGACCCCCTTCAACAGCTATCCCAGCGCGATTACCGCAACCGCCTCAAAACGCAGGGAATACCTCCGCTGGGCAGAAAAAAGAGGGGGATACATCATTGAGGACAACTACGAATCGGAGCTGACGGTATCCACAAAAAATGACGATACGGTTTTTTCTCTGTCGAATAACGGCTCTGTAATATATATGAACACATTCTCAAAAACCGTAGCGCCATCCATGCGAGCGGGCTATATGGTGCTGCCTGAAAGTCTGCTTTCGAGCTTTGAAAGCAAGCTGGGCTTTTATTCCTGCACTGTACCTGTGTTTGAACAGTATGTGCTGGCGGAGCTTATCTCTTCGGGGGACTTCGAGCGGCATATAAACAGGGTTCGCAGAGAACGCCGCAAAAGCACATAACTGGTTATATAAAATCGTTCTGTTCTGGTTATTTTTTTAATACCAAAAAGTGCTATACTATGGTCAATCAAATAACGAGGTGACAGATATGGCATATAAGAGAATACTTACAATTCAGGATATTTCCTGCGTGGGACAGTGCTCGCTGACCGTTGCGCTGCCCATACTTTCCGCCTGCGGACTTGAAACCGCAATACTGCCTTCCGCAGTGCTTTCCACCCATACCGCGGGCTTTACAGGCTATACCTTCCGTGATCTTACCGATGATATGCCTGCAATAAAGGATCACTGGGCAAAGGAAGGAATAAAGTTTGAAGCAATATATACAGGCTACCTCGGCAGCACAAAGCAGATTGAGTATGTTGCGGATATCTTTGAAGCAACAGGCTCTGAGAATTGCGTAAAGATAATCGACCCTGCAATGGCAGACAACGGAAAGCTCTATCCGGGCTTTGATGCTGCCTTTGTTGAAGCGATGAAGGGTCTCTGCGCAAAGGCAGACTATGTTGTACCGAATATTACAGAAGCATGCTTCCTGACAGGCATGGACTTCAGAACCGAATACGACAGAGAATATATCGACACCATAATCGGCAAGCTGACCGCTCTTGGCTGCGGCAATATCATTCTCACAGGCGTTTCCTATGAGAAGGGCAAAAACGGTGTGGTGATATTTGAAAACGGCGAATACAGATACTATGAGCACGAAATGCTTCCCAACAGCTGCCACGGCACAGGAGATATCTATGCGTCGGCATTCACAGGCGCTCTTGTAAGGGGCAAAAATGCATACGAAGCTGCAAAAATTGCAGCAGACTATACCATCGAGTGCATAAGAGAAACCGCGAAGGAAGAGAATCACTGGTACGGCGCAGCGTTTGAGCCTGTACTCGGAAAGCTCATCGAAGCACTGAAGTAAGATGCTGTCAGGGCGTTAACGCTTTAACAGGTAAAACCCTTGACTTTTTCTGAAGCTGTGGTACAATTGACTTACAACTTTAAAGAGAAAGGGATAGTTACTAATGAAAAAGATCAAATCCGTACTGGCAGTACTTCTTGCAGCAGCAATGCTCTTTTGCTTCGCAGGCTGCGCAAAGGATGCAACCATCGCAGGCGTTTCTGACAGCCAGCGCATCGTTGGTTCCTGGACCTGCGAAATCGACCTTACCGACTACATGAACGAGAACATCGGCGACCTCGGTCTTGATGGCTTTGAGATGCCTACCGATCCTATCTACATTTACATCAACTTCGATTTCGAAGATGACAAGACCTGCGCTCTCTACCTTGAGGAAGAGAAGACCCTCGAGTCCATGCAGGACTATATCGACAGCATCATGGATGCAATGGTTGAGTACATGTACGATTCTCTTGAGAAAGAGTCCGGCATGAGCAGAGAAGAAGCAGATAAGTACTTTAACGATTACATGGGCATGTCCCTTAAGGAGTACTTTGACACTGCTATGGAAGAATACCTCTCTCCCGAGGTTCTTGCAGAGTCCTTTGACGATATCGATGTAAACGAAGGCTACTACAAGGTTGAGGGCGGCAAGCTTTACATGGCTGACACCGAGGAAGAGCTTGAGGATTGCGAAGAGTACGTTACCTACGAGTTCGAGGGCGACAACCTTAAGATCGATGTAGGCAGCAGCGAATCTGATTTCGAATCCTTCGAGGAAATGGGCATTGAGCTTCCCCTCGTATTCGAGAAGAACTAAAAACATAAGTCATGAAGAAGGAGCGGCGAAAGCCGCTCCTTTTAATTTATATCTGAGATAATAATTTACACTTTACTATTTAAATTGCAAAAGTAATATGATATACTAACTGTGTACACGTTAAAAATTTAGGAGTGCTGTAAGTGAAGTACAAGGTAGGTATGGTCAGCCTCGGTTGCCCCAAAAACCAGGTTGACGCTGAAATAATGCTTGAAAATCTGCGTCAGGGCGGCTACAAGCTGGTCGAGGACGCTGCAATGGGTGATGTTGCAATCATCAACACCTGCGGCTTTATAGAAAGTGCAAAGGCTGAATCGATAGAAGAAATACTCGAGCTGTCCCGTCTCAAGGCGGAGGGCAAGATAAAGGCGCTTATCGCTACAGGCTGCCTTGCCGAGAGATACAGAAACGACGTTCTTGAAGAGATTCCCGAGCTTGACGGCGTTGTGGGAATCGGCGCAAACGGCAGAATCTGCGAGGCGGTGGAGCGTGTTCTGGCAGGAGAAAAGGTAGCCCTTTTCGGTGAGAAGGAAGAAATGCCCATGGAGGGCGGCAGAGTGCTGACCAATCTTCCGTATTTTGCATATCTCAGAATCGCCGACGGCTGCGACAATTGCTGTACATACTGCGCAATCCCCCTCATCCGCGGCAGAATGAGAAGCCGCACAATGGAGAATATCGTTGCAGAGGCTGAGAGCCTTGCCCGTGACGGAATCAAGGAGCTTATCGTTGTTGCTCAGGATACAACCCGTTACGGCGAGGACCTTTACGGAAAGCCCGCACTTCCCGAGCTGCTGAATAAGCTCTGTGAAATTGACGGAATTGAGTGGATAAGACTGCTCTACTGCTATCCCGACAGAGTGACCGATGAGCTGCTGAGTGTAATGGCTGCACAGCCCAAAATCTGTAAATACATGGATATTCCCCTCCAGCATGCAAACGGCGATGTGCTCCGCGCAATGAACCGCACAGGTGATTCAAAATCACTTCTGGAGCTTATCAATCACATCAGAGAGATGGTGCCGGGAATCACTCTCCGCACCACCTTCATGGTAGGCTTCCCGGGCGAAACAAGAAAGCAGTTCATGGAGCTTGCAGAGTTTGTAAGAGCAGCAAAGTTTGAAAGAATGGGCTGCTTTATCTGGTCTGCAGAGGAGGATACCCCTGCTTATTCCTTCCCCGACAGAGTGAGCGAAAATGAAGCTCAGCGCCGTTATGACATCATCATGAACGAGCAGTCGAGAGTGGTTGATGAGTGGGTCGAAAAGATGCAGGGCAGAGAGGTGACCGTTGTCACCGAGGGCTTCGACAGACTGGCAGAATGCTGCTTTGGCCGCAGCTCTGCAGATGCTCCTGATATTGACGGAAAAATCTTCTTTACAACCGGCGGAAAGAAGCTGACTGTCGGAGATATGGTGACAGTGCGCATTACAGACAGCATGGACTGTGACCTTATAGGTGAAATGATTTCTGAATAACATAGAAAAAGGAGAAAGATTATGAATCTTCCCAATAAACTTACGCTCCTGCGTATGATTCTGGTTCCCGTTGTAGTTGTACTTACCCTTGTAGAGTTTCCCCATCACTGGATACTTGCAGGAGTTATATTTATTATCGCAGCGATCACAGATGCCCTTGACGGAAATATCGCCAGAAAGCGCGGTCTTGTAACCGATTTCGGCAAGCTCATGGATCCCATTGCAGATAAGCTGCTGGTAATCGCCGCATTTGTCTGTTTTATCACCGTAGAGCTCCCCGGCACCTGGGTTTCAGGTCCCATCTGCTCGCCCTGGGTCGTAATCATCATTCTGGCACGAGAGTTCCTTGTAACCAGCGCCCGCATGATCTACGCAGAGAGAGGCACCGTTATCGCAGCGAACATCTGGGGCAAGCTCAAGACAGTGTTCCAGCTTATCGCCATCATAACCATTTTTGTGCTTATGTATGCTCTTGAAGTGCTTTCCATGTTCGAAGTAAATCTCCCCGTTATTGCTGATATAGTAGGCGTTGTATTTGTTGTTCTGACATGGCTTTCCGCACTTATTACCGTAATATCCGGTGCGACATATCTTTATCAGTGCCGCGACCTTCTCAGGGATGCAAAATAAGATCGGAGGAATATAAAATGGCATTCAACAGCAGAAAATTCCAGAAGCTTATAGAGGAAGAAAAGAAGAACAGTGCGGAGTTTGTCGATGAGTTTGAGGATGATTTCGCAGATGATTTCACCGATAGTTTTGATGAAGCAGATGTAGAAGCTCCGACTGCTGAAAATGCAGAGCCTGAAGAAGAGCAGGAGATTGCTCCTGCGGTTGAGGAAGAGAAGGCTGCTGAGCCTGAGGAAATTCAGGAAACTGCTGAGATCGAGGCTGCAGAAGAAGCGGCAGAAGAGCCCGCAGAGCCTGAGCAGGAAGAAAAAGAAGAGCTGCCCGAGGTAATAGCACTTCCGGCGCCGGAAGTACAGCCTGCAGAAGAAAAGTATAATCCCCAGGCTATGTGGAAGGATATGGCAGCCCTTGCAATCAATGCAAAGGAGTGCATCAATGCAGGCGCATTCTTCCGTGCCAATGATATAGTAACTGCAATGCGCAGCATACTTGTAGAAATGATGTGCAGAGCAAACGGAATAACCGCAAACTTCAATGAGAATGCAGACAATCTCAGCGAAGAGTGCAAGCAGGATATATATACAAGCTATCCTTCAACCCTCAGCAAGCAGGCACTTTCCGATGTTGTCACACATATTATGGCAGTGACATACAAATATATCTGAGTCGGAGAGATCATATATGCCATCATACAGAAAAGAGCTGATTGATGCGATACTGCAGCGCGACCCTGCAGCGCGCAGCCGTTTTGAGGTATGCACGCTGTACCCGGGCTACAAGGCGGTTATGGCACACCGCAGAGCAGCGTGGTTTTACAGGAGAAAGATGCATTTTATCGCTCGATTGATAAGTGAGCGCGCAAAGCTCAAAACAGGTATCGAGATTCATCCCGGTGCAAAAATAGGCAGAGCAGTGCTAATTGACCACGGCTACGGCGTGGTAATAGGAGAAACTGCCGAGGTGGGCGACAACTGCACCATTTATCAGGGAGTTACCCTTGGCGGTACAGGCAAGGACAAAGGAAAGCGCCACCCGACGATTGGAAACAACGTGCTTATCGGTGCAGGGGCAAAGGTTCTCGGCCCCTTCAATGTAGGCGACAATGCCAGAATCGCAGCAGGTGCAGTGGTGCTCAGCGAAGTGCCTGCGGATGCTACCGCTGTCGGCGTCCCCGCAAGAGTAGTCCGCATAGGCGGAAAGAAGATAGACAGCGGAGACCTTGACCAGATACACTATGCGGACCCTGTTTCTCAGGAATTCTGCAAGATGCGTGTTGAGCTGGAACGGCTTGAAAAGCGCATAAAGGAGCTTGAAGGCTCCAAGGAATAATCCATTACGGATGTGAACAAAATGCATATACATGAAATAACAATTCTGCTCTTTTCAGGGCGATGTTGAAATGCTGTGAATCGAAATGAAAAACAGTGAAATAACTAAATGAAATACTAAGAAAAGAGTGGAAGAAATATGAAAATATATAATACCCTTACAAGAAGCAAGGATGAGTTTGTACCTATCGAAGAAGGCAAGGTAAAAATGTATGCCTGCGGTCCTACTGTGTATAATCTTATTCACATAGGCAACGCCCGTCCCCTCATAGTTTTCGATGCTTTCCGCCGTTTCCTTGAGTGGAAGGGTTATGATGTTACCTTTGCTCAGAATTTTACCGATGTTGACGATAAGATTATCAACAAGGCAAACGACGAGGGTACAGACTTCATGACCATCTCCGAGCGCTACATCAAGGAATTCTGGACCGATGCAGAGGGTCTCGGCGTAAGAAAAGCCACCATCCACCCCAAAGCAACAGAGAATATCGATGAGATAATCAGCATAATCGAGGCTCTTGTAGAGCGCGGTCACGCCTATCAGTCGGGCAGCGATGTCTACTTTGCAACAGAGACCTTCTCCGAATACGGCAAGCTTTCAAAGATGACACTGGATGCCCTTCTTGACGGCGCCAGTGAGCGTGTTTCCATTGATGACGTAAAGCGCTCCCCTGCAGATTTTGCAGTATGGAAGGGTGCAAAGCCCGGCGAGCCCGCATGGGAGAGCCCCTGGGGAATGGGCAGACCCGGCTGGCATATCGAATGTTCTGCAATGTGCCGCAGACACCTCGGTGAGACCATCGATATCCACGCAGGCGGACAGGACCTTATTTTCCCCCATCATGAAAACGAGATCGCACAGTCCGAGTGCGCAAACGGAGCACCTTTTGCACGTTACTGGATGCATAACGGCTTTATAACCGTAAACAACGAAAAGATGAGCAAGTCTCTGGGCAATTTCTTCACTGTCCGCGACGTTGCCGAAAAATTCGGCTATGAGCCCATCAGAATGATGATGCTGGCAAGCCACTACAGAAGCCCCATCAACTATTCCTACGATGTTATCGAGCAGAACAAGGCTGCTCTTGCCCGTCTTTACACCTGCCTTTCAAACCTCGAGTTTGTTGTAGGAAACGCAGAGGGCGCACTGAAAGAGGGCGAAGAGGAAATCAAGGCAAAGCTCGCAGCTCACAGAGCGCACTTTGAGCAGGCTCTTGACGATGATTTCAACACTGCAGATGCTCTTTCTGCCATATTTGACCTTGCAAGGGACATCAACACCAACGTTTCCACTTCAACCAACCCCTCCAAGGAGCTTGCACAGTATGCACTGGATCTCTACAATGAGCTCTGCGAGGTTTTCGGATTGCTTTATAACCGTGCAGCCGATGATGATGTGGATGCTGAAATCGAAGCTCTTATCGAGCAGCGTCAGCAGGCAAGAAAGGCTAAGAATTTTGCCGAGGCTGACAGAATCCGCGACGAGCTGAAGGCTCAGGGAATTATTCTTGAGGATACACCTCAGGGCGTCAAGTGGCACAGAGCCTGATGAGTAAGGTAGTAACAGTAACTCTTAATCCTGCCTTTGATACGACCTTAACCCTTGAGAGTCTCCATCAGGACAGGATTAACCGCCCGATTTCCGAAAGCAGAATTTCTGCAGGAAAGGGCATAAATATATCGGAAACCCTCCATTCAATGAGTTTTCCCACTGTTGCAGCGGCGATAGTGGGACGCGACAGTCTTGAAGCTTTTCGCAGACCCCTTGATGAAAAGGGGCTTCACTGCCGATTTGTAGTGGTTGACGGTGCTGTAAGAGAAAATCTTACCCTCCTTGCAGGGGGCAGCACCATAAAGATAAACCGCGCAGGACAGGTGGTGGATGAAGAAACAGTCGCTCGTCTCAAGGAGCTTATCAGGGATATGTGGGAAGAGGGAGATGTTATTGTCTTCTCAGGCAGCATTCCCGAAGGTATTGATGAGGCTCAGACCGACAGCCTTATATCCTACGCCTCTGAGTGCGGCTACAAAGTTGCCATAGACAGCGAAGGCATTTCTGCCGAGCGTCTGATGAAACTGCGCCCATGGCTGATAAAGCCTAACGAGCACGAGATAGAAATGATAGTGGGACATCACCTTGAGAGTGTTGAAGAGATGCTCTCCCATTGCGACATAATGGTTGCAGGGGGAATAGAACAGGTCCTGCTGAGCCTTGGTGACAAGGGCTTGTATCTTGTCACGGAAAATGAAAAAATCCACGCAGTGCCGCCCGAAACCGAGGAAGTAAACACCGTAGGGGCAGGGGACAGCGCGCTTGCAGGATACATTTACGCGAATCTCACGGGCATGACAGCCCGTGATGCAGCAGCATTTTCTGCTGCCTGCGGCTGTGCGGTTGTTGCTTCACAGCTGCCATATCTGACTGACACGCGAGAAGTCACCGCTCTCGCGAAGAAGACAAAAGTATATTAAGGAGAGTGGTAATCCATGTCAGTAACAATAAGCACTGTTGATTATCTGCGCTTTGGAAAGTGCGTCCGCATTGCAAACGACGATGCAGAAATCCTCGTAACAGTAGATGTCGGACCCCGCATTATTTCCTATCGCAGAACAAACGGAGAAAACCTGTTTTTCAACGACCTCGAGGGAAAGAACATTGTAACCGAGCCTGCCATTATGGAAACCTTCGGAAAGCCTGTTTTTGAACTCTGGGGCGGTCACAGAATGTGGGCAACTCCCGAAAGCATGCCCCTGAGCTACTATCCCGACAACGAGAGCGTAGCATGGACCGAAATCGAAAACGGCGTTGTATTCAAGCCCAACGCACAGCCTGTAACCGACTGGCAGTTTACTCTTACAGTAACCCTGGCAGAGAGCGGTACTGAGGCTGTTGTCAATATGGATATAAAGAATCTCCGCGATGAGGTTCGCAGAGCAGGCGCATGGGGCATCTCCCAGATGCGCAAGGGCGGCATGGCAATCTGCCCCATGAACAGGGATGAGAGCGTTATTCCTCTGCCTGACAAGATGGTCGCCTTCTGGCCCTATTGCGATATGACCGATGACCGTTTTGCTTTTGGCAAGGACTGTTTCAAGCTCAGCCATGTTGAAGGCGTCAACAAGCCCTTCAAATGCGGCATAAACAGCGCTGCAGGCTGGCTTGCCTATGCAACTTACGGCGAGGTGTTCGTAAAGAAGGTAGCATATGAAGCAGGCGCAGCATATCCCGATTTCGGCTGCAACGTAGAGACATATGTTGACGGATTCATGCTGGAGATCGAGGGACTTTCTCCCATGAAGGAAATCGGCAAGGATGAGAGCGTATCTCTCACCGAGACATGGAGCATCATCTCCTATGAGGATGACCTGCTCAAGCCCTATATTGGCTGATAAAACATAACAGCGGCAGCAGGCGATTGTTTGGTTTCCTGCTGCTGCTTTTTGCATGGAGGGTAGATATGGAAAACAAAAACGAAGGTGCTTATATTTTCTTGTCTCACAGTCATAAGGATCTTGCAAAAGTACGAAAAATCCGAAATGCTTTTGAAGACCTTGGCTGCAATCCCATTATGCTGTATCTGCATGGAATAAAGAACAGAATGGTTATCAAAACCATCATAAAGGCTGAAATCGACGCAAGAGAATGGTTTGTATACTGCGACAGCGATGCTTCGTCGGATTCGGAGTGGGTGCAGTGGGAGAGGGATTACGCAAAAAAGAAAAAGGGAAAACTGCGCGCATTCACTCTGGATATAAATAAATATTCCGAAAGAGAAATCGAAGAAAAGCTCGGAATGATTAAGAAATACACCACCGTGTATGTATCTTATTCCAGTCGCGACAAGGAT
>JAZUPA010000174.1:0-5843 GCA_045604945.1 Acutalibacteraceae bacterium
AGATGTCCACATGGTTGCAAAGGACATCATGCGTTTCCATGCTATCATCTGGCCTGCTATCCTTATGGCTCTTGACCTTCCTCTGCCCAAGCATCTGGCTGTTCACGGCTGGATTACCTTCAACGGTCAGAAGATGAGCAAATCCAAGGGCAATGTTGTTGACCCCTTCGTACTTGGTGAGCGCTACGGCGCTGATGCTATCCGCTATCACATCATGCGTGAGATGGCTCTCGGTGCAGACAGTTCCTTCTCCAACGAAGTCATGATAAACCGCATCAACTCCGACCTCGCAAACGGTCTCGGAAACCTCGTTTCCCGTACTGTTGCGATGGTTGTCAAGTACTTCGGCGGCAAGCTCCCCACTGACAGGGCTGCAGGCGAATTTGACGATGATTTCATCGCTGAGATGACTGCTCTGCGTGCAAATGTTGATAACTTTGTTGAGGAAACTCAGCTTTCCAATGCTCTGGCTGAAATCTTCAAGCTGGTTTCCAGAGCAAACAAGTACATCGACGAGACTATGCCCTGGGTACTTGCAAAGGATGAGGCAAATAAGCCCCGACTTGCAACAGTTCTCTATAACCTCCTTGAGGGCATCAGAATCGCTTCCTCTCTCCTCTGCCCCTTCATGCCCACAACCATGCCTATGGTTTTCGAGCAGATCGGTGCATCTGAGAGCGATGTTTCCTATGAGAATGCCGAGAAGTACGGCGTTCTTCCCCTCGATGTCGAAGTCAAGAAGGGCGATATCATCTTCATGCGAATAGATATCGACAAGGAAATTGAAGAACTCAACGCAATGATAAAGAACAACGAGCCCACCGAAGAAGAGCTCAAGGCAGCTGAGCTTGCAGGCATTGCAAAGATCGGTATTGACGATTTTGCTGCAGTAGATCTGAGAATTGCAAAGATCGAGACCTGTGAGCCCGTCAAGAAGGCTAAGAAGCTTCTCAAGCTCACCCTCAACGACGGCACAGGCAATCCCAGAACTGTTGTCAGCGGTATTGCACAGTGGTACAAGCCCGAAGACCTCATCGGTCATTCCGTTGTTATCGTTGCAAACCTCAAGCCCGCTAAGCTCTGCGGTGTTGAGAGCAACGGCATGATCCTCTGCGCTGATGTTGCCGAGGACGATGTAAGAGTAATTTTTGTTGACGGCATGAAGCCCGGTTCAAAGGAAAGGTAATGAATTTGAGAATTTTTGACAGTCACGCTCACTACGACAGTGAGAGATATGCCGAAGATCGAGATAGTGTTTTGTCGCAGATGCCGGAAAACGGCATCTGCGCAATTCTTAATTGCGCTTCCGATGTAGAGTCGGCAAAAATGAGTATAGAGCTTTCGGAAAAATATCCCTTTATTTATGCCGCTGTGGGTGTTCATCCCCATGAGGCGGAGGATGTTTCTGATGATTATTTAAGTGTCCTTCGTGAGCTTGCAAGGCACGAAAAAGTTGTCGCCATCGGTGAAATGGGTCTTGATTATCACTATGATTTTTCTCCCAGAGAGGATCAGCGAAGAGTTCTCTGTGAGCAGATAGAGCTTGCAAAGGAGCTCGATCTGCCTGTTGTACTCCATGACAGAGAAGCCCATGGTGATATGTATGAGATACTCGAAAAGTATGCTCCCATAAAGGGCGTCATGCACTGTTTTTCAGGCAGTGTTGAGCTTATGAAGCAGTCCGTCAAACTGGGACTTTATATCGGTCTCGGCGGTGCTGTAACGTTTAAAAATGCTAGAGTTCCCGTGGAGGTTGCTGAAGCTGTTCCTCTTGACAGACTTCTGCTTGAAACTGACGCACCCTACATGACCCCTGTCCCCTACAGAAGCAAGCGAAATGATTCAAAATATATCGAGCTGGTGGCCGAAAAGATAGCCGAGGTTCGCGGCATCTCTGCAGAGGAAGTTCTGCACGCTGCCGAGGAGAACGCCAGACGTTTGTTTGATTTATGAGAGATTTTATATCAAAAGAGCCAATAAACAAAGGCTGGTCAGGTGATAAGAAATACAAAGTTGAAGACAGGGACGGAAATGTTTTTCTTCTGAGAATTTCTCCCATTGAACGGCTTGAATTCTGTCGTGCCGTTTTTGAACAGATGAAGAAGATCGAGGCTTTCGGTATCCCTATGTGTCGACCTGTTGAGCTGGGTGTCTGTGATGAGGGCGTTTATATGCTGCAGAGCTTTATAAACGGCAGGGATGCAGAGGATGTCATTCCCACTCTCCCAGAGAAAAAGCAGTATGCCTTCGGCTTTGAGGCAGGTGCCATTCTCAAAAAAATCCACACTGTACCTGCTCCTGATAACATTCCCGATTGGAGTGTACGTTACGGTTCAAAAATCGACCGTAAGCTCAAAGTATATGAGGAATGTTCTCTTAAATACGATAACGGACAACTTTTTATTGATTTCATAAACGTAAACAGACACCATATAAATGGACGTCCCCAATGCTGCCAGCACGGCGATTACCACATCGGCAACATGATGATCGGAGATAATAATCTTTACATCATTGACTTTGACCGCTTTGACTTCGGCGATCCGTGGGAGGAATTCAACCGCATAGTCTGGTGTATTCAGCTCTCACCTTCATTTGCATCAGGTATGGTTGACGGTTATTTCGAAGGCAACGTTCCTGATGATTTCTGGCGATTGCTTGCACTGTATATTTCGGTAAATACATTAGGCTCTCTGTCCTGGGCAATCCCCTTCGGAGATGCCGAAATCAACACCATGCGCAATCAGGCAGCCGAGGTTCTCAGCTGGTATGACAATATGACACGCATTGTTCCAAAATGGTATAAGGAGGAACTTTAAATGACAGTAAAAGAAGCATTTGAAAAATTCAGAGAAATCCAGTTCAAAATTCACGCTCTCAACCATGCAATGGGCGTTATGAGTTACGATGCCTCAACGGGCGCTCCTGTTGCCGGTGCTGAAAACCGCGGTAGAACCATGGCGTATCTTTCAGGTCTTTCCTATGACCTTGCAGGCGAAGAAAGCATATCTATTGCCCGTTTTCTTCTTGAGCACAAGGATGAGCTCTCCGAGCGTGAAGTCCGCGAGGTCTCCGAATTCATGAAGAATATAGATTACATTTCCAGTATCCCCAAAAACGAATATCAGGAATATGTAATGCTTATCAACGAATCTGACAATGTCTGGAAAAAGGCAAAGGAAGAACACGACTTTGATTCCTTCTGCCCCTATCTTCAGAAAATATTCGATACTAACCGCCGCTTTGCTCAGTATTACAAGCCCGATGAGGACCCTTACGATGTAATGCTCGGCATGTATGAGCACGGCATGAACACAGAAGTTGTTGACAGATTCTTCAATGCACTTCGCGAGAAGCTTGTTCCCGTTATCAGAGCTATAGGTGAAAAGCAGCAGTTTGATTTCCCCTTCATGCACGAAAGCTATCCCGTTGACAAGCAGCGCGAGCTTTCAGATTATCTCATGAAGGTTATGGCTATTGACCGTGACCGCTGCGCTATCGGAGAAACCGAGCATCCCTTTACAACCAACTTCTGCCCTGATGATGTGCGAATCACCACTCACTATCACGATGATTTTACCAGCTCCATGTACTCAGTCATTCACGAGGGCGGTCACGCACTCTATGAGCTTGGTATAAGCAATGATTTTACTGCAACCTCTCTTGCAGGTGGCGTTTCAATGGGTATTCACGAAAGTCAGTCCAGACTTTTTGAGAATATCATCGGTCGAAGCGAAGCTTTCTGCAGCCTTATTTTTCCCGAAATTCAGCGTCTGTTCCCTGAACAGATGAAGGGCGCAACAGCTCACGATTTCTTCCTTGCAAGCAACAGAAGCGAGCCTTCACTTATAAGAACGGAAGCCGACGAGCTCACTTACTCCTTACATATTATGGTTCGTTATGAGCTTGAAAAGCAGATGATCGCAGGCGAGATTACCGCTAAGGATCTTCCCTCTGCATGGAATGCAAAATACAAGGAATATCTTGGCGTGGATGTTCCCGATGATGCAAGAGGCGTTCTTCAGGACACCCACTGGGGCGGCGGCATGATAGGTTACTTCCCCTCCTATGCTCTGGGCTCTGCTTACAGCGCTCAGATTGTTGCAAAAATGCGTGAGGATCTTGATATCGACGCTGAAATCGCATCGGGCAGTCTTAAGAACATCAACGCATGGCTCACCGAACATATCTATCAGTACGGCGGACTTTATGAGCCTGCTGTACTTCTCGAGAAGTGCGTTGGCGCACCTTTTGACCCCAATTTCTATGTGGATTACCTGACTGAGAAGTATAAGACTATATACGGACTTGAAATCTGAGAGGGAAATAATATGAGACCTGACGGAAGAAAAAACAACGAACTTCGTAAAATTGAGATAATTCCCAATTTCACAAACACCACAGGCGGCTCTGTGCTCATCAACTGGGGCAATACAAGAGTAATCTGCACCGCTTTGCTTGAGCCCGGCACCATGCCATTCCTGAAGGACACAGGCAAGGGCTGGCTGACTGCTGAATACGCCATGCTTCCTGCCTCTACCCCCACCCGTAAGCGCCGCGAGACAAGCAAGCCCGACGGCAGAAGCACCGAGATAAAGCGTCTTATAGGCAGAAGCCTTCGCAACGCTGTTGATTTTGAGACTCTCGGCGAAAACACTATCTGGATCGACTGCGATGTTATTCAGGCTGACGGCGGCACACGCACGGCATCCATCACAGGTGCTTATGTTGCATTGAAGCTAGGTATCAAAAAATGGCTTCAGCAGGGGCTTATCGAAAAGGACCCCATTGTTCATCAGATTGCGGCTGTTTCAGTTGGTATCTCAAATAATACTCCTATTGCCGATCTTTGCTATGTTGAAGATTCTGCTGCTGAAGTGGATATGAATCTTATCATGAATGAAGCAGGTGAATTCATCGAGGTTCAGGGTACGGGCGAAGAGCGTTCCTTTACCCACGCAGAGCTTAATGAACTGCTTGAACTTGGCGAAAATGCAATAAGAGAGCTTATGGAAATACAGAATAGCGTGCTGTAAGTTATAAATTCATCTTTGAATATATTCAGAGGACAGATAGCACTATGATAATAGAACATGATTTTCCGATAATGGAATTTGACGACAATAAAACCGCAAAACTTAATCCCGTAAATTTTGTTGGTGAGAAATTTGATACGAACAAACTGATAATCACATTCTTCCCCGAGGTTATGGAGAAGCTTATCGCAGAAGAAACAATAATTCTCAACACAACAATAGGCGGTGAAAACCCTGTATATGTTTATCGCTTCACTGACTCCGACACACTTATAACCCTCGGCTATGTGGGATGTCCTGCATGCGGAGGAAACCTCGATCTACTCAACGCTATGGGCGTTACAAAGGTAATGTTCTGCGGCGGAGGCGGAGTTCTTGACAAAAACATCGAGGTCGGTCAGATACTTGTTGTTGATGGCGCTATCCGTGATGAGGGATTTTCTTACCATTATGTTGATCCCTCAAGATACATATACACAAAACCCGAGGTTACAGACAAGATTGTCAGATATCTTGAAGAAAACTCTATATCATACATCCGCGGTCTTACATGGACAACCGATGCCATTTTCAGGGAGACCGCAGACAGAATAGAACGCAGAAAGTCAGAAGGAGCAAAGATAGTTGAAATGGAGCAGGCAGGCTGTATTGCCGTTGCCCAGTTCAGAGGCTTTGATTACGGCGCACTGATTTACGGCGGCGATGATGTCTCTCAGGATGAATGGGATCAGCGTGATTGGCGCAGCCGTCACGGAATTCGCTATGACCTTGTCATGCTCTGCAAGAAACTGGTTGACATAATTTAAG
>JAZUPA010000175.1:0-38023 GCA_045604945.1 Acutalibacteraceae bacterium
GAATAGCCTGAGGACGGTTTGCGAAAATAACCTCAACCTCGCAGCCGCACTCGCGGATAAGATTGCAGTAATACTCAACATAGTCAACGAAGTCGGATCGTAGCCATGTCGTTCTGTGAGCCAAGGAGTTGATTTATGACATTGTCTTCCTAAGACCGCTTGGCCTCCGACTTAGAATAGCCTGAGGACGGTTTGCGAAAATAACCTCAACCTCGCAGCCGCACTCGCGGATAAGATTGCAGTAATACTCAACATAGTCAACGCCTGTGAATGGGTGTACGGTGTAGCCGAAAAGCTCACGGTACTTCTTCTCGTCGAGAACGTCTGCATAGGGATCAACGCCCTTCTCGTCGAGGAGATCGGGGTCAAAAAGATGATTTCCGACTTCGTCGGAGGGATATGAAAGCATGAGATAGATCTTCTTCATACCCTTTGCAATGCCGCGCAGGCAGATAGCAAAGCGGTTTCTGGAAAGAATGGGGAAGATAACACCGATGGTATCGGTGCCGAACTTTGCGGAAACATCCTTTGCGATAGCATCAACGCTTGCATAGTTGCCCATTGCGCGCGCAACGACAGATTCGGTAACTGCAACGATATCCTTGTCGTTGAACTCAAAGCCCTCAGCCTTGGAAGCATTGACAACGCTCTCTGCAACGATGCATACAAGATCATCGCCCTGACGGATGACGGGAGTGCGGATTCCGCGTGAAATAACGCCCACTGTTCTCATGATTTATCAACCTTTCATTTTCAGAAAATTAACGGCAGATTTTCTGCCCTGAAAATTCCGTAAATATAGTATCATATCTCTTGATATAAGTAAATAGACAGTTTATTATATTATATATAAGATATGGTTATATCCACACCGTGAAACAAAACCATTCCACGGTAAAAGGGGTCATAATATGAACATCAATACGGAATTATACAAAATATTCTCCGCCGTCGCCGCTGCAGGCACATTTTCGGGTGCCGCGAATCTTCTCGGCATCAGCCAGCCTGCTGTCAGTCAGGCGATACGTCAGCTTGAAGATTCGCTGGATGTCAGGTTGTTCAACCGCTCCTCAAGAGGCGTCACCCTGACGAAGGAAGGGGAGCTGCTGGGGGGATATGTTCGCTCGGCAATGGGACTCATCGAAGCAGGGGAAGAAAAACTGCTCAAGCTGCGCTCTCTTTCCGCAGGAGAACTGCGTATCGGTGCAGGCGACACCGTTTCCAAGTGGTATCTTGCCCCGTTTATCGGAAAATATCACACCCTGTACCCCGATGTAAAAATCAGCATTACAAACCGCACAACCGACGGCACAATGGAGCTTCTGCGCAGCGGCGCCACGGACATCGGCTTTGTCAATATGCCCATGAGCGAAAAGGGCTTTGTTTTTGAGGAGTGCCTTGGGGTGCATGATGTGTTTATCGCGGGCGAGCCCTTTTCCCATCTGCGCGGTCGGACTGTTGCCCTTTCAGAGCTTGCTTCCTATCCTCTTATCATGCTCGAGCAAGCGTCAAATTCACGCAGAATGGTAGACAGGCATTTTCTCGAAAACGGTGTTGTTCTCCGTCCTGAAATAGAGCTGGGCGCCCATGACCTGCTGATCGACTACGCGCGGATAGGACTGGGAATCGCCTGTGTTGCAAGGGAGTTTGTTCATTACAGCGACGATGAGATGTTTGAAATTCAGCTTTCTTCCGCTGTCCCGCGCCGAAGTATAGCTGTCTGCTACAGAGAGAATATCCCCCTCTCCGCCGCCGCAAAGAAATTCATTTCCCTGCTTGGGGATGAGTGAGGCAAAACAAAAGCCCTCTCTCAGGAGAGGACTTTTGTTTTGTACTTATGCTTACCAATATTCGTTCTCGTGGATAGTTCTGATGATGTTTCCGTTGATGTCTATTTCTATTCAACAGGTGTCACTATGTTTCCATTCAACAGGTGCAACTATGTTTCCATCAATGTCTATTTCAATGTCCCATAAATTCCCAGGGTCATCAGCACCATGTACAAAAATCCGATTATCATTGCAGCCAACACCCAAAACACCTGTTCCCTGCTTTATCTGGTCAGCAGATAAGATTTTTACACTTCCGCTGTTATCCATTCTATAAAGTGAATCAAAATCATTATATAGAATATAGTTTTGGCAAAAAGAACAGGTTAAAACGTCAATATCATATTCAATAAGTTCGACGCTGTAAGTTTTACAATTAAATCTGTAAAGTCTGTCATAATAGTCGGCAACCATTACTTTGTAATACAAATAGCCGTTGTTCACCGCATATAACCCACCGTTGTCAAACTTCGTAAAGGATCCTTTAAAATCATAGCACCATAGTGGGTAATCATAGTGCTCATAGGGATCACCATAAGCGTACCAAAGTTTACCACGATATACAATGAAGTTTGAAGGGGTCGAATCAACATAAAGCAAATCGGGAATTTCAACGATCAGTTCAGAATTCTGTCCGTTATAATCCATTAAATATATTTTATTGCCGCATTGGTAATAAATTCCTTCTTCGGCAAAATAACAACCCACGACAGGGTCGTCGGTCAACCGTTTGCCAACACCGTCTTTGTATCTTATAATGTATGAGCTGTACCAAGAATAAGCATTCTCTGTCCCATAGATCACATTGTCAATTACGACATGAGTAATAAAATCATCTTTTTGTGGAAGCCCGACATATGCCGGCTCATCGCCGAGATTTTCAAAATATTGATAATATTCCGCGCTGTTTCCCGGAAAAACGGAGTAGATATCATTGTTGCTAACGGAGTAGATGTCGTTGTTGCTAACTAAAAACGGCTGAGAAGAATTATAGCACTTTGCAAAAGGGTCGCTCTCATCAGTATTTATTTCTGACAATGGCTGCTCGGTGACATGAACCTCGTTGATGATTATCTCGTCCTCGACCGGTGTTTGCTCTGTGACGTGATTCTCATAATTATCCGTTCTATTTCCTGCCAGCACCTGATCTCCTTTATCATCGCAGCCGAAACACATTGAAAGCAAAGATATAATAATTCCAACTATGCACAAGATTCCTAATGCTTTTCTCATGTAATTCTACCTCCTGTCGCTTCTTAATCATGTCAACTTTCCCCAAAGTCGTAACAGCCTGTAATGATTTTTCAAATGTTATCTCTCTTCGGCGGATAGAAGTATAGCTATCGCTCGTTCTATCTGTTCATCTGTTACATCAAAGGGCGGCTTGAATACCATGCAGTGCTCATCGCCGCTGCATAGCAGCCCGTTTCTTATGGAAAGTCTGCGCAGGTGGGTGTTTTTCGGCACTGCAGCAATATAAAGACCGCAATTTGTAACTGCCTCAAACTTACCTGTATCGCGCAGCAATGATGCAAATTTTTCTCCTGTCTGCGAGACAAACCCATCAAAGCCCTTTGCCGTTGTCCTGCTGACAACGCTCTGAGCAACGGCGCAGATTATTGGATTCGGCTGAGCGCCGTAGGCTTTTGAGTGTGCCGCCTCACCGTTGAGCAGACACATGGTCAGCGGCAGACCGCCACCTAGACCCCCAACGATGATTATATCGGGGCGTATATCCTGAGCCATGCACACCGTGGGCGAGCCTGTGCGCATAAATCCTACAGGTCTCTCATCGGCGATGGTTATAAGGTCATACTCATAGGCAAGGGTGAAGATGTTTCTGTAATACTCCTCACCGAAGGGCTGCGCATTCTCTCTGTCAAAAACAGAAAACACAATAGCGCAGGTACCCTGGGGAATCCCCTGGGGATCAAGATCCAGAGGGTCATCAACATACAGTATTCCGCCCCTGCCATCACCGTAGTGAGTAACAGAATAATCAAGGGCAACAGAAATTGCGCAATCGAGTGCGCTGATGTCATCATGGGCAAACAGCACTGCATCGGCTTTTGTCACTCGGGTAAGCTGCTGTGCAAAGTCCGCTGCACAACTGATTGCGCAGCCTGCAGAAAATATCGGTCCTTCTGCAGCTTTTTTGATGACCTCGGCAGTCTCTGCCCCCGAAAAAACATCGGTGGCAAAATTGAGGATGCCCTCATCCATAGCCTGCGCAAATCGCGGCGCAGGGGATATCAGCACCTCATATTTATCAAGAAGCTCACGTCTGCTTATTGACATAGTAACAGTCCTCCTGTCATTTGCAGGCATTGTATTTCTTCAGTCAGCTCCGCAGAAATCATTCCCCGTAAGGTGACGGAAACAGCTCAAGAGCAGTTGTTTCCGGTATTGACAGCATGATATTCATATTCTGCACCGCAAGACCTGCACCGCCTTTGATGGTGTCATCCATGGCAGCGGTAAACACTGCTGTGTTTGTGGGTACATCATAGCCTGCAGATACATCGGTAATATTCGAGCCCATCACATCGGCAGTGCGCACCTCGCCGTGACGGCGCACGCGCATAAAGGGTTCTCTGCCGTAAACCTGCTCATAGGCTGCAATCAGATGCGCCTCTGTAAAATCGGGGCGAAGCTTTGCAACACAGGTCACAAGCAGACCTCTTGTGCCATGGGCGACCTGCTTTACGACATTTGTGTTGACCTTTTCTCCTGACATCTTGCTGAGTATCTGCTCAGTCTCAAGGTTTTCGCAGGGCTGATCTGTGTATTTTCCTGACACAGTTGCAATCACCGCAACGCTGTCAGTATAGACCATGCCCGACATCAGCGCAGGACACATTGCAAGTGCCGCTGCCAGCGCTATGGGACCGGGAACGGCAATTATTACCTTGCCCACAACATCCTCCCTGAGCAGCTCGGGGATGCCGTAAACAGAAGCTTCATGGAGTCCTGGATATTCCAGAGGATATCCGAACCACTGGTTATATGCCTCCTCGCTCTGGGGGCGGTAGTTGGCGGAAAGGTCGATAAACACGCTCTTTTTGTGTATGGAAAGGGCAGAAAGCATCTCGCTGCGGTCCTGCGGCAGGGCTGAGAAGATAACATCGCTGCTTTCGATGACCTCCTCAATTTCGCAGCATATCATATCGCAAACAGAATGAAGAGCAGGGTGAACAGTGCTTATCATCCTGCCCTGTGCGCCCTCTGCATGAATGGCAGTAATGGCAACATAGGGATGGTTTGCAAGCAGACGCACAAGCTGTGCGCCCTGTTTTGCCTCTGCACCGATTATACCGACTCTGAATTTATCCATAATTTTATCATCCTTTCAGAAAGGGTGGATTAAATGCAACTGTGAGTTTACATTGCGTTTGAAAAATGCATTCCTGAATTTATAGACACTCTGCAATGCAAATGCTATGATAATGTCATCAGCTGATGACACAACCTAAAGAAAGGCGGAAGCAAAATGAAATTCGGTTCCAATCTTCAATATCTGCGCAAGCTTCACGGAAATATGACCCAGGAAAAGCTGGCGGAGCAGATGGGTGTCTCACGGCAGACAGTATCAAAATGGGAAAACGGAGAAGCATATCCCGAACTTGACAAGCTTATGGAGCTCAGCAGGATTTTTTCCTGCTCGCTGGATGCTCTTCTGAAGGAGGACATGGCTCCTCAGAATGAATATCTTTCCCCTGTATCTGTTGTTCTGTTTCCTGCGTTTGCTCTTGCCCGTTACGTTATCATAAGCCCTCAGCCCGAGGACGATGTGCAGATGTATCTGCGTCACTGGGCGGAAAACAGCGGTCTTTTCGAATACTGCGAAAGACCCCGTCAGATAGGCTGGGATTTCCCCTTTGTCTCCATGGAGCAGCAGAACCGCTTCGGTCTGCGGGGATATGTTGCAGGCTGGATACTGCCCGAGGACTTTGAGCCGAAATGCGGCGGTGTTGAAATTTACCGCCAGGCGGATACGCAGTACGCAAAAATCACCGTCTGCGATCCCTTCAAGGCTGCCTTCGACAGAATCCCCAAGGGTTATCAGCGCGTCCTTGAATACCTCGGCGCCAACGGGTTCAAGGAAAATCACGGAACGGATTTTCTCGGCTGTTTTGAGGAGGTATACGAAAAGGACGGGGTAACATATATGGATATTTATCTTCATGCCGACTGTGTGACAAAAGCAAATGTACACACCGATTTCAGCAGGGATAAATAATCATGCAAAAATCAATACATCGAAAATATTTTTCTGACGGTTTCAAAGCTTAGCTTGGGGCTTCGGAGCGTACTTACAACGCCCTTGTTATTTCGGGTGTTTGGGCGTCCCATTGCCCATTCCTCCGCAACGCGCACATCGGCAAACTGCCAGACATAAACGCCGCAAAGGCGCGGATCTGAGAGCACGGCGGTCAGCTGCTCATTGAGAATATCCCCCTGACGCTCTTCGCTCCATTTCGCTTTTCCCAGAGGGTCACGGAAGCCCGCTATTCCCCCTGCGCCGATTTCGGTGATAAGCATCGGCTTTCCTTTTGCGCCGTGCTCATCGCTCCATGCAATAAGTCCGGCTGTATAGTCCTCTGCACTTTCATTGAAATACCAGCCCGGATATATGTTCCACGAAACAACATCCGCAAGGTCAAGACAGATGTCCGAAAAGGTTCTGCAGGTTGCAAAAGATACAGGTCTTGTGGGGTCAAGCCGTCTTATCTGACCGATCTGTTCAGCAAAAATTGCTCTTCCCTCTTCCGTTGCACTTTCGCACTCGTTAAGCACACCCCAGATATAAATACACGGATGGTTAACGTGCTGGAAGACCATTTCCTCGTTGCACTGCCGCTCCTGCTCAGCAAAGAGCGGCTTTCTCATTATTTCCATCGGGATTGCGCGGTTGTGATGCTCCTCCCAGACAAGAATTCCCAGCTCATCGCAAAGATCGAGGAATTTCGGGTCGTTTGGATAATGGCAGGTGCGGATGCTGTTTGCACCTGTTTCCAGAATAAGCTGAAGATCATTCATCATTGCGTTCTCAGGCAGCGCACAGCCGAAAAGCCCGTGGTCTTCGTGGCGGTTAAAGCCTTTTATCTTTATCTTTTTCCCGTTTATGAGAATATCACTGCCTGCAAGCTCCACCGTCCGAAATCCCACGCGGTCGATCATGTCATCCGCAGGATGTCCATCCAGAGACAGCACTGCAGTCAGGTCATACAGGAATGGGTTCAGCACATCCCATTCCCTGACATTTTCAACATCCAGAGAAAGCTCCGCACTGCGGCGCTCGTCGGGCTTCATTGCGCCGATACAGGCGCTTGCACCGATGCCCGCAACAGCAATCGAAATCTCTGCATCCCCTACAGCGTCAATGCAGTGAACATACACCCTCACAACTGCGCGGTAGGCATTTTCACCGATTTTCACACTGTGAAATGCCATTCGATCAATATAGGCACTGCCAACCTTCTGAAGCTCCACAGAGCGGTTGATGCCGCCGTAAGTATAATAATCGTTTGGAATATGAAGAGTGGATTCTTCCCCGAATCTGTTGTCAACATTCACTCTCAGGCGATGGGCGCCTGCCGAAACATTTCGCAGAAGAACATCAAACCCGGTAAATGCGTTGTAATGAGCCCCTGCATGGACGCCGTCCCAGTACACATTGCCTGTGTGGCTTACTGCCCCCATTCGCAGCAGATAGTTGCCATCCTCGTAAATCTCAACATCCCGCTCGTAATCCGCAGTACCCCTGAATGAGGACAGTGCAGGTATCTGCTCCCACACTCCGGGGACATACGCGCTGTAAACTGCGCCTGATGCATCATCGGGGTGAAGAGCCCATAATCCGTCAAGACTTCGGGTGTTTCTCAGTCTGTGTTCTGCAAAGATTCGGCGCATGGAGGGTCACTCTCCTTTTTCTGATTTATAATCAGCAAAGCCTTTTCCCCTGAGGGGGAAGGCTTTTTACTCTTTGGTGACTATATCATCGCTCTGATTCTTCTGACTTCAGACAGAACATTTTCGGGCGCAGGACCGCCTGCACTCTTTCTGTCAGAAACGCACTTGTCGAGGTTGATTGCCTCGTAGACCTCTTCTGTGAAGGTGTCGCACACAGCCTTGTACTCCTCCATGGGAAGGGTCTCAAGGGTGTTGCCTGTTTCAATGCACTTTGCAACGAGAGTACCTGTTGCCTTGTATGCATCACGGAAGGGAAGACCCTGCTTTACAAGCCAGTCAGCGCAGTCAGTTGCATTGATGAATCCGCGTGCAGCAGCATTTCTCATGTTATTTTCAAGCACTGTCATGGTCTCAAGCATGGGAGTAAATGCGGTAAGACACATGGAAACAGTGTCGCAGGCGTCAAATATAGCTTCCTTATCTTCCTGCATATCCTTGTTGTATGCAAGGGGAATACCCTTCATAACGGTGAGAAGAGTCATAAGGTCGCCGAAAACTCTGCCCGATTTGCCTCTGACAAGCTCGGCAATGTCGGGATTCTTCTTCTGGGGCATGATGGATGAGCCTGTGGAGAATGCGTCGGAAAGCTCCACAAACTTGAATTCCCAGGAGCACCAGAGGATAATTTCCTCGGCAAAACGGGAAAGATGCACCATTATGACAGAGAGACATGAAGCCAGCTCAAGGCAGAAATCGCGGTCGGAAACACCGTCGAGAGAGTTCCGTGAAAACTCATACATACCGAGAGACATTGCTGTTTGCATGCGGTTTGTGGGGTAGGTGGTGCCTGCCAGTGCGCAGGAGCCCAGAGGAGAAACGCTCATTCTGCGCTTACAGTCTTCAAGTCTTCCGATATCGCGAAGGAGCATATCAGCATAGGCAAGGAGATGATGACCGAAGGTGATGGGCTGTGCGCGCTGAAGATGTGTATAGCCCGGCATGACGGTTGCGGCGTGAGCCTCTGCCTTGTCGCAGAGTACCTTCTCAAGTGCAATCACCTGCTCCTTCAGGCTGTCGCACTGCTTCATGAGATGCAGTCTGATGTCAAGTGCAACCTGGTCATTGCGGCTGCGAGCAGTGTGCAGGCGCTTGCCTGTGTCCCCCAGGCGGCTTGTCAGCTCGCCCTCAACAAAGGTGTGAATATCCTCAGCGGACATATCGATTTCCAGTGCGCCGCTTTCAAGGTCTGCATAAATGCCCTTCAAGCCTTCGATTATAGTGTCAGCCTCGCTTCGCTCGATGATGCCGCAGTCGCCCAGCATATCAGCGTGGGCAATACTGCCCTCGATATCCTCACGCCACATACGGCTGTCGAAGGAGATGCTTGAGTTAAAGTCGTTTGTAATTTCGGAAACGCTTTCAGAAAAACGTCCCTGCCATAGCTGTTTCATATGTATACGTCCTTTCAAAGACTAATTGATGACAATAATTTCGTCCACCTTTTTAAAGGTGGTGGGGGTCAAGGGGGCAAAGCCCACTTGCAGGAGTTTGGGGACAGAGTCCCCAACTTATCATACTTTTCAAATGCAGGCGTTTCGCCTGCATTTATTTTTTCACCGAGAGTTGGTGGCTTCGCCCCTGCAATCTGTGATTGCTTTGAGAATCTTCGATTCTCACCCAAACCCCGATTCAAGGGTTCCACCCTTGAAAATCCCGCCAAAGGAACATCGTTCCTTTGGAATCCTTTATTCTTTGGGCGTGACGAATACTCCGCAGCCCACGGCAATAAGTGCGTAGCCGCCTATCTCCATGAGTATGCGCCAGAAGCTTCTCATTTCTATCGGAAGCAGCTTCGATGCAACGGCAAGAAATAATCCTGCAATAATCAGCAATGCCGCCGAAACATATTTTGTTTCTGCTTTCACCGTATCACCTTCAAAAAAGCGGAGATCAATGTCATTATAACACCGACCTCCGCATTTTTCATTATAAATATGTTAATTATTTGCCGTCCTTCATAGCCTTGACCTTGATGGGAAGACCGAAGAGGTTGATGAAGCCCTGAGAATCCATCTGATCGTAGACCTCGTCCTCTGCGAAGGTTGCGATATCCTCATCGTAGAGGGAATAGGGGCTGGTCATACCCATGTCAATGATGTTGCCCTTGTAGAGCATAACCTTGACATCACCGGTAACGGTCTGCTGGGTGCTTTCGACAAATGCATCGAGAGCCTCGCGCAGGGGGGTGAACCACTGACCGAAGTAGACAAGCTCAGAGTACTTGAGAGCTACCATCTGCTTGTAGTGCTGAGTGTCACGGTCGAGGCAGAGCTCCTCGAGCTTTGCATGAGCGTGATAGAGGATAGCACCGCCGGGAGTCTCATAAACGCCGCGGCTCTTCATGCCGACGAGACGGTTTTCAACCATATCGATGATACCGATACCGTTTGCGCCGCCCAGCTCATTGAGCTTGGTGAGCAGCTCAACTGCGCCCATCTTCTCGCCGTTGATAGCAACAGGATTACCCTTTTCAAAACTGATTGTGACCTCGGTACCCTTGTCAGGTGCCGCCTGAGGAGTTACGCCCAGCTCAAGGATCTCATCATACTTGGGTGCATTTGCAGGATCCTCAAGATCAAGACCCTCGTGGGAAAGATGCCAGAGGTTCTTATCCTTGGAGTAGCTGGTCTCACGGTTTATCTTCAGAGGAATGTTGTGTGCCTCTGCGTAGTCGATCTCTTCGTCACGGCTCTTGATATCCCAGATTCTCCAGGGAGCGATGATCTTCATGCTGGGAGCAAAGTGCTTGATAGCAAGCTCGAAACGAACCTGGTCGTTGCCCTTACCGGTGCAGCCGTGGCAGATAGCGTCAGCGCCCTCAGCCAGAGCGATCTCAACGATACGCTTTGCAATGATGGGACGTGCGAAGGAGGTACCGAGAAGGTACTTGCCCTCGTAGATTGCGCCTGCCTTCATGGTGGGGAAGATATAGTCTTCAACAAATTCCTTGTTGAGGTCTTCGATGTAAAGCTTGGAAGCGCCGGTCTTTATAGCCTTTTCCTCAAGGCCTTCAAGCTCGGTACCCTGTCCTACGTCGCCGGAAACTGCGATAACCTCGCAGTTGTCATAGTTTTCCTTCACCCAGGGGATGATGATGGAGGTGTCAAGACCGCCGGAGTAAGCGAGAACAACTTTCTTGATGTCGCCCATTGTTAACATATCCTTTCGTGGAGAAATTTATTACAGGTGTGATTATACACCGTTTATGCAAATATTCAAGAGTATTTTGAATATTTATTCACCTTTGTACACATTGACAAAACCGCTCGGTTAACTGCGTAAGATTTGGGGAAGTTTGCAGATTAAGGATCTAAAATACTTGAAAATCACTATTCTGCATGAGATTTCAAAAATTCTTTAGCCCTCTCATTTCCTTGCTGTGCAGAAAGTGAAATTAAGTGATGTCCCTCTTTTACATCCATTTTTACACCTTGTCCATAATAATAGCAAAGACCAAGATTAAACTGCGCACGTGCATGACCCTGCTTTGCCGCAAGACGGTAATAACTCACCGCTTCCTTTTCGTCCTTGTTGACTCCAGTGCCATTATCATAGCACACGCCAAGGTTGTACTGCGCGCCTGCATGTCCCTGTTCTGCCGCAAGACGATAATACTTTACCGCTTCAGCCTTATCCTCGACTACACCATTACCACTCGAATATCGAACGCCAAGATTGAATTGTGCCTCTGCATATCCATGATCTGCTGCCATGCGATAATAACGTACTGCTTCTTTTTTATCCTTTTCTACACCATCGCCATTTGCATATCGATCACCAAGTTTGAATTGTGCTTTCACATGTCCATGATCTGCTGCCATGCGATAATAACGTACTGCTTCTTTTTTATCCTTTTCTACACCATCGCCATTTGCATATCGATCACCAAGTATTAATTGTGCTTTCACATATCCATGATCTGCCGCCATGCGATAATAACGCACTGCTTCCCTCTCGTCCTTCGCTATTCCTTTGCCTTCCGAATATCGAACGCCAAGTTCAAATTGTGCCTCTGCAGATCCATGATCTGCTGCCATTTGATAATAGCGCACTGCTTCCCTCTCGCTCCTTTCGACACCTTCACCACTGCAATAGTGATTTCCAAGATAGTACAACGCTGCAGCGTATCCCAAATTTGCTGCCAAGCGATAGTAGCGCACCGCTTCCTTTGCATCCTTTGTTACACCTATACCATTCGCATAGCAAACTCCGAGATTACACCAACCTGCAGCGTATCCTCTATCTGCTGTCAAACGAAAAAAATGTACCGCTTCCTTTGCATCTTTCGGTTTGCCATTTCTGCCTATCCAATAGTCCATACCTATATTAAGAAGTTGCTCTGCGGTCATCGTATGTATTGTTGATTTGAGCGAAGATTCCGGTTCAACAGTTGACGCAGATTTTGTTAAATCTGGTTTGGACGCCTCAGCGCATACATACTTCTCTCCCGTCAGCGTTTCCAATGTATTCACCGCCATTTTAGCGGCATCCGACACCTTGAACTTCTTCAGATCATAAGACTGCCAGCGGCGCATTCCGATGGGCAGCGCTCCTACATCCATACCCTCAAGAACGGTTATAATCTTTCCGTCCTTGCGTCCGCTGTATATCTCGTTATTGAACAAATCCCATTCATATTCAACCCAACGTGAACTTGTAAATTCCGCTTTTGTTCCCACGAGCATCAGTATCCTTGCAGAATCAAGAGCCTCATCGATAATCCTTCCGTAGTCAGGTCTGCCCTTGCGCTGAACCTCTTCATTGCTGAAAAAGACTTCAATATCGTACTTTTTCAGCTCATCATACAGCTCGCGAGCAATCTCACTGTCGCGGGTGGGCTTTCCCTGCCATTCGTTTTTAAAGGATATGAATATCTGATAAGCCATTGCTCACATCTTCTTTCATTGCTCAATTAGATCAATTATACATCTTTCCCGACGTTATTTCAACGATTCAGCGCTCTTTGACGTTCTTTTTCTCTGCAGAAATGCACATTGCATCGATTTCTGCTACGGCATCGCGTACGAATTTCGGCAGTCTCCTTCCGAATCTTCGGTTTTTCCAGCCGTTGCGCCCCTGTACGCGGGTAAGTATTGCACATTTAATATCCTCTGCAGTTTCACCCTGCCTGATTTCTGTACAAGGAACTTCCACCACAACAGGCTCATCTGACACCTCAACGCATATATCCCCAGCCTGCACATCCCTGAATCTGATATGCATTATACGGCTTTCGGGCAGAAGGGCAAAGCTATCCTTCGGCGGTGTTATTACAATGCGCAGCATTCCTTCGGATTCTTCAACCTCAAAGGAAGTCACTGCAAATCTGCCGTTATTGTATTCCATTGTCTCGCCGTCATCCTCATACAACTCATACCTGCCGCTGCCGCGCCAGATATTGATTTCCAGCGGCTGAGAGAGGGATATATCATTGCTCTCCCCGTTGAGATACATGGGAACAATCGCCCCCTCAGGCGCCAGCACGGGGATAGAATCCATATCCCGGTACATTCTGACCCACCTGCCGCCTTTGTATCTTCTGCCGCTGAAAATATCGGTCCATTCACCCTGCGGCAGCCATACATCTGCATATGCCATATTAAGCCGCCTGTCAGCAGGCTTCGTAATGGGGCAGACCAGCAGAGAACCGCCGAATATGTACTGATTCTTCGCTCTGTATGCATCCTCGCAGTGGTAACGGTAATACATCGGCATGCATACAGGCTCTCCGCTGCGGTGGGTTCGGTAATTTGCGGTATAGATATACGGAATCAGCCTGTGTCTGAGACGCAGAAATCTTTCCGCTGCCTGTTCGGTTGCCCAGCTTCGCTTCCATGGCTCCTTGCCCATATAGTCGGAATTTGAAGAATGCAGGCGGTTGATGGGGCTGAAAACTCCGTACTGCAGCCATCTCAGATACAGTTCATCATCCTGAATTCCGTTCATATGACCGCCGATGTCGTGGCTCCACCATGTATAGCCCGAATTGGCTGCACAGTTTGTAAAATATGGCTGAAAATCAAGGCTCTTCCATGTGCAGATGGTATCCCCTGAAAATCCCAGCGGAAACCTGTGACTGCCAAGTCCTGCATAACGGGAGAGTATCAGAGGACGCCTGTTCCCCTTTGCGCTGTCCTTTGTGTGGTAATAATTCAGCGCCCACAGCGGGTCAAGCCCGGGAATCTTCGTTTTTGTCCCCTGCTGCCAGTCTATCCACCAGAAATCCACGCCCTCCCTTTCAAGGGGGTAATGGAGCTCTTCAAAATAGGCTTCCATAAATTTCGGGTCAGCTGCATCAAAGGGAACTGCTTTTTTATCGGATGGGTCTTTACCCATTCTCCTGCATACTGCCTCGTATCCGTCTTCAAAGAATCGTACCCCCTGAGAAGGATGGACATTCAGGGTAACGCGAAAGCCCTGCCTGTGCAGCCAGTCAAGAAGTCCTGTGTGGTCGGGGAAAAGCTCGGTATTCCAGGTGTAACCCGTCCAGCCCTGCAACAGGCTGTTGTAGAAAAGCTCCTCCTTGCAGGATGCTCCCTTTGGCTTGGCGTGCCTGCCGAAACGCTTCACAACGTCAGTCCAGTGCCAGTCCATATCGATAGTGGCAACGGTTATAGGCAGTCTGCGGTCGATGAATTTCTGCATCAGGGTCTGATACTCCTCCTGAGTGTACGCCTTGTACCTGCTCCACCAGTTGCCGAGGGCGAATCTTGGAATAAGCGGCACCTCTCCCGTCAGCCTGAAAAAGTCATTCAGCTGCCTGAGGTAATCGTGTCCGTAAGCAAAATAATATACATCTGAGCATTTTCCTCTGGGCAGAATTCCGCCTTCCTCAGAAACCGGCAGTGAAGCGCTGTCATCCATGATTCCGACTCCCCCACGGGACATGATTCCATCCTCCAGCTTCACCTTGCCGTCCGCAGTATCAAGGGTGCGAGCAGTGCCGGGCAGAGTGCCTTTCCTTAAATTTCTGACAACAGTGCCGTCCCTGAGTGTAACGGTAATTACTTTTCCTTTTTTCATATCTATACAGAAAGCCGCTTCCTTTGTTCTTACTGTACACCTGTCGCCGCTGTGCTTTATCTCATAAGATACTTCGCCAAGGTCGCGATTCTGCACCCGCTGGGTTGCACTGTCAGTAAACATACCCTTTTCCACTCTAATAAGGCATGGTGTTATTACAGTTATGCGGATATTGTCAGCTTCGTAAATATTCATAATTATCTCCTTCTCTGCAGCTGCTTCTATGAGCTGAAATAATTGAAAGGTACGATGTTATATATATTCATTATAATTTCAGCCGTGCATATTGTCAATCTGCGGCAGCAAAGCAAAAACAGTCCGCGCAGGAAAACGCGGACTGCTCTGTAAATTGAATCAATCGGTGATTTCGTACTTTTTAAGGGGTGCTGCTATGGGCATTTCGGCAGAGAAGTCGAGCCGCAGACCCTCTGCGGTGTATTCCTCCTCATAGATAGTGCCTCTCTCGCGTATCGGCGCAGCCTCTCCAAGCTTATCAAAGGGCAGCAGAATATTCAGCCGCAGCCTTTTTACCGGCATGGCGTCATCTATGGCTTCCAGCAGCGCAGGGATTCCCTCCCCTGTCTTTGCGGAAATCCGCACACCCTTGAGACCTGCCTGGATACCATCCCTGTCGCACTTGTTGAGCACAACGATGGTAGGTGTTGAGCCTGCTCCAAGCTGAGCGAGAAGGTCGGTGGTTACTTCCAGCTGCTCAAGACATACGGGGGATGAAGCATCGCACACATTGATGATGATATCAGCCTGTGCAGCCTCGGCAAGGGTCGAGCGGAAGGCTTTTATCAGGTGGTGGGGAAGATTTCGGATAAATCCGACGGTATCCACCAGCATGACCGATGCTCCGCTGGGCAGCTCAAGAGCTCTTGCGGTTGCATCGAGGGTCGCAAAAAGCATATCCTCCGCCAGCACGCCAGCCTGAGTAAGGGTGTTGAGCAGGGTACTTTTTCCTGCGTTTGTATAGCCTACTATGGCAGCGGTGACAATCTCATCCTTTTTGCGGCGTGTGCGAAGAAGCTCGCGGTGTTTTTCCACCTGCTCAAGCTTATCGGAAAGGGCTTCAATCCTGCTGCGGATGTGGCGCTTGTCGGTCTCGAGCTTTGTTTCGCCGGGACCTCTTGTTCCGATACCGCCGCCCAGTCGGCTCATTTCAACGCCCTTGCCGGTAAGTCTCGGCAGCATATACCTCAGCTGCGCCAGCTCTACCTGCAGCTTGCCTTCACTTGTCCGCGCACGCATTGCAAAGATGTCAAGTATGAGCATCGTTCTGTCGATGGTGCGCACATCAGTCTCTCTTTCGATATTTGCAACCTGCCTCGGTGTCAGCTCGCAGTCAAAGATGATCAGGTCAGCATCGTTCTGATGGCAGAAATCCCTTATCTCCTCAAGTCTGCCTGAGCCTATACAGATTGCGCTGTCTCTTGCCGGGCGATTCTGGGTGAAAACTCCTATAACCTCCGCTCCTGCGGTTTTGGCAAGCTCACGAAGCTCCTCAAGGGATTCTTCTTCGCCTTTTTCGCCCAGAAATACCGCGGCGAGCACCGCTCTTGTTATACGTTCTGTATTTTCGTGCATATTATCTCCTTTTAGTATATGAATACAGCAAATAAAAAACGCCCACACAAGGTGGGCGTAATGACTTTATAAAATCAGTCCTTCTGGATGTAGTTGTTGAGGGAATCGATAGCAAGGGCAATTCCGAGGAATGCACCCAGTACGCCCAGAACCATGTTTATAAGCAGCTCTGTGGTGCCGACCTTGCTGATAAGGAAGACGAGAAGAACTGCAATTATAGTGACGACCTCTGCGCTTGCAATGGAAACAACAGAGCCCATCTTCTTATCCTTGACACCGCCGAATACAACGTATCCGATAACTGCAAAGACGCCGGAAAGCACACAGAGTGCAGGCAGGGGGAAGTTGCATACAACGCAGATTGCAAAGGGAACAAGACCTGCAACAGCGCCTATGACAGCACCCAGTACGCCCATACCGGTGTTGCCTTCGCCATCGTTTGCCTGATAAGGGGGCTCAGCCTCCCACATGGGAGCAGGAGCGGGAGCTGCCTTACGGTGAGTGGGTTCCATGCCTGCGTATGTATCGTCGCGGCGTTCATCGTAAACGGTAGAGGTGCGAAGTCTGTCTTCCTGAGGCTCGGGACGCTGTGCAGGAGCGGGAGCGTGAGCAGGGGCAGGACGGGATGCGCCCTTTACTGCTGCGGAGCACTCTGCGCACATGGGCTGAACCATGTTGTTGTAGAAGGAGCGCTTGTTTGCAGGAGCGCCGCACTTTACGCACACGTTGGGAGCGCGGAAGCCGAGACCTCTGTAATTAGCGGAAACAAAGGTGAGCATATCATCCAGCATATACTCATCCATTGCGCCTGCGCTTTCATCATAGAAAAGTGCGAGGTAGCCCTCAACATCGCCGACCTGAAGGTCGGAAAGACCACGCTGAGCGCGGAGCATATCCTCCATGCCGTCGAAGGAAGCATCGGAAGAGCATACAAGCATGAAGATAGCAAGCTTGCCGCCATCCTCTTCAACAACTGAGAATCCGACGCCGCCGGATACGCCGTAAACAGTATCGCCGTCAAGACGGTATTTTCTGCTTTGCTGCCAGGAAAGCAAATTCTGACTTATCATAAAGGTGCCTCCGAATCTGTCGAGACCGACATATTATCTGATGCGTGCAATCGATGCACATATAATAAGATTATATCCCAAAAAGATGCCAAGTCAACTGTAAGTTAAGAACAATAAGTAAATTTTCGCGTGTTTTCAGCACGGAAAATGTAAACTTTTTTTGAAAGTCAATCAGCCGACAATGGACTGGGTATACTCTGAAAATTTCTCCGACCTGAGCTTGAAGGGCATACCGCGGCGGCTTCTTCTCTTGACCTTGCGGCGCTTCATCTTTGCAAGCTTCCAATGAGGAATTGCAGGCTCAGCAGGTGCTGCAGCGGGGATGGGGTCGTCATCGTCAAAGTGGGGAACATAGACAAAACGCTCTTCGTCATCATCCCTGACATAATCCGACTTGCTCTTTGCGTTGTATTCAGGATTTGCCGTTGTGGGATCCTGATAGATGGGGGTGGTCGCAAGGGGAACCTCAGTCCTTACGGGCTCGGGAGTATAGACAGGAGCAGCATAGCTCTTCTGACCGTAGGTGTCGCCCATGGGAGTAAAGCCGCGGCTGGTGGAGTAGTCGACCTCCATATCCTCAAAGACAGGAACAACAACGGGGATATCTTCGCTTGCGTAGTCGGGGCGGTAAACATCAGAGCCTCTGGAGTTGAATTCATCGGCAGTGACAACGGGAGCAGCCACTGCGGCGGCTGCTGCAACAGTTCCTGCAACTGCACCTGCTGTTGATACGCCTGCCCTGACTCTCGGTGTGTAACGGTCATCGGAATAGTTGAAATCCTCTTCAACGTGAACTACTACAGGGATGTAATCCTCATCATAGTATGTTCCGGCGCCTGCTGCGGAGGTATTCGCCTCTATCGCTGCGAGAGCATCGGCAGCGGAAGCTGCCATAGGCTCGGTGGGAATAGCTGCGGGCTGGGGAGCTGCCGCAGCTGCTGCCTGTTCAGCACCGGGAACAGGTCTTCTGCGCTGTCCCTGAGGGGGTCTTGCTCCTGCCGGACGGGGTCTTCCGCCCTGAGGTGCGGGAGCATATATAGGTCTGCCGTACTGGTCGTAGCCGACAGGTGTACGGGGTTTTCTCTGGGGCTGTGCAAAAATCGGTCTGCCGTTCTGGTCAAAGCCGATGGGTCTGGGCTTTTTCTGCGGCGGACGCTGTGCATAGATGGGTCTGCCGTACTGGTCATAGCCCACAGGCTGCTGAGGAGCCTGACGCTGGGGAGGTGCTATGGGACGACCGTACTGGTCATAATATACCGGCTGTCTTTTCTTAGGTCTGTTTTCCATATTCTTGCCTCCCTTTCCGTTCTTGCCTCTTGTTCTGGGTTCTGCGCCCTCTGCTTCGGCGCCTGCGGCATCCTGCGCAATCACGCCTGCCACACCGCCAAGTGCAGCGGCTGCTGCAAGATCGGCTATTTCATCAGATACTGAACTGTCATTTCCTTCGGCTGCTGCCGCTTCCTCTGCCTGGGACTCTTCCTTTGCCTTTTCTCTTTCCTCTCTTCGTGCTGCTGCACGCTCTTCGGAAATAGGCGAGAAGGCTTTCTTTTCACCCTCGTATTCATCCTTGTCGGGGAAGATTATGGGCAGTCTGTCCTCATCTTCCTCCTCTTCAGCAGCTGCAGAAGAAGTGCTTTCCTCTGCAGTGGGGGTTTTATTCTCTGCCGCAGCGGAGGTTTCCTCGGTTTTATCCGGAGCAGGAGCGGGCGCAGCATAGACCATCGACCTGCCGCGGCGCTTCTCTTCCTTGTCGATAATATCGAAAATCTTATCTATTTCCTTCTTATCCACCTTGCCGTAGGGGGATTTTGCTCTTTCAAGGTCCTGCTCGATTATCCTCTTTCTGGATATCAGAGTAGATACCAGCAGCGCAATCAGGCAGACAAGAACAACGCCCTCGGAAATAAGAAATACAGAGGAATATTTCTTGGCAATGCTTATCAGCAGAAGAAGCAGAACTGCGATTATGCTCACTACCATGAGTGATATTACCACCATCGAGCGTCTTGACTGTTTATTGAACAATTGCATTGCCTCCTCTCTGTAAAATAATTTCTCTATTGATACATAGTTAATATTACTATATTATGGCAATCATGTCAATAGAAAATCGGCACATCGGGACAGTACCGAAAGCTTTTCAAAGGAAAGTTCCTCAATTCTGGTGTTCGGCGGTATGGCTGCTGCCTCAAGAACGGCTGAAGCCTGCTCCCGGGACAGAAAACCTCCGGAACACAGGGAGTTTAGAAGGGTCTTTCTTCTCTGAGAAAATCCTGCTTTTACAAGTCTGAAGAACACATCCTTGCGCCCTACAGGATAAGGCGGTTCGCTGCGAAGGGTCAGGGATATGACTGCAGAATCGACATTGGGCGCAGGCATAAAGCTGCCGCGGGATACGTTGAAAAGCTTCTTTGCATCGGCATAGTAAGCCACCGCAACGGTCACAGCCCCTGCATCGCGTGAGCCGACGGGAGCGCACAGCCTCTGGGCTGCCTCTTTCTGCACCATTACCGTTATGCTGGAGAAGGGCAGTTCATCCTCAAGCAGCTTCATCACCAGCGGTGATGTTATATAGTAGGGAAGGTTTGCGCAGACGCTGACATTGCTGCAGTCGGAAAATTTCTCATTTATAAGTGCCGCAAGATCAAGTGTCAGTGCGTCGGCATTTACAACCTCCACGTTGTCACAGTCTGCAAGGGTCTCGTCAAGCACGGGCAGAAGCCGCTCGTCAAGCTCGATGGCGACTACCTTTTTTGCAAGCTTTGAAAGCTCCCTTGTAAGAACGCCCATTCCGGGTCCTATTTCTATAACGCCTGTGCTGTCATCCGCAACCGCAGCCTCTGCCATTCTCGGGCAGACAGAGGGGTTTATGAGAAAATTCTGACCCAGCCCCTTTGAGAAGGTAAAACCGTGTCTTGTCAGCAGCTCTCTTATTGCAGATACATCGGTAAGTCTTTCCATATATCACAGCTCCTTTGGGTTCTGACAGGAATATCGCATATATATCTGATTAATAATAACACATTTTTCCTCAGGATAAAAGATGCATCGGGATTTTTGTTGAATAAAGCTATTGTCAAAGCTTTGTGCAGTTGGTATGATATTTGCAGCACATATAAAGGAGCGATTCAATATGGCAAGAAGAGACAAGGTCAATTATTACCTGGATATAGCACAGACCGTTGCCGAGCGCAGCACCTGCCTGCGCCGTAATTACGGAGCAATAATTGTTCAGAACGATGAGATAGTATCCTCAGGCTATAACGGCGCCCCCAGAGGCAGAAGCAACTGCAGCGATATCAATTCCTGCGTCAGGGAAAAGCTGGGCATCGCCCGCGGCGAGCGCTATGAGCTCTGCCGTGCGGTCCACGCCGAGGCAAATGCGATAATCTCCGCCAGCCGCGCCTCCATGCTGGGAGCAACCATCTACCTCGCCTGCATCGACCCCAAAACAGGGGAGCTTATGGGCGATACCTGTTCCTGCGCAATGTGCAAGAGACTGGTCATCAACGCAGGTATCTCTCAGGTCATAGTCCGCAACACTGCCGATACATACACTGTATACAATGTTCAGGACTGGATCGACAATGACGAGTCTGTCGAAGGCTCCTTCGGCTACTGATTACTTTTCCCTGTGAGGTGTCCCGATTATGTATGAAATAGATATGCGGAAGGTTTTTCTGGTAATAATCCTTCCCCTGCTTGCAATCATCACCGCAATCGTGGTGCTCAGCATATCCTGCAGTTGCCCGGGCGGCGCCGACCGCTGGAGCGGTGAATGGAACCGCGAAGGAGATTCCACCTTCTCCCGTGCCACTGTAACCGTATACGATGCGGACAGAAACGGTTTTTACTTTTCGGTGGAGATCCACAACGGCAATACCGTTGCGGATGTTGAGGGACTGAGAGCGGAATTCCGCGGCTCTGACCGCAATTTTGCCACCTATGAAATAGCCGACACCGATGCATATGTTGAATTCACCCTTGAGGAAAACACCCTTACCATTGGCTTTATAAGCAAGGAGAACATGCAGTGGGATGTTATTGAAGGCTTCTCCTACGGAGCAAACATCGAAGGCATCTACGCAAAGGGCGAAGTTGAATATCTCAACACAAGCCTTTCACAGATGGGGGTCTTTACCGAGGAGGAGGATGAGCTGATAAGCCTCGCTCTTACCGACGATCAGTACGCCCGTCTTATGGACTGCTTCCAGATGCACCGTACCGACAGAAACAACAATGACGGCGCTGATGTCTACTACGGCATGGTAACAGGCAATGAATACGCTGCAATAGTGCTGCTCTACGACGACGGCACATACAGTATGATAATCAGTGAGGACGGCACAGAGAATATGAGCTACCTCACAAATAACGGTCTTTACACCGCCGACCTTGGCGCCTATCCCGAATCAATTCAGGCATGGATCGAAAACTATCAGGCAGCCTACTACAACTCCCAGAATTCATAACACTGAAAAAAACGGCTTCTTAACGAAGCCGTTTTTTATTTCTGTTATTCTTCCGTGTCCCCTGAGGAGATTGTATCCGCTGCAGATTCAGTCTCAACGTGGTTTCTTTCTGCCCATACAGCCATTGCGTCCGCTCTTGAAAGCTCCTCATCGGAAACCTTCCACATTCTGAACACCGAGGTAAGATTCTTCAGTGAGAACTTCAGAGAAGGCAGGTCGTCGCGGCTGACCCCCATCTCCTTTAGCTGCACATCGGTTATACTGCTGTAATCCCCTGCCATAAGCAGGTTGCTTATCTCTTCACTGTAAATCCCCATAAGCATTGACCTTGTTGCATCCTCTCCGAAATAGGTCATAAGGGATGCAACGGAGAATTTCAGTGAATCATAGGTGCAGTGCATGGTCATATCTCCGTTATCCTCGCGGATAATATCGATATCTCTTGCCCATGCGCCGTCGGTATACTGATGTATCACTCCGTTGTAGGGCTCTTCTCCGCCCTCGTCGTAGGTGTAGTAGTGAATCTCGCTTCCGGTATCATACTTGTACATCATTCTGCCGTCCTCACAGAAAACAATTGCAAGGGTTCGGCTGTCTGACAGGTCAGTTCCGCTTTCAGTTGCAATCACAAAGCTGCGCTCTGCGATATATGTTCCGTGAAGAGGTCGGCGGTCGGGATTAAAATCTTTGGAAAGCATATACCAGCAGGCAGCAATCGCCGCCGCAAGAACCAGCACTGCTGCTCCTATGCGCAGCGCAAGGCTCTGTTTTTCTGTCAGCCTGATCAGGGGTTCTCTGACTGCTTCAGCCTTTTTTGAGCCTTTTTTTGGAGCATTGCCTTTGACATTCTGTTCTGCTGCGCTGATTTTCAACTTCTTGTTTCCGCCCATCGGGGATACACCTCAATTACAAATTGTATTAATATCGTTTAAAATTACATTTATGCTGCTTCTGTGGGAGTATACATATCCCATAGCCTCTTTACATCTTCCGGTGTAATGTCGGTCTCTCTGGAAACACAGTAGGCTGTTTCCATCAGCTCACCCAAGTAATATGTCTTCATGCAGTCTCCGTCCACCTCAATATCGCAGACGAATTTATAGCCACTGTACAGCATGATAAGTTTGTTGCCCTCAATACATGCCTCCAACGTATCACCGTACTCATAATTTGAAAATCCCGAAAAATCACGAAGTTCAACGGAACCGTCGGGATAGTACACAGTGTATTCGTATCCGTTCTCATTGACCCATGTTCCTGTTATCAGAGGAATAATGCTGTTTTCACTGACAAAACGCAGAGTCTTGTTTATTTCTGCGGGCAGGGCAAGGATAAGGAAGTCCTTTTCAAAATCATAGAACATATACTCTGTGCCTGCTTCGCTGACGCAGGTGATCTCAAATCCGTCTGCGGTATAGGTGTATTCCTTTCCGTAAATCTCTGCGGTGCCGTCCTCATTGAAGGTCACCTCAACATCTCCCAGATACCATGTGCCGTAAAGATCCTCGGGATCGTTCTTTATTTCTTTTCTGAGACTTACAGAGTCATCTCTTTCTCCGTCCAGCCAGAGCATCAGGGTATTTGAGGCCTTTTTCCAGCCCAGACGGTATTCCGTTCCGCTGCTGTCCCTGATTACAATTATCTTACCCTCAGTGGTATAGCTGTAGGCAGTGCCGTTTATATCAAGAATTCCGCCAGCACTGACAGAGAGGGTGTACTCATCGTCTGACCATATGCCCAGAAATACAGGGGGCTCTGCAGTTTCGTTTCTGTCTGCAGCAGTAAAAATGGCAAGGGGATCAAATTCGGTATTTCTTCCGAGCAGGAAAGCTCCCGCTCCAAAGCCGAGGACAAGAACAGTGATCACTATTGCAAGAAGAGCCTTTTTCCCTCTGCCCTTCTTTTTTGCAGGCGCAGCTTCTTCTGCTGTTTCTTCGGCCGCAGCTTCAGAAGTCTCTTCAGCAGGGGTTTCCGCCACAGCTGCTTCTTCTGCGGGAACAACAGTCTCCTCGACGGCAACGCTTTCCATGATGTTGTTTTCAGTCACAATAAAATCCTCCATTCCTCATTTCGTATGTATCAGAATTTTATCCGTTCATTTCCTGCCGCATTTCCTCAATTTTGGAGTAGGACAGATCCGTACGCTCAGACACTTTGTAATATGTATAACCGATATCGTTTCCAAGGCTTGATACAACCAGGGTAAGGGTATCGTCATCCAGCGAATACTCCGCAATAATAACCTCGTCGCCGCAGTCAAATACCATGGTTTTGTCGTCCATGGAGTATGTTCCCGAAAGGTCATCGGCAGCAAATTTTCCTGATGCTGTCAGGATAATAA
The DNA here is from genome assembly GCA_045604945.1 of Acutalibacteraceae bacterium. Taxonomy (GTDB): domain Bacteria; phylum Bacillota; class Clostridia; order Oscillospirales; family Acutalibacteraceae; genus JAISGQ01. Next base: position 24,299 of record JAZUPA010000175.1, read on the forward strand.
ATCCGTCCTCACTTGCCCATGAGCCGACATTGGGAGCAAGTACGACCTCCGAGGCCACAGGCTCTTCGATTATGGGTTCTTCCTTCTTTTCAGGCATGAAGGCAACAAGATACACCGCCCCCGCCACAAGCAGAAGGGCAAGGAACAGCGAGAAAACCAGCAGCCCCTTATATGTTTTTACGGTTTTTTCGTCCGCCAGACGCTGAAGCTCTTCATTAGGGGAGAGCGGCGCCTGCGGTGCTGTCTCGGGAACTGTGTTCAGCGGAACAAATCCTGATTCCTCTGCAGCTGTCTGATTCCCGCAGGAGGGACAGAAACGCACACCGTCCTCGCAGTAATATCCGCAGTACGAACAAATCATACAAATGCCCCCTTTGCCATCCTTTTGTTTCGCGATCAACATATAAATATTCTATCACGTTTATTACTGTAATGTCAATGATTGCAGAATGAAGCTGCGGCATGATGAAAAGCTTCTTTTCATCATGCCGCAGGCATATGATTTGGAGATTATCTGTTCCGTCCGCAGATTCTGGCAAGTCCCTTGAAGAAGTGACCGTTTGCCATCAGCAGAAGTCCGTCAAAAATTTTGTCCTTTGTCGCTGTGAGCATCTGCATATTGCGAAGAGGAGAGTCAACGCTGGAAGACATGAACATATGGAATTCAGGCGTATCGCAATTTTTCTTTCCGCCGTTTTTCTTTATCATTACCTTTTCTATCATGCGGTACATAAAGCGCATGACCCGGGACTGACCCATCATTTCGATAACGGTGTTGTCCTTTGTAAACTCTCCCTGGGGAGGCTCTTCATCAGAAACGGGCTCTTTTCCGTAAAGCTTTACCCAGTCTTCCTTTGAGGGAGCACCGTCGAGGGTTTCGTACCAGCTGCCTGACTGCCAGTCGGGAGCTTCGAGCGTTTCGCCCTCGACCCTGACCTTTGCGGAAAGGACAGTATCACGGCTTGACCTGCCGATAAGTACGGTATATACACCCTCCTGTACTTTCCAGCCGTCATTCCATACTGCAAAGCTGCGGTCATCGAGAGTGAATGTGACAGTCTTTGTCTCGCCGGGCTCAAGATAGACCTTTGCAAAGCACTTGAGCTCCTTCTTCGGTCTGTGGAGAGCGCACTTAGGTGCGGCAACGTAAAGCTGAACAACCTCAGCGCCTGCCACCTTGCCGCGGTTTGTGATGTTTGCGGTGACAGTATAGCCTTCTGCGCTGATGTTTGAATATTCAAAGGATGTATAGGACAGTCCGTATCCGAAGGGCCAGCGGACATTCTTTCCTGCCTTGTCGTAGTAGCGGTAGCCTACATAGATGCCCTCGCGGTACTGGGGATTCTTTACTCCGCGCCAGTATTCTGCTGTGGGGCAGTCCTCATAGGCATAAGGCCAGCTTTCTGCAAGCTTTCCCGAGGGATTGACCCTGCCGTAAAGAAGATCTGCAGCAGCTTCGCCGCCTGCCTGACCGGAAAGTCCCATGTAAAGTATGCCCTTTACGCTGTCAGCCCAGGGACATTCAACTGCACTTCCGCAGCAGAGGACGACTACTGTATTGGGGTTTGCCTTTGCCACTTCCTCAATAAGCCTTACATGACCTTCGGGCATCTTCATGTTATCCCTGTCAAAACCTTCGCTTTCATAAGTGTCGGGAAGTCCTGCGAAAATAACTGCAATCTCTGCGCTCTTTGCAGCTTCAACCGCTTCGTTTATCAGCGCATCGGTTGTGTTGCCCTTGCCGTCATAACCCTGAGCATAAACGGAATGGGCAACGAAATCCTTTGCGCAGGAGAGATGGGTGGGGTTTATATGGCTTGAGCCTGCGCCCTGATAGCGGGGCTCTGCTGCCATAAGTCCGATGAGGGCAATCTGTGTGCCTTCGGAAAGAGGCAGAATGTTTTCATCGTTTTTAAGCAGCACAGCGCCTTCTGAAGCAGCCTTTTTCGCAAGCTTATGGTGTGCTTCCATATCACAGGGCTTTACGTCTCTGAGAGCCTCTTGCGCATTCTCCATCATTTTAAGAACGCGAAGGGCGCTTATATCAACATACTTCTCGTCAAGCTGTCCTTTTTTGACTGCCTTTACAGCCTTTTTCTGCATGTACCTGCTGCCGCCGGGCATCAGCAGGTCGCAGCCTGCTTCAAAGCCTTTCATACGGTCGTACATTGCGCCCCAGTCGGTCATGACAAGTCCCTCATAACCCCAGTCTGTGCGCAGAATATCTGTAAGCAGCTCCCTGTGGTCGGAGCAGTGAGTGCCGTTTACCTTGTTGTAGCCGCACATGACGGTTGCGGGCTTGCCCTTCTTTACTGCCTTTTCAAAGGCTGCAAGATATATCTCGCGCATGGTGCGCTCGTCTACCTGACTGTCGCCGTTGAAGCGCTTGTATTCCTGATTGTTGAGAGCAAAGTGCTTGAGGCTTGTGCCTATACCCGTTGCCTGAATTCTCTCGATGAAGGCAGCTGCAAGCTCCCCTGCAAGATAGGGGTCCTCGGAGAAATATTCGAAGTTTCTGCCGCAGAGAGGATCGCGCTTGATGTTTGCACCGGGACCCAGCACCACGCCCACTTCAAGCGCCTTTGCTTCCTCCGCTATGGCGTTGCCCACCTCGCCCAGAAGCTCAGTGTCCCATGTGCAGGCGGTTGTCACAGCAGTAGGGAAACAGGTAGCAGGCTCGGACTCATTGAGACCCAGCATATCGCTTATATTCTTCTGACAGCGCAGACCATGAGGTCCGTCGCACATCATCATCTGCTTCAGTCCGTATTTTTTGTACAGATCAAGGGTATACCAGAAGCTTTCGCCCTCACAGAGAGCAATTTTTTCTTTGAGTGTCAGTTTTTTTAATATTTCTTCTGCTTTCATAATTTATTCCTGCCTTCTGAAATTTATACACCTCTATTGTAACGTCTCTCTATGCCCTGCGTCAAGCCTATTGACTTATTTTACATGGTTTAATAATACCGGCAGAAATCTGTTTGCGGAGATGATCTAATGCCTTCTGCGTCCGAGATATTTTTCCCTCGTGGCAAGCCCTCCGCGAATGTGTCGCTGGGCCTTGTTTTCTTCCAGTATTTCCTTCACCTGAGCAAATAGAATGTGATCAATCTTTTCAAGCCGCTCCGAGACGTCTTTATGCACCGTGGACTTGGAAAATCCAAACACGCTCGCCGCCTTGCGCACTGTCGCCTTATTCTCAATTATATATTCCGCGAGCTCGATGGCTCGTTCTTCAACATTTGTTTTCATGGGAATCTCCCCCGCATAATTTTTGATACCCATAAATATGCAGGGGGGGACATGATTAGTATTGCTCTCAACTGTCTCAACACCAGAAAAGAACAGCCCCCGATATGCAGTTGCATATCGGGGGCAAAGTTTGAAATATTACCTCTCTGCTGCGTTACTTACTTCCTCTCACCCTTTGTCTATGCGACAACGCTCTTTACCGCAGAATAGCTGCTGTAATAGGTTTTGCTGCCGGAATAGATTCCGCGGATTTTGAAGTAGTAAGTCTTTCCATCGGTGGGTGTGGGAACAACTACGGTATTAAGGCCTGTTGTCTCATCGAAGCTTATCTCGCACTGACTTGTAACATTTGTGTAGGTTCCCGACTTGGAGGTTGCTCTGTAAACTGCATAGCTTTGTGCCCCCATTGCATTTGAGAATGTAAGCACAGAAGTACCGTCATTGAGAGAGGAGATACTCTTTATCGTCGGGGTCTGAACTACGGTTTTTACTGACTTCGCAGTGCAGTAAGAGCTGTAGTATGTCTTGCTTTCAGTGGTCTTTACAGAACGCACCTTGTAATAGTAGGTCTTTGATGCAGACACATTACTGAAGCGGATAAATCTGACTTCTCCCATACGGTAAGGAGTATCGAGCTTTATCTCATCACCCTCTGTGTACTCTGTAAACGCTGTTTCGTCCACTGCAATCTGCCTTGTATAGCCCGATGACTGCTTTGCCGAGCGGTAGACCTGATAGCCTGTAGCCTCATCATTTGCAGTCCAGTAAACCTCAACGTACTCCGGTGAATACTCAAATCTGAGATTTGTGGGTGCTTTCAGATTTGCAGTCGCCGATTTGTAAGAAGACGCAGAGCTGTAAACAGTGCCCGAGGGGTTGTTATGCAGAGTCTTGATCTTGTAGTAATATGTCTTGCCTGTTGTAAGACCTGTATCTACATAGAAGAGCTCATCGCCGCCAACCTCTGCAATAACGCTGTATGTTCCGCTCTTGGAGGTTGCTCTGTAAATGACATATCCGTCAGCACATGATGCAGCTTTCCATGTAAGTCTGATGCTCTGATAGCCGTCATTTGACACAGCAAATCCCGAAGGAGCATAGAGCGAGGTCTTTGCGCTGCCGTATGCTGAGGAATTTGAACTGTAGGAAGTGAAGCCGTCCAGAGTACGAACCGCACGAACCTTATAATAATAAGTCTTTGCAGATTCGAGGCCTGTATCGGTATAGGCTACTGTGCTGTTGCCTGAAACAAATCCCACAACCTCATAAGTGCCGCTCTTGGACGTAGCTCTGAGAATCTCATAGCCTGTTGCGCCGGAGGACTTCTTCCATGTGACCTTGATGCTGTCGGCTGTTACGCGGGCAGCTTTTATTCCCGTAGGTGCAGCAAGTGTCGGAGTTGAAGTCTTAATTGCAGATTCAGGTCCTTCAACGCCATTTCTTACTGCAGTTATCTTGTAGGAATACTGCACACCTCTTACTACCGAGGTGTTGGAATAGCTGACTGTCGATCCTGAGGTTATCTGCTTGATAAGCTCAAAGCTCTCACCGTCTGCGGAACGGTAGATATTATAGCCCGTTGCACCGCTGACCTTCTTCCAGGAAAGCTTGAGATAGTATCCGGAAGATGCAACAGTAAGTGTGGGCTTCGAGATTGTAGGTACTGCGCTTACGATTTCGGAAGCTGTACCTGTAGAAGTGGATGCATAGGGAATTACATAGTAATAATATGTCTTTCCGTTTGTAAGTCCGGTATTTATCCAGGAAAGTGTGGTGCTCTTTGTGATTGTCTTTACAAGAGAGAAGTTCACACCGTCAGTGGAACGGTATACCTTGTAGCCCTTGGCCCCTGTAACCTTGTGCCACGATACCTTGATGCTCGAATAGGATGCCGAAGCAGCAAATGCTGTGGGGGCGCCAAGCTTTACTGTAGCTGTGACAGCAGAAGTAAAGTCACTGTATACCGTGCCGTAGTTTGTATCACGGAATGCACGGATCTTGTAGCAGTAATTTGAAGCTATGGCTTCGTCTGTCCATGTCACCGTTGAACCGGAGGGGATAGTTTTAACAAGAGAATATTCTCCATTGTAGCTGTCGCTTCTCCATACCTCGTAGCCCTGAGCACCTGTGACCTTCTTCCATGTAAGCTTGGGCTTCGAGGAGGTAACAGAAACGGTGAGAGACGTGGGCTTTGCAGGAATTATTGTGACAGATGCAACTCCCTCTATACCCTTTACCTTGGTCTTTCCGGAAAGTCTGTAGGGAATGACCTTGTAGGTGTATGTCGCGCCGCTCTTGAGAGAGGTGTTCTTCCATGAGGTGGTAGAGTTCTTTGTAATTGTCTTTACAAGCTTCCAGGTTGCTCCGTTATCCTCGGAACGGTAGACATAGTAACCGTTTGCGGTTGTATTCTTTGTCCAGGAAACAGTTACCGAGTTGTAGGAGCTGGACACTGCCTTCACTCCGGAAATTACAGGCACAGGTTTTGCGCTGACTGTTTCGCTCCATGAGCCGTAGACACGCTCTCCGTCAGAGCCTGTGTAATATCCGCGCACTCTGAAGTAATAGCTTCTGTTGAAAGTGAGCGCACCGTGGCGGAAGGAGGATTCATTTGAACTCTCGACATCTGCCATCTTTGTCCACGGGCCGTTTTCCGCTGAAGCACGCTCAACCTCATAGCCTTCGTAGCCGTTTTCAGGTGTCCAGCTGAGATTCAGAGTAGTATAGCCGAGAACCTCTATTGAAGCCGTGGGCGTTCCGTAGGAAACGTCGGGACTCTCCTCTGCTTCCACTGTAACAACACAGTTTGCACTGCATGAGCCTGCGGTTGCGGTGATAGTTGCTGTGCCTTCGCCAATTGCAGCAACAACACCGTCAGATACTGTTGCAACGGAAGTATCGGAGGATTCCCAGACTACTGTGTCGGTGGTGTTTTCGGGAGTTACTGCTGCGGTAAGCTCAGCACTGCCGCCCACTGTCAGCGACAGGTTGCTGCTGTTAAGCTCTATTGCCGTGGCAGGAACGCCCGTTGCAGGAATTATTTCCTGCTTAACAAGTACTTCGTTACATACAGAGCAATGAGAACCTTCGGTCAGGCCGGTCTCAGTCTCTGTGGGCTCTACTGCTTCGTCCACAACAACAGTGTGGCCTGCTGCGATAGGTTCCGTGTAGGTATGACTGCTGTCATTTCTGCAGGTGTAAGTCGTGACACCGTCCTCTGTACAGGTTGCCGCCTTTGTAATCTCGCTGTCATAGTCATGACCCAGCGCAGCAGTTTCATCAGCTGTATAGCTGTCTCCGCAGGCCGAGCAGGTGTATGTGGTGTAGCCGCCGGCTTCGCAGGTGGGGGCTGTGATTTCGGAGGCATAGCTATGACCGAGAGCTGCAGTTTCATCAGCTGTATAGCTGTCTCCGCAGGCCGAGCAGGTGTATGTGGTGCAGCCTCCTGCTTCACAGGTGGGGGCGGTTACAACAGGTTCGTACTTATGACCGGTTGCCGCAATGGGCTCGGTGTAGCTATGGCCGCTGTCATTTCTGCAGGTGTAAGTCGTGACACCGTCCTCTGTACAGGTTGCCGCCTTTGTAACCTCGCTGTCATAGTCATGACCCAGCGCAGCGGTTTCATCAGCAACATAACTGTCACCGCATTCGGAACAGGTGTATGTGGTGTAGCCGCCGGCTTCGCAGGTGGGCGGAGTTACTGCGGATTCATAACTGTGGTAGTGTATTACTATTTCTTCCCACTGTGCATAAAGAGTTGCATCTTCATTTTCGGAATAGGCTGCGCCGGCATTATAAGATGTACCGCTGCCGTCAGAGGCCGTATTCCATCCGACAAACTCAAAGCCGTCATAAACAGGAACTGTATTGCTCAATGTAATGTCAGTGCCGTGTTTTTTAGTCTGAGAAGCGGGAGAGCCTGAGCCGCCGTTGGCATCATAAGTCACATTATAAGTATTTAATATCCAGCTGGCATAAAGAGTTGCAGACCCATACATAGTATGAGTTGAACCCGGATACCATATGACACCGCCGCTGTCAGGCTCGTCACTTTCAATCCAGTATTCAAAAGTGTAGCCCTCTCTTGTCGGAATTGTCTCGGGAACAGTGACACTTTCCTTATGATAACAGTCTATTGTTTCCGGTGCACCGGTTCCTCCGTTTGCGAAAAACTGAATTGTATACTCATTGGGCTTCCACTGTGCATAAAGATAAAGAGCCTGGTTCGTGTTATAACTGTCTCCGGGCATATAAACCGTACCGCTTCCGTCAGAAACTGTATTCCATTCAACAAAAGAATATCCGTATCTTGTCGGGGCCGTGGGGTCAAGAATCAGTTCGGTGTTATAAACCTTTTCCTGTGGTCCCGGGATGGTTTCATTACTGTAGCCGCCTGTGTAGTTTGCAGAATAACTCACTATATAAGTGGTTACCTTCCACTGAGCATATAATGTTGCATCACAGTCGGCGGAATACTGACCGTAATAATTATAGCTGTCGCCGCTTCCGTCAGCCTTGGTATTCCAGCACACGAAGGTATATCCCTCGCGAACCGGCTTTGCCTGATAAAGAGTAATGGGCACTCCTTCTGATTTAATTGAGGAAGGAGGTGTGTTTTCGCCGCCGTTGGCATCAAACTGAATAAGATACCTGCCTTCCCATTGTGCATAGAGAACCACATCGCTGTCATCGGAGTATTCACTCAGTATGGTATATATTGTTCCGCTGCCATCAGGCTCGGTATTCCAATAAAGGAATCCATAGCCTTCTCTTACAGGCTCAGTGTTCGGAAGGGTAACACTTTTTCCTGCAGACTTGTAAATAGTATCGGGCGTACCCTGTCCGCCGTTTGCGTCAAAGGTGATGACGTAATCCTTTGACCACTGGGCATATAAGGTTACATCGCCTTCTTCGGTATACTTTGAACCGGCTGAATAGGATATTCCGGAACCGTCCGGCTGTGTGTTCCATGCAACAAAGGTGTAGCCTTCGCGTACCGGTCTTGTGTATGTGAGGCTCGTTGCCACATCATGTGTTTTTGTCTGCGATCCGACAGTTGTCGTTCCGCCGTTTGAATCAAAGGAGATGGTGTACACATGTGCCTTCCAGTTTGCATACAGAATCAGATTGCCTTTCATTGTATACTCTTTGGAAGGAAAATACACAGTGCCGCCGTTTGCCGATGTTGTCCAGTATCTGAAGTCATAGCCGTATCTTGTCGGAGTCTTGGACGGCAATACGTACTTTACATCGTACTTTCTTTTCATGGTTTTCGGTGCGTCTTCACCGCCGTTGGCTATGAAAGTAACAGTACAGTAGCTTTCTTCCCACTGTGCATAAAGTGTGAGATTGTGGTTTTCGGTAAAAGTGCTTCCGGGATTGTAAGTCGTTCCGGTTCCGTCTGACTTTGTATTCCAGGAAACAAACTTTTCTCCGGAAATTGTAGGTATCCGAGTGGGAAGGGTGTACGTTACATCATGTGTTTTTTCTTCTGTAGGCAACGCTTCCATATATGTGTAATACGAATAGTTTCTGTAAAAATATATTTTATAGAGTTTTGTTGTCCACTGAGCATAAAGGGTCATATCCTCAGTCGGTGTAAACTCATATCCTGAGGCATATTCTGTGCCGCTGCCATCCGGAGCGGTGTTCCATGTCTTGACGTCAACCGAATCCTCTGAAAATACATTCGAGAAAATTTTATATGTATTTTCTACGGAGTAATAGGTATCTGAAAGCGTCTCTCCCGAACCGTTGTTAAGGTCATATGTAACGGCGTACTTCTGTATTTCTGTTTCGCCGTCGCCGGAATAAATTACAGCTGCATCTCCAAGAGGACTGTTGTTTTCACCGATGGAGATTGCTTCGTAATCCTGTTCTGTTCCGTTGAAGTATACTGATTTCAGATTACTGCAGTTATATAGAGCATAATCTTCAATTGTACTGACAGCTGAGGAAAATTCAATGTTGTGAAGATTTGTACAGCCATAAAAAGAGGCCAGCGGCAATGCACTTACTGAAGACGGCAGTCTGCAGCTGAGAATACCGCTTCTGTAAAAGCAGTACTCCCCTATAGAAGATACACTGTCCGGAACTTCAACCTTAATAAGATTGTCCGTGAAGCCAAAAGAATAATCCCCCAGCCTTGTTGTTCCTTCAGGCACGATATATGAGCCCGATCTGCCTGCGGGGAACTTTATCAGCTCGTTTCCGTCTTCCGAAAAGAGAACTCCGTCTATACTTTCATAAACGGTATTTTCTTCATCCACATAGATATTCTTCAATTTATTGCAGGAGCCGAAAGGATCACCTTTGACCGATGTCACTGATGCAGGAATTGTGATTTCCTCGATGGAAGTGTACGAGAATGCGCCTGCGCATATGGTATCAACCTTCTCCGGAATCTCAATACCGGTAAGTTTATTGCAGTTGTAGAAAGCGTTTTCTCCTATGTATGTTACATTGTCCGGAATATTCACTGTTTCCAGATTTACACAGTTATAAAACGCATTATTGCCGATATGAGATACTGTTTCCGGTATCTGTATTTCCTTTGTATTGCTGAGCGAACTGCCGACATAAAAATTATCAGCTATAGAAACAACCGTTTTTCCGTCAATGGTCTCAGGTATGATCAGAGTTTCCGGAGATTCCTCTCCGTCATACTGATAAACGGCTATATCTCCGGAATTGGTATAATAATAGCAAAACAGGGAATTGCGTATGGAAACGCTGTAATAACGCGGAGCGGTTTCTACGTATGCCGCCTCTCCTATGTAATAAACCCCGTCGCCTTCTATGATTGCGTTGCGGTGTCCGGTTCCGCTGCCGGAATCCTTGTTGCCGTTTCGAACCCAGCAGTTCATTCCCATGCGTTCGCAGATTCTGACAACAGTGCTTGCCGATGCCCAGCAATCGCCGCCTGCGCCCGTTATTATCATCTTTTCGGGGGACTGATACAGCACGCTGTAGTCATAGCCAGCAACAAATTCACAGGCTTTTTCGACTTTTTCATACTGCGACATTGAATCGGTTATGTTGTTGGCAATATACTCGTCTATGAGATTGTTTGTATATGCTTTTGCATAATCGATTACTTCGACCTCGACGATATAGTCCACTCCGTCTGCAGTCACAGTGATTTCGGATTTTCCGAATTCATATTCATGGGTAACTACTTCGCCTTCGACACCGGTTGGTTCATAATATCCAATATTACCGACCCAATATATTGTCTCCGAAATCGGCTCAATATAACCGTCTGCAGTTACTGTAACCGATTCTCCTTTGGAGACCCAGCAATCAATTTCCTGTGCACCGCTTATTTCAAGCTGAAAGGAGACAGCACAATCGTCGGTCATGGATATATATTCCTCTGCCCAACTGTCCAGTCCATACAATTTGATATATGTGCTGTTGATCGTAATATCTGAAGCATTTACCGGAATGCTGGAGGGCAGCATTACAATAATAATGTTTACAATCAGAAGCATAGCAAATGCCAGTTTTGCATAAGAACCCAACTTTTCATTTGAATTTATATTTCTTAGTCTCTGTAAGAAAGTACTCAAAGCCATTCCTCCCAAATATCCTATGATTGATATGCATCATAATTTTATAACATATTTGATACTTTTATCAAGTGGAATATTTCACAAAACTAACGCATTATGTTTGTGTTATGTGTTTTGAATCGCTCTCCTTGCGCTACTGTTTTCGGTAGCCCGGCATGCAGTATGACAAGCCAGACTGCCATGCAGCTTCTATATCTCTTGTATTAAAGCTCACTTCCTGAATCATTTCGGACGTACAATCCGAACGTTGTGTTTTTCTAGTTTTTATTCCCGCCTAATTTTTGAACGGGTTTTATTTTCTTTTAAGATCAATTGCCTAAGAGAAAATGTTAACATCTATTCCATAAACCATATTTGAATCTCCCCACATTATGAAAATGTCGTATAGTTATGATGTGATCTTACATTATATTCCATTGAAAGGTGTGCATTACTATAATTTAATAAATTCCAGTAATACTCAAAAGGATAACGCTTCTGAAACAAAGTTTTACAGAGGCATAGCAGTAAACAGCGTTGCAATCCGCTGGACTGTTTATAAAGGAAAATATGTGCTATTCAGTGATGCTGATATAGGCAATATCAACTATGGTTACACAGGCAAGTTGCTGTTCCCTTTAACTGTTCTGTATTGTGTAGGCAATGCTGCAGGATTGAAAATCGACCCATCAGAAGATAAGGCAACAATAAAAATCGGCTATGATTACGCTGTCGAAAACTACCTCTAAGCACTATTTCCGCTAATCACGAAAAGCAGGTTGCGATAGAGCTAAACTCTATCGCAACCTGCTTTTTATCTTATTCCACCGCCCACACAAACCGTTCTATTTTGTTACTACCGTATGCACCGTGCTCTTACTTATCCCGAACTTCTTCGCCGCGCTTCTTACTGTTGCTTTGTTTTCGATTATATATTCCGCGAGCTCGATTGCCCGTTCTTCAACATTCGTTTTCATGGGAACTCCCCCCTGCATAATTATTGATACCAATAATTATGCAGGGGGGAGAAAATTTAGTCCCGATTCAATACGCCTCAAATATGATATATTGGATCTTTTGCGGCATTAAGGACATAAAGCAAAAGCTGCTTCAAAGTCATTTATGATTTTAATAATCCACTTTTCTGCCGGTGGTGAAGATTTTCTTTTCGGCAGGGCGTTCCTTTGCCTTGTCTGCTTCGGCGGCGTTTTTGCGAGCGGCTTCCTTATCGGCAGCCATTTCCTCCACCGTCTTGGTATGCAGACGGGCTGCACCCTCGGTCACGATGGGCGGAATCAGTGTGCCTTCGGCTTCAGCTTTATCCCAACGCTCCTTTGCGCGCTTGATTTCCTCAGCATACTGGGGCAGCCATTCCTCCTGAGCAATCAGCATTTCGTCAACCATCTGCCATATTTCCTCGGTATTGCACACTGCGCCCACCAGAGGATCCATCATCATGGCCTGACGGAGCAGGTTGATGTCTGCGTGTGCGGCAGCTTCCATTGCAAGGCGCTGCACGGTTATATTCGACTGACAGCAGGCCGCACAGCCCAAAGGCAGATCGCCAAGCACAGGAGTGTTAATGCCGAAGGTATCAACAAAGCCGGGAACCTCAACAATGCAGTCATTCGGGAGATTGGTAATGACACCGTTGTTCACTACATTGAAGTGACCGCGGTAAACCCGTCCTGTTTCGATGGACTCAATGATCCAGCTGCCGTGCTCCTGAGAGCGGTTTTCCGCTGCGTAGGTCTTGGGCGGCTCCTTGAGCCAGTTGGGGAAGTCCGTCTCGAACCAGTTGCGACCTTCAGTGCAGACCCGCAGATAGCCCCCTGTCTCACCGTTGATCCAACAGCCCAGGTCGATCCAGTTTATAATCTCGTCAGGGCGCTTGCGGTACCATGGCACATATTCGGAGAGATGCCCGTTTGACTCAGTGGAGAAATATCCGAAGCGCTTCATCATGTCAATACGGACCTTCTCCGTTTTTGAGAATTCAGGGTGATTCTGAAATGCCTCCAGAATCCTGCCGTTGAGCTCCTCGCCGTTGTGCTTTACTGAGAGATACCATGTCATATGGTTAATGCCTGCGCAGATAAAGGCGATTTTGAATTTCTTCAGATTCATGGGTATTTCTCCTTTCACGTTATGAGAAATAAATATAAGAGATATGGGAATGCGACGAATGCGGAGAGGAACCGGAGGAGATAATTGAATTGGGCGAGCATAGCATCGGTGACAAGTACACATGCCCAAATTACTGCGCAGCGTTGAGCTTCGGCGAGGAGAGACTCTCTACGCACACCATTGATCCCACCGCATATGTTGCTGCATCAGATGATGACGAAGAATAAAAACGTTCCGTTATGCTGAAACAGATACGCCTCTGCGCGATGCAGGGGCGTTTTTGTACCCTCATTTTTTACAAATCATAACAGTGCAATTTCAAAGTAATATCGATTATATTGAGCTGCAGAAAGTATGCGCTTAACCATTATGGAATGCACATTTTCATTGCTCCTGAACAACAGAAAGAAAACAGTTGTATTTCTGCCGGATAAAAATCAGTAAAGCCACTTGTTTTTTTGGTGGTGGTGGTGTTAATATATAAAATACGCAAGAAGAATATAAGGAGAATTTCGTTGTGAACAGAATGAAACGAATTATTGCAATATTGCTGTGTATCGCTCTCGCGGTACTGTGCATCGGCTGTGAGGAAAAAGATAAAGCCACGGTGGTAACACTGTGGCATGTTTACGGAGGTCAGGCGGATTCGCCGCTCAATGCTCTGATTGACGAATTCAATTCAACTGTCGGAGCCGAAAAAAACATAAAGGTTCAGGTCACAAGTGTTACCAACACCAATACCATACACGAAAATGTTCTGGCATCGGCATTCAATGACCCCGGCGCACCGGAG
>JAZUPA010000176.1:0-15817 GCA_045604945.1 Acutalibacteraceae bacterium
CGCCGGTTATCTTATTCCAGCTGACCTTGATGCCGTGATAATGAGCGCGGGCTGCGGTTACGGCAGGTGTTGCAGGAAGGGGTGTTGCAGAAGCAGCCTCGGAATATTCGGTGTAATCGCCGTACTCGTTGACTGCGCGAACCATGTAATAGCAGGTCTTGTTGCAGGGTCTGCCTGTGTGGGTGTAGGTTGTTGCATCGGTAACGGTGGCGCTGAGAGCATATCCGCCGGTAGCGCTGATGGAATACCATACCTCATAGGCTGCTGCATCCTCGACAGGCTCCCAGGTAAGGGTGATATTGTCGTAGCCTGTGGATTCTGCGGTGAGGGTGGGTACGACAGTTTCAAAGGCGTTGTTGGTTGTAACACTGCTGAGAGTGTCCTTGCCCTGAATGAGGTTGAATACCATGAGGGAATCCAGAGGAGTGCCGCCGAAATCAAACATTGCCTGATTATCCCAGGAGCTGCCGCCGTAATAGGCGCCTGCGTCTGCGGAATACTCAGCTGCAGAGCTGGATGCCCAGCCGCAGCCGTAGGTCTCCCAGGCGATTTTGTTTTCGTTGTAGGCGTTGGTGTAGGAAGAGCCGCTGAGAGAGGAAAGATTATTTACAGGAATCCATGCGGGTTCCCACCAGAATACGCCGCAGCCGTTGGTGGCGTTATTGACAGCGTTTGCAACGGCTCTGTAGGTGTCTGCCTGTCCCTGAGGGGAGATGGCGTAGGTTTCGGTGATGCCGGAAGTGCTGTTTATTGTGTTGCTGTGACCGTCGCCGTCGGTATAGGTGTATGCCCAGGAGGTCTCAGCAACCATTACCTTCTTGTTGTAGGTATCTGCAACCTTATCGAGGACGGAAGTGAGATTTGTAAGAGTGCCGTGCCAGTAGGGATAGTAGGAGGATGCAAATACGTCGTAATCAACGCCGTAGGTGTCGAGATATCCTGCGTAGGTGGAGTAACGACCCTTTTCGGGGTTGGTGAAGTGGACAGCGATAAGGATTGAGGGGTCGATTGCACGGACCGCCTCTGCGCCTGACTTCATAAGGGCGCACATATTATCCCAGCTTGTTTCACCGCAGAAGCCGCCTGTGGTCTCGTTGCCTATCTGGACCATGGTGACATCAACACCTGCGTCGATAAGAGTCTCGAGAGAAGAGTAGCAGTAGTCATAGAGAGCGGTGGACTTTTCGCTGACAGAATAGCCGCTCCATGCCTTGGGTGCGCTCTGGGAAGAAGGATCGGACCAGAAATCGGAGAAATGGAAGTCGACAAGAACGCCAAGTCCGTATTTGGTTGCACGTCTGCCTATTTTGACTGCGGTAGCAAGATCGTTGTTGCCGCCGCCGTAGCCGACGCCTGTGGAAGAGTTGAAGGGATCGACCCAGACGCGGACACGGACGGTGTTGACGCCTGCCTGTGCAAGGGTCTTGAAGATATCCTGCTCATAGGAGCCGGTGAAATCGTAGAATTTTACCCCTGCATTCTCAAGGGAGATGATACTGGAAACGTCAACGCCGAGGAAGAAGTCTTCATTGAGGTCTTCGATGGGAGTGACGGAAACATCACCGTAGGTAACAGATGTGACAGCTTCGCTTATATTTACGCCGTCAACATAGCCCCATGCACCGGCGGTGCCGATGGTGGCGAAGCCCACAGTATAATCACTTACTGCGGAGGGGAGGGTTATTGTATAGGTCAGCTCCTGCCACTGATTCCAGCCTGCGGTTTCGGTGTAGGTGCCGACGGTGCCGTCGATGATGGGAGCAACCTGTCCCCCGTCGCCGCCCATTGAAAGGATGGTCAGGGTGTAAGTGCCGGCAGGAAGTGAAACGGTCTGGGTCACAGTTGCGGGAGCAGCTGCGGTTACCTCAGAGGGGAAATAATAGTTGAAGCAGTAATCGCCCTCAGCTGCGCTGATATAGGAATCACTTGCATAGGAATACCATGTAAGCGACATATCAGGTACATCGCTGGCGGATACGTCAGTAATTGACCAGCTGCCGCTTTCCCAGGGGTTGGTTTCGAAGCCGCCGTCAGAAATATATTCCTCTGCAGCCTTTGTATCGAAGCCTATACCTGTTACCAGCACGCTGACTGCCAGCAGAGCCGCAAGCATAACGGAGAGCAGGGGCTTTGCAAAGCGTGTTTTACGGGTCATTATGATTCATCCTTTCCGATACTTTCTCAGTATATTTGCCTTTATACCTGTATTTTATAATCGTTTTCGGAATGTGGCAATGCGCAAAATGGTATAAAAATAGATTTGGTTTTAAGTGAAAACAGACATAAATTGGAAAGCATATACCCGAAAAAGCGGATTGTTGGGTGATTTTTGCGAGGATGAGGTGATTTTGCTCAAATAGTTGCGCAAATCGCGCTCAACTTTTTCTTTCGTAGATATTGAACCGCTCAAAAACCACCCTTTCCTCCTCGGTGTAAGTTATGCCGTCGTCGGGATAATACCTGCCAGGCACCATGCGGCAGCTGACCATTATCCCCTCTTCGGATGCTTCCATATCGGTGACAATAAATTTACACTCTCCTGAGCAGGGGGCTTTGCCGCGGAGAATATCGCCGACCCTGAAATAGCAGCCGCCGTCCTTCGGGTCAGGAAACAGCCTGCGCCTGACAGGTCTTATATAATTTTCAATATCTTCAAAATCAGTAAACTCCGTCCCCGTCTGTTCGCACAGCTGCTCTGCTTTTCTGACTGCACTGTGCCATAATCTCCCGAGCTCCAGCTTTTCATTCTCAAGACCGCAGAAGGCAAGGAAAATGCACTGCCTGACAATGCTGTCGGGTATGTCCTCGTCACTGCACATCAGAGGGGATATTCCAAGCTCTCTTTTTTCTTCCCTTATATCCATGATTTCGCCGTTTTTGACCCTGTCCGTGACTGTGAAGTCTGCCGTGACCCCCGTCAGCCGTTCACATTCACGGACAACCTTTTCTGCTTCTTCAATGTTCCATTTCATACCTGATACCATCCTTTTTATAAATTTAAAAGGCAGGCGCAATAACGCCTGCCTTTGTTATCAGTTGGAAGAATAGTTGGGTGCTTCCTTGGTGATCTGGATGTCGTGGGGATGGCTTTCGCGAAGTCCTGCGCCTGTGATGCGGACAAACTGTGCCTTGCTGTGCATCTCAGAGATGTCTGCGCAGCCGCAGTAGCCCATACCGGAGCGGATGCCGCCGACCATCTGATAGATTGTCTCGGAGAGGGGTCCCTTGTAGGGTACACGACCCTCAACGCCCTCGGGAACGAACTTCTTGGCTTCTGCCTGGAAGTATCTGTCGGAGCTGCCCTTGCTCATTGCAGCGAGAGAGCCCATGCCGCGGTAGACCTTGAACTGTCTGCCCTGATAGAGCTCGGTCTCACCGGGAGCCTCTTCGCAGCCTGCAACCAGAGAGCCGACCATTACAACGCTTGCGCCTGCAACCAGAGCCTTTACGATGTCGCCGGAATACTTGATGCCGCCGTCAGCGATTACGGGGATGCCGTACTCAGCAGCGACCTTTGCAGCCTCATAGACAGCAGTTATCTGGGGAACACCGATACCTGCGACAACACGGGTGGTGCAGATGGAGCCGGGGCCGATACCGACCTTGATGCAGTCTGCGCCTGCCTCGATAAGGTCGCGTGCGCCCTGAGCGGTTGCGATGTTGCCTGCGATGAGCTGTGCTTCGGGATATGCTTCCTTGATCATGCGCACGCATCTGATGATGTTGTGGCTCTGTCCGTGAGCGGAGTCAAGAGCGAGAACGTCAACGCCTGCCTTGAGCAGAGCGCCTGCACGCTCGAGCACGTCGGTGGTACTGCCGATTGCAGCGCCGCAGAGAAGTCTGCCTGCGGAATCTCTTGCGGAGTTGGGGTACTTTGCAGCCTTCTTGATGTCCTTGATGGTGATAAGACCCTTGAGCTTGCCCTGCTCGTCCACTATGGGGAGCTTTTCGATTCTGTGCTGACGGAGGATCTCGCGAGCCTCGTCAAGGGTGGTGCCTACAGGAGCGGTGACAAGGTTTTCCTTGGTCATGACGTTCTTGATGGGCTGTGCAAAATCGGACTCCTCCATAAAGCGGAGGTCACGGTTGGTGATGATGCCGACAAGCTTGCCGACTTCGTCAACAATGGGGACGCCGGAAATGCGGTATTTGCCCATGAGAGCGTTTGCATCGCCGACGAGATGATCGGGAGACAGGAAGAACGGATTCTGGATAACGCCGTTCTCGGAGCGCTTTACGCGGTCGACCATATCGACCTGCTGCTCGATGCTCATGTTCTTGTGGATGATACCGATACCGCCTTCTCTTGCAATAGCGATTGCCATGTCGGTTTCGGTTACGGTGTCCATAGCGGAAGTCATGAGGGGGATGTTGAGGGTGATCTTGTTTGTAAGCTTTGTCTCAAGCTTTACGGAGCCCGGCAGTACCTCACTGTATGCGGGGATGACCAGTACGTCGTCGAAGGTGAGACCTTCATGGACGAACTTCTTTGAAGGATCTGTGATTAACATTCTTGCACTCTCCTTTTTATTATTCGATGCGAAATATATTCGCGGCAGGCAGTCCCGGGAGGGCTGCTTTCTGACTTGGTTATTAACCTTAATTATACCTGTCAGATTGTGACCGTGTCAATGCATCGCGCTAAAGCGCGGGTGCTGAAAAATGACCAATTACGGCACATTTGTTTTGTCTATTTTGCGAGAAATACGGTTGATTTCCTTATCAGTACAGAATATTTGCTTCGTAAAATAAACCGCTCGCTGTATCGCAGCGGACTAAAACCAAGACATGTTCTCCGAACACTTTGGCTGACATGAAGCAGAAGGTGACGAATCCGTTAGAGTGCAGGTGTATCTCGCTGATTACAAGATCTGCGGCAAATGCTTCAGCGGAGAAGGCTTCTTCGCTGAAGGTCCGGCAATCGGCGGCGCGGTCGGCAAGATGGTAAACTGCCTGCTCAATTGCCGCCTGTTCCCAGCTCTCCGGATCATCCGTAATCACATCATAAGCCCCCATAGAATACTTGCAGATGCCTTCGGTATAAGGGTCACTTTCTGCGATGAGTATGACGCTTTTGCCGCACCACCTTGTTTTGGTCATATAAATACGGCCAAACCGCTCAAAAAACAGCTCTTCTCCCGTGGAGAGGGTGTATGTCAGAGATTCGTACATATTTTATTCTCCTTGATGCGTTTGCTGTCAGCCTGCCATATTGGAATCGGTGAAGCCTTCCTCCACCGAGCCTTCTGCAAGCAGGGAATGACCGAAGAACATTCCGTCATCGTCGAACCAGAATTCAAAGGTTCCGTCATCGTAGAAATTGATGGCGCACAGGGTTATCCTTTTTGCAAAGTCGGCTATGGTTATGGGCTTGTAATCCTCTTCGTCGGACTGCCAGTCGTTGGCGTTTTCGGTATATTCCGCGGCGATATAGAGCTTTGCTTTTCTCTCCCATACTGTCTGGTCAGCCATGACGGCTTCAAATGTCTTCATGGCTGTCTCGCAGGTGTCGCTGCCGCTGTCGACGCTGAGACTGACATCCGTATCGCCGTCGCGCCATTTTACAGTCCCCTCAAAGACCTCGGATTCCCTGTCAAGCTCCAGCTTTCCCCATGCTGTGTCAATGGACACGGGTTTTCTGTACTCTTCAAGTATCTCCGAAAGTCTCTTGTCGGATACATTTTTCTTTATTACCTTTGTTACAAACATGCTCCTGCCCAGCGGGTAATTTTCGCCGTCGGGCAGAGAGAAAAGCACCTTCAGGCGGTAGATGCACTGCTTTCTGATTCCGTGAATATTGTTATTGCCGCCTTCCTTGTAGTTCCAGACAAGATAGCGCGGCAATTCCATAAGCTCGCCGCTTTCGCAGTCGATGCAGGCAATCAGGCGGACCGATGCCTTCCACAACCTGTCCCCTGCCCCATTGAAACGACCGCCGTAAGGAGTGCTCTCTGCAAGGGCAATGACTTCGCGCTCCTGCTTTTCAAATCTTTCGGGGTGTTCTATCAGATATTTCTTTCCGAAAAGTCCCATATATATTCTCCTTCTGCTAATGCTCTGCATCGGCAAAGTTCTCTTCAATGTTTCCGCTGACTGCTGCCGTGTGGTATTGATAAATATACTACCATGACAGCCCACTGTTTTCAATATTCCTCTGTCACAAAGTGAATTCACGCTGAACTTTCCATGTTATTATCGGAAAACTCTTGCCTTTTTTCTTATAATATGAGAGAATAATAAGGTAGACTATAAAAAGTTTAGCGCAAAGGGGTATTGCTATGAGCAAGGATAACAATAAAAAGTTTGAAGAAATTGAAGATCCGCTGGCTTGTCTCGGCTTTGACGCCGCTGACGAAGAGGAGGAGGCTGCTGAGGCTGCAGAAGATGCAGCTGAGTGTGCTTCGGAGATGTCCGATGATGAAAGCGCAGAAGAAAGCGTTTCCTTTATGGATAAGGCGGCACAGTGGTTTGCAGATGTAAAGGAAAAGGCATCAGAAGTCCTTGCGCCTGCAATCGAAACCGCAGAAAAGAAGATGGACAAGAAGCCCGCGCTGATAATTATCGGCTCTGTTGCCGCTGCAGCAATTATCGCAGCTGTACTTATCTTCGCTCTTTACAGCGGTGCTTCATACTCCTCCGGCAGAAGCGTGGAGGAATTTGCAGAGGAGTGGAACGCAGTATCCTTCTCCGATTCCTGCACCTACAAGGTCTATGACTATTACGCAATGCAGGCAAATATGGAGACCCTCATGGTATCCGACACTGACCATGTTTATCTCACCGATGAGGATGTAAAGGCTCTGAAGAAGGGCAAGACAGTCACCATTTTTGACGATATGGCAGAGCTTTCCGTTGAGACCTACAAGGGCGATTTCAAGCTGGCGCATCTTTCCATGGATTACGATGCGATCTGTGAGTATTATTTCGGAAAGGATTATGCATCCGATTCCTTCAGATACTCCCCCGGCCTCATTGATGACTCCACCTTCCGCGTGCTTGCAGCCTGCGCAATGATGGTCTCCCCCTTCAACGATGCTGTCAACACCCAGGACGAGCTCATGACACAGATCCTTTATCTGTATGTCAACCACGGTGCGGCTTACAACTACGGCGGCGGAAACAGGATCGACGCAGGGGATTATTCCTACAGCATGTACTATTCCTATGAGGACAATCTGGTCGTATCGGGCTCTGACATCATGTCAGGCAGCGATGCAGTATCAGCTACCGATATTTCCGCTTCCGATATTTCCTCCCATGTTGAAACTCACCTTATTGTGCATATCACCTGTGAGTACAACAAGGCGGGACAGAAGAAGCATGCGGCAGACTGGTCATGGTGGACCGAGCTCTTCCCCGCAAAGGATGAGTCCCAGTCTGCAGTTCCTGACAGCATGACCGAACCCGAATATGAGGGTGATCTTTCTGCCGGCGATGCATCCGAATTTTCCGCTACCGATATTTCTGCCACCGATGCTGAATAATATCGGCTGACAAGAAATCAGAAACCCGGGAACATGAGTGTTCCCGGGTTTTTTCTATGAATCTGTTCCGCTGCGCTTTTCCGCGTCCTTTATCAGTACCGCTTCGGTAAGAGCAGCCATATCCGAAAGCTTTTCAAGGGTGCCGCACATTTTGCGGAGGGATGCAGCCCCTGCAAGCCCTGTCATGTACCAGGCAGTGTGCTTTCGCGCTTCCTTCATGCCGACCCTCTCGCCCTTGTATTCGCAGAGCTTGATGATGTGGTTGTTCATGACCCTCATGCGCTCCATAAGAGGCGGTGTGTCGATAACGCGGCAGTCATTCAGCCAGGCGTTTATCTGCATGAATATCCAGGGAGCGCCCAGAGCGCCTCTGCCCACCATGACCGCGTCGCAGCCTGTTTCCTCAAGCATGCGCACCGCGTCCATGGCGCCGTTTATGTCTCCGTTGCCGATAACAGGGATGCTGACAGCATCCTTGACCTCTTTTATTGCATTGAGGTCTACGGGGGGAGCGTACATCTGAGCTCTTGTCCTGCCGTGAACGGCTATTGCCGCAGCCCCCTCAGCTTCAACTCTCTTTGCGACCTCCACCGCCGTCAGACAGTTTTCATCCCAGCCCTTGCGGATCTTGACGGTGACAGGGACACTTCCCGCAGCGCGAACCACCTCGCGGACCATTCTGCCGCACAGCTCGGGGTTCTTCATAAGCGCACTGCCGCCGCCGTTGCCGCTGATTTTCGGCGCAGGGCAGCCCATATTTATATCTATCGCTTCGGGATTGCTCTCCAGTGCCTTTTCAACCGATGCGGCAACAATCAGAGGGTCATCGCCGAAAAGCTGAATCGCCATAGGACGCTCGGTGTCAGAAATCTGCATCAGTGCTGCGGATTTTCTGTCGTGCATGGTGATTCCCTTACCCGATACCATCTCACTGACGCACCATGCCGCACCGTAGCCCACGCAAAGCTCACGGAAGGCTCTGTCCGCAACCCCTGCCATGGGTGCCAGCAGCACTCTGCCCGAAAGCTCGGTATTTCCAATCTTCATAGTAATCTCTCCGTTTCAAAGCTGAGGGTATTTTAGCATAAAGAGATAAATCTGGCAAGGGACAGATAAAAACCCGACTGAGAGAAGGTTTGCTTCGCTCAGTCGGGTTTCTGTTACCGGCACATAGCAAAAGGGTCTTCGAAAAATTCGCACATACAGGAGCCGATGGAAAGTAGAAGGGAAAGAGCGCCCTCGCCTAACGTAACAGCGGCAGCTATTGCAGGGTGTGCAAAGATCATTGAGGGTATAGAAGGCTCATCGAATGCATAGTATGCATGCCGTGGAATCAGGCACCAGACGAGCAGCAGGGGGAGAATTGAACACAGGACATTGATAGACAGCATCCCCCAGAAATCGTTTTGTTCATTGAATAAATACGGCAGGCTGGGTATTGCGCAGAGTATATATACAATTATGATCGCAGCCTTTGTCAACTTATCGACAAGTATATTATCATATCCTAAAAGCCAGAAGATAAGAACTATACCGAGAGACATGAGTATACAGGGCAGAATAATATGCATCGGGTCGATTGCGCTCCAGAATTCAATACTGCCCTCAAAGAAATCGAGTGATATATTTCCCTCTGTTTTGAATATGTTCTCGAAATCAACGTTCATCATGTATTCGAGCCGTTCAGTATCGCTCAGAGAGTAATACCATCTTTCGAAGCTGGAATAAGAATATTCATAGGGTTCTTCGCCGTAGCCCCAGTTGCCGTTGAAGAAAATAGCGAACAGATAGCAGGCGCTGGCAATCAGATAGATGATAACAGCTATGAGAGCGGTTTTTCCGAGTACTATACCCAGAATTCTGAGGAAGTTCTTTACAGCCTGCTTTCTTTTTTTCTTTTTGTTTTCCTTTTCGCGGATTTCTCGCTCTATTTCCTGCTTTTTTTCTTCCAGAGCTTTTTTCTCAGCCTGACGCTCCGCTTCCTCTGCCCTCTGCTTTTCGGCTTCTGCGCGCTGGCGCTCCACTTCTGCGCGCTGGCGCTCCGCTTCTGCTGCTTTCAGGCGGTTGATTTCAGGCTGAAGTCCGTCCTTCTGAACCTGAAGGGAATATCTTGTCTTCAGCAGCTCGCTGACACTCACAGAATCCTTTATATGTCTGTCAGAGGGGCAACTGTCGACAATATCGGTGATGGTCCTGATCAGTGCTCCGAGGGAATAGTCATAATCGAAAATTGTCTTTGCCCCGGAGATTTTCTGTGCATGGTACTTTATCATCTCATGCGCATTGCTGATAAGAAAACAGACATATTCTGCATGTTTATCCCTGACCTTGCCATCATCCTCAGGTTTTATGTGAGCTCTGAGCTCCTTTATCCTCATGAGCTTTTTCTGCACGACACACGACAATTCTTCCTTGCCTGATAAACTGGCTGATGTTCGGATCTGGGCAGTCCTTAATTCCGGATCGCCGTATTTATCGTCAGGATTTACAGGCTCAAAGTAACTGATGCCTTCCAGTTCCTCTATTGCCTCACACCTGATCTGCCCCATCCACACCCTGTGGTCATAGGGAAATGCCTTCTCCGCTTCCTTGAAGCCCTCTCTCGCCTTCTTTAGGTTTTCATCGCCCCCTGTGCGCTGGTACAGGTCTGCCCAGTAATGAGCCGCCTGAACAAGCTTTCCGCACTCATCGTTCTGCTGTGAAGGGGCGGAGGTTCTGACACGGGAGTCGTTCCAGTCGGACCAGTCACTTATCTGTCCTGTGAGTATTTTATAGGCGCGGTTTGCGATTATATCAACCGCTTCGCTGCGGCTGTATTCATAGGCGTTCAGATACTGAACGTTTGCTATATCGTAAATAAGATTGTTGGGCATTTTATCCATCTTCTCGATGAAGACGGGGAATCGCTGGATATTCTTTGTTGTCGCCCAGGAGGTCTCAGAAAGACAGTTGGAGGAGTTTGCATAGTTATTGGATATGAACGCAACAAAACAGGCGCAGTCCTCAATGCGCCTGAGTATTACATCCTTGAAGGATTCAAGTGCGTTGATGCCTCTGTCGTACCATACCTCATATCCTCTTCTGTGCAGCTCGTAAACATAGGGAGCAACCTTCTCTGCGTCCTTGTGGGCGTAGCTTATGAAGATATATCCGCTGTTTTTTCTTGTAGGTTCAAATGCAAAATCTATAGCCATTTTCATCTCTCCCGGATTTCATATCTAAACCATTATATCATTCTGTTTTGCGCATCACAATATTTTGCTTAGAAAAACAGCAACAAACTTTTGACGGGGAATTTAGGCAAATCGATACAATAAAAGCGTTATCTGTTTATCGGACAGATAACGCTTCTGAATAATGCTTATTCCGCTTCGTCGTCGGGGAGGAATATTTCGTTGTCGGTAAGTCCGTCGAGGACATTTTCAACGGTCTCGGTTGGCTCTTTGGTAAGGGTCAGCTCAGCATCGGCGCCGGTAAGCTCGTCCTTGTAGAAAATGGTGAGGATATCGTTTTCGAGCTTGCAGGAGGCAGCCTCATCAACAGAAGCTCCGCCGGTGAAAAGGACTATCTCATCACCGAAGAAGGAGAATGCAGCAGTATCGCGGCGTCCGCTGACGGAGCCGTCCTCGTTGAGGGTGAAGAATACGTCTGCGCCGTTATACCATGTGCCGAAAACGGCGGTGTCGGTAGTGCCTCGACGGGGCATGCCTGTGCCGGCTTCAACCCCTTCGGGATTTTTACAGTAATACATTCTGGTGGTGAAATATCCCCCTGAGCCTGTGGCTATTCTGAGGATTTCGCCGTCTGTGAAAAACTCAACGGTAACGGTGTTTCCCGCGGCGGTTTTCCATGTGATCAGATTTCCTTCGACAGTATAATCAGAAGCGTAGCCGTTGGTGCCGACTACGGTGCCGTCGGCGGAAAAGCTTCTGTAGGGCGCGCCGCTATAGGAATACCAGTCACCGACGAGAAGCTCCGCCATGGTGGGCTCGGCAGCCTTTTTGCTGCCCCAGCCTGCAAGGGTCAGCAGACTGACCGCCATGAGAATTGCCAGAATTACAGAGATATACTTTTTCATATAAACCCTCCGATATCAGTGTGAGAAAAGTCCTGTTTTTCTCAGTGAAACAAGCAGCAGAGTACCTGCTGCGCCAACTACCGCAAGCTCACCGATTCCAACCGCAGCGGCACAGTAAACAAAGGTGCCTGCTCCAAAGAAGATGGAAAGCTCCGCGCCGACTATAAGAGCGTTGAAAAGAACGGGGGAGAGCAGTGACAGAATGGGAATACTGCCGATTTTTGCAGTGTTTCGCAGGAGCCTTGTGACAATTGCCGCCAGAAGTGTGGCGGCGGTGCCGAATATGATGTCAACAGGTCCCGTAATGCCCATTCCGACGCCGACGATGTTTGAAACAAGGCATCCCACCGCCAGCCCCGGCACACCTGCGGCGGTGAGCACAGGCATTACGGTAAGGGCTTCGGAGATGCGAAGCTGCACAGGTCCGAAGGAGAGCGGTGCAAAGCACAGGGTCAGCACTGCATACAGCGCGGCAATGATGCCGCTTTCGGTGATGAAGCGGACGGTGTTGGCTGCTTTTTTCATTTGTCATTCTTCTTTCGTAGTTTTATTTACAGTCAGGATTTTGCGAACTGACTATTTTCCGTTATTGATTCATAGCCTCTCTTGATCTTGAGATCAGTACCTCCTGAGCATTCACATTGCCCTCAGGAATTTCATAATCAGCCTTTTCCTCCCTGATTCCGAAATCAAAGATGGAGTATTCGGCGTCAACCGTGGGGACATACTCGGAAAGTCTGATGTACTTGCCTCCTGATGTCAGCACCCTTGCCTTGACTGTGTCTGTCCAGTAAAGCTCGGTTTCCTCAATTACGCGGTCGCGCACTTTTTCATCGGGCAGCGGGAAGAGAAGCTCAACGCGTCTTGAGAGATTTCGGGTCATAAGGTCGGCGCTGCCGAGGAATACCTTCCGCTCGCTGCCTTTTCCGAAAATATAGACTCTTGTGTGCTCAAGGTGTCTGCCCACTATGGAGCGCACCTCGATATTGCCTGCAGCCTCTCTGCAGGTGGGGTCAAGACAGCAGATACCGCGCACCATCAGGCGGATTTTCACTCCCGCCTGGGCGGCTCTGTAAAGTCTGTCTATCATATCTGCATCCGCAAGGGAATTCATCTTGCCGTAGAATTCGCCGCCTTCGCCCTTTTCAGCCTTTTCACTCTCCGCCTCCAGCAGGTCGTATACGGTGCTGCGGAGGGTATGGGGAGCCATTACAAGGGAAGTAAGCTCAGGCTTTTTGAAAAAGCCTGTGATGCTGTTGAAGAAGGCGATGGCATCGTTGCCGAGAGATTCGTTGCAGGTGAGCATACCGTAGTCGGTGTACATCCTTGCGGTGGATTCATTGTAATTGCCCGTGCCGAGATGCAGATAGCTTCTGACACCGTCAGACTCTTTGCGCACCACAAGGGTTATCTTGCTGTGGGTCTTGAGGTCCTCAACGCCGTACACGACATTTACGCCCTTTTTCTTAAGCTCCTCGCCGTAGGTGATGTTGTTTTCCTCGTCAAATCTTGCCTTCAGCTCCACAAGGGCAGTGACCTGCTTGCCGTTTTCAGCGGCAGTGATAAGTGCATTGATTATGGGGCTGTTGTGGGATACGCGGTAGAGGGTCTGCTTTATTGCAGCAACATCGGGGTCGGCTGCAGCCTGGTTGAGGAATCTGATAACAGGCTCGAAGGAATCGAAGGGATGGTGCAGAAGTATATCGCCACGCCTGATTTCCTCGAATATATCAGCATCGGTATCCCTCAGACGCTCGGGCAGATTGGGGGTATAGGGCTCATACTTGAGGGCATCGAAGCCCCCCAGTCCGTACAGCTCCTTCATAAGGAAGGTCAGGGAGATGGGTCCGCAGGATTCATAGACTTCCTTTTTGTCAAGTCCGAATGCACGGGTGAAGAACTTTGTCAGCTTGCTGTCGCAGCCGCGCTCCATCTCAAGACGTATGACCTCGCCCTTCTTGCGTTTCTTCAGGGATTTCTTGATTTCTGCCAGCAGGTCTTCAGCCTCGTCCTCGTGTATCTCAAGGTCGCCGTTTCGGGTGATGCGGTAAGGAGCGCAGGATACTACGCGGAAGCCGCCGAAAAGCTTGCCTATATTCAGCTTTATAACATCCTCAACAGGGATGTAGGTGTTCTGTCTGATGCGGAAAAGTCTGGGGAAATTGGAGGGAACCTGAACGGTTGCAAAGGCTGCCTCACCCTCGGAATCCTCAGCCATTACCGCCACATTCAGTGCGCGGTTTGCGATAAAGGGGAAGGGGTGGCTCTTGTCGATTGCAAGAGGGGTCAGGACAGGGTAGAGGGCGCTGTCAAAAAAGCCGTCGCAGTAGGCTCTCTGCTCCTCGCTCAGCTCGTGAGCGCGAAGAATCCTGATATCGTGCTGCTCAAGCTCGGGGAGAATCTCCTCGATGTATGTGTCGTAAAGCTCAACGGTCATGCGCTTTACTCTTTTGGAAATAGCATTGAGCTGCTGCTTTGCGGACATTCCCGCAGGGTCGGTGGAGTTGCCCTTTGCATTGAGCTGGTCGCGCAGTGATGCCACGCGCACCATGAAGAATTCATCAAGATTTGAGCAGACTATGCTCATAAAGTTCATACGCTCAAAAAGAGGGTTGCCCTTGTCCTGCGCCTGAAGCAGGACCCTGTGGTTGAATTCAAGCCATGAAAGCTCTCTGTTTATGAAATTTGAGTCAGAAAAGGCGGTTGTACCCATTTCATCCCCTCCGATGTTTATTTGTTAAATTATATTATACCAAAACAAATGGGCTTTGTTAAGTGCTTTTGCGAATTTTTAAGAGATTGCATACATCCTTTTGGCAGGATTTGTATAAATACTCACACTCACTTATTTGACAAATGCATATATATTTGATATACTGTGCATTACAATGCAAAAATTATTGATTTTAGTGCATTGCACCGATTCCGGGGAGGGTATTTTTATTCTCCCGTAATCGCGTATCTGAAAGGAGAAAATGAAAAATGACCGGTGACGCGGACAGTAGCCGCCCCAAACGTTGCACTATGGCAGCGGAAGCATTCTCAGGGAAAGGATGTGATTCGCTGTGGATATAGCTGTCAGCATAGGTGTTCTTATACTGCTCACCCTTGTCAATGCGTTCTTTGCCATGAGCGAAATTGCAATCATTACCCTTAATGACGCAAAGATTGAAGCAATGGCGGAAAAGAAGCACAAGGGCGCCAGGAAGATTCTCAATCTCACCAAGGATTCCAGCGGTTTCCTTGCTACCATACAGGTAGGTGTTACCCTTGCGGGTTTCCTGTCTTCTGCATCAGCTGCAACAGCATTTACCGAAAGGCTCAGCGGTGTTCTTGACAATCTGAGCTTTATCTCTCCCAACGTTGCAACCACACTTTCCACCATACTTATCACAGTTGTGCTGTCCTTCTTCAGCCTTGTTTTCGGTGAGCTTGTGCCGAAAAAGATAGGCATGGCTAAGGCAGAGGCAATCTCCTTCAAGGTTGTAAGCGTGCTGCTGTTTTTCAAGGCTGCTGCAAAGCCCTTTGTATGGCTGCTTACAAAATCAACCAACGCAGTCACACGCCTTTTCGGCATCGACCCCAATTACGATGAGCGCACCGTTACCGCTGAGGAAATACTCATGATGGTTGACGTGGGCGGAGAAAAGGGCGTTATCGAAGAAACTGAACGCGACATGATCGCCAATATATTTGACTTCGGCGACACCACCGCAAGCGAAGTCATGACCCACCGCACAGAGGTCGTTGCAGTTGAAAACACTGCTTCAATCAATGAGCTGGTTGCACTCACCGTTGAGACGGGACGTTCCAGAATCCCCATTTATGAAGAGGATATTGACACTATCCTCGGTATAATCTATGTAAAGGACCTTCTGCAGTATGTAGGCAGGGAAGAGGTCGCAGACCTCAAGCTTACCGACTTCATGCGCGATGCTTACTATATCCCCGAGGGCAAGAATCTCTCTGAGCTTTTCGAGGAGATGACAGGCAAGAAGATTCAGATGGCGGTCGTTGTTGACGAATACGGCGGCACTGCCGGTATTGTTACCATGGAGGATATTCTTGAATCCATCGTCGGCAATATTCAGGATGAATATGACAACGAGGAAGAGGAGTATTCACAGGTCTCCGACAACACCTACACCGTTGACGGCACAATGCCCATCGATGAGGTCTCCGACCTTATAGATGTGGAGCTGCCCGAGGGCGATTACGATACCCTTGCAGGTCTGCTGGTCAGCGAGCTTGGATA
>JAZUPA010000177.1:0-31357 GCA_045604945.1 Acutalibacteraceae bacterium
GTTGACTTTTGCAAATGTTCATCTTATATTTTAAATATAATTTATAAGGTGGTAATGTTGATGTCTGATATGAGAATACATGGATATGCTAGAGTATCTACAAAAGAGCAGAATGAGGCAAGGCAAATAAATGCTCTGAAAGAAATCGGTATATCTGAACGAGATATTTATATTGATAAAGTCAGCGGAAAGTCTTTTAATAGACCAGAATATCAAAAGATGTTGAATGTTCTTCGCAAAGGCGATTTGCTGGTTGTTCTTTCTATTGACAGGTTAGGACGTAACTATACTGAGATACAGGCTCAATGGCGGTATATAACTGAAGAGTTGGGGGCAGATATTAAGGTTTTGGATATGCCATTGCTTGATACAAGACGAACAGAGGATAATATCGATAGTCGATTTGTTTCAGATTTGGTGTTGCAAATACTCTCATATGTTGCAGCTAAAGAGAGAGAAAACATAAAAGCTCGACAGGCACAGGGTATTGCGAATGCCAAAGCCCAAGGAATACATTTAGGTCGACCAAAAGCTGAACGCCCTGATAATTGGGATGAAGTATATCAAAAGTGGATAAAGAAAGAAATAACGGCTGTTTTGGCAATGAAACTTTTAGGATTAAAAACAAACACATTTTATAAATTTGTCAATGAAGAAAAACAAAGGGAGAGTAAAATATGAATGTAGTCATATATGCAAGATATAGTTCAAGCTCTCAAAGAGAGGCAAGCATCGAAGAACAGATTAAAGTTTGTAGTGAGTTCGCTGAAAGAAAAGAGTTCACAATCACCAACACATATAGTGATAGTGCATTGAGTGGAAAAAACGATAACCGACCTGCACTGCAGAAATTACTGAGAGATTGTGAAAGACATATATTTGATGCTGTACTTGTATATTCGATTGATAGATTTGGAAGAAATTTGATGCAAACTCTTACTAATGCGGACAAGATAGAAAAACATGGAATAGAGATACTATCTGCTACAGAAAACTTTGGTAATAATGCTTCGGGTAAATTTTTCCGCAACATTATGATGTCGTATGCTCAGTATTACAGTGATGATTTAGCAGATAAAATAAAAAGGGGTATGGACTATAATGCAGAAAATTGCCTTTGTACAGGAGGTAATATTGCTTTAGGATATAAAGTTGGAAAAGATAAACACTTTGAAATAGACACCGATAAAGCTCCTATTGTACAAATGATATTTGAAATGTATGCGGATGGGAAAACAAAAACGGAGATAGCTGCATATTTGAATTCAATGGGGTATAGAACGTCAAGAGGTTCTAAGTTTACTGTAAATTCATTTTATACTATTCTGAATAATAAAAGATATATCGGAATATACACATACAAAGGTGAGGAAGTTCAGGGAGGCATTCCTCGTATTATTTCAGATGAATTGTTTTATAAGGTTGCCGAGGTAATGAAATGCAATAAGAAAGCTCCTGCAAGATCAAGGGCAAAAGTCGAGTATTTGTTGACAACAAAATTGTTTTGCGGTCATTGCAAAGAAATGATGACAGGTTTTTCTGGAACTGGAAAACAAGGTAAAGTATATAACTATTACATTTGCAATGGTAAAAAAGTCAAAAAATGCGATAAGAAGATGGTCAAAAAAGATTACATAGAAGAACTTGTTATCACTCAGTGTAGAAAGTTACTGACAGATACCAATATCAATAGAATTGCAAAAGAGGTTGCTGCAATTTGTGAAGCAGAAAGAGATACATCCAACTTACGATACTTGAAAAAGTGTTTAGCGGATAACAAGCGTAAGAGCGAAAATGCTTTAGACGCTGTTCTTGAAACAGATGAACCGAGACTGCGAGAGCGTCTGTATAGTAAAATCTCTGAATTGGATATGGAACGTGAGCAGATTGAAAAAGAAATCGCAAAAGAAGAAGCTCCGTTTTATTCACTTGCAGAACCCAAAATTAAATTTTTTCTTACATCTCTTAAAAAAGGGAATGCTGATGACTTGAAATATCGTCGGGCTTTAATTACAATGTTTATTAACAGAATTTATTTGTATGATGATAGAATTACGATTACGTTCAATTCTGGTGATGAAACAGTAACAATAAATGACAGATTATTGTCCGAGATTGAAGAAAAAGATGAGCAAGATAAATTTTTGTTTATTAATGGTAATGGGCCACCAGAAAAGAAACACACTTTGTCTACCGACAAAGGGTGTTTCTTTTCAACGAAATAAATCCCTTTCGGGATTTGTGAAATGCACGACCTGCGTGAAATACGCCTACGGCGTGTGAAATGCCTGCGGGCGTGAGTGGATTTATTTCATTTCACATTCGGTGGCACACCGAATATTTCACAATGACCGTAGGTCATTATTTCACATCCGAAGGATATTTCACTTCACATTTTGTCAATGCTGATATATAATTATTGCTGTAAGAGGTGGTTTTATGAGATTATATAGACCCGTTGGACAAGCAGAGTTGGATTTGATTGCAAGCACTAATTATAAGGAATATCCTCCAAGACTTCCTGAACAACCTATCTTTTATCCTGTTCTAAACGAAAAATACGCCCGAGAAATTGCGGAAAAATGGAACAAGAAATCTGCCGATTCGGGATATGCAGGATATGTTACAACCTTTGAAATTGACGATGCCTATATTTCTCAATTTGATATTCAAACAGTAGGGGCAAGTTATCACCAAGAATTCTGGATTCCTGCGGAGGATTTGGCGGAATTTAATCGTCATATCATAGGCAAGATTGAAGTCATTTGACTATTCAAGCACCTTTTCACTTTTCTTACCTACATTTACGCACCGTTATTCTGCGCTTTCGCAGAAAAAGACCTGTGCTTTGATACAAAGCACAGGTCTTTTTCAACGAAATAAATCCCTTGCGGGATTTGTGAAATATTGCTTCGCCATGTGAATTGCCTGCGGGCGTGAGGGGAATTTCACATTTTTCGACAGATGTCAAAGGGGATTGCAGCGTGTTTCTGTTTGTGGTATAATAATCGCGGAAAAGATGGGAGTGGTACAATAATGGCGACAAAAACCAGTATTTATCATCGGCTTGCTTCGCTTGCAATTGTTGAATTATCCGAAAAAGGCTATTTGCTTGACGATTTGGATTGGGATGTGAAGAGTCAGAAATACACCCTGCGCATCCGCGGGGCTGACCGCAAACCTATGGTAGCCGTAGGGCTGATCACGTTCTCTTTGAAAAACAACAGAATTGTCGCTGTTGATGCAGTTACCGGAGAAAAGAGTAATTTTGAAATCCTTGAATCAGACCGCAATACCGCTGATTTTTTGCAGTTTGCCTGTGCGTGGGCTGAAAAATTAAGAGAAGAAGCTGCATACAAATAAATCTGTTTCAGGTGTGATTTCCGGCAGGGAATAGCCAGCTCAGCAGCCGTTTACAGTAAAGAAAACGCTCATGGTGCCGATAGAGGCACCATGAGCGTTTTTAAAATCAGGCAAAAACCTTTTCAACTGTAAATACCAGCTGATTATTGATTATCTGACATTCGGAGATGGTAATATCAAAGGTCTTTTCAAGGCTGTAATCGCTGCCGAAAATACCTGCAGCCCAGTCGAGGAAATCCTCTGTTCCGGAGAGGAAATCATTGCTGCGCATAGCGTCAAGGAAGATGCCGTTGAGAGCGTCGGTGTTATAGGAGAACTCAGCGTTTTCGGCGTTGAATGCAACATTCTCGGGGTAGGAGACATTGCCGAGCAGTGAAGCGACTATTTCAGTAGGAACTTCAAACTTACCGATGGTGATTCTGTTGAGCACGACGCATGCATAAGGATCGTCATAATGAGCGGTCAGAACGATTCTTGCAGGGAGAGTAATGCCCTTGAATCTGACTCGCGCATAACAGGTCAGCTGATTGTTGCTGATGACAACAAAGCTTTCGGTAAGCTCAGCGCCGTAGGAAGCGACGGCAGATTCCAAAGTGGGCTTTATCTTCTGATATATTCCGTTGATTTCTGAGGTGTCAAACTGCATACGTCCCTCGTCTGTGATAAACTCCATTACGGTGTTATACACTACGGTCTCGGTTGAGGGGACATCAGTGGGGGCATTGGGCATATCATCGTATATGAGCAGGAAGAACAGAACGCCTGCAGCAAGAGCAAGAAGAAGGATGATGGAAATAAGGGTGATAACTATGCCCTTGAGAACCTTTCCTCTCTTTTTCTTTACCTGCTCGGGCTTCTTGTCAACAACCTGCTGAACCTCGGTAGGTGTGGGGATGTAGGCTTCTGCAGGAGTTTCAAAGGGTGTTGCCAGTGTGCCTGAGGATGAGGGCTGCTCCTCTTCATTTGTTTCCGCAATGGGCTGTGCATTGGGGTCGATCTCGCCGCCGAGAGAAATGATCTTGTTTTCTTCTGACATGGTTATTTCCTCCTGTTATTTCAGCGTTATTATAGTAACTCCCGCTTCACCCTCGCCGAAGGTGCCAAGGCGGAAGCTTTTAACATGGGGATGCCGCCTGAAATGCTGATGCAGACCTGCTCTGAGTGCGCCGGTGCCTTTGCCGTGTATGATTCTGATTTCTCCGAGATTCATAACAGCTGCAGAATCTATTGCGCTGTCGACTTCGATAATAGCCTCGTCAACAGTCTGACCGCGCACATCAATTTCGCTGGTGGCGTCTCTTGTAAGCTTCTTGGTAACAGAATAGTCCTTCTGCTTTGCCTTTTCTGCTTTTTTATCGGCAGCAAGCAGACGGAGGTCTCCAAGCTTTACGCGCATTTTCAGCGCACCTGCCTGAACCTCAACATTGCCCGATGCATCGGCTTCCTTTGATACTGTTGCCTTCTTTTCCAGGGTGACGATCAGTACATTATCGCCAACCTTAAGAGGTCTCGGGAGAACATAATCCCCGTCATCCTCAAAGGAGACTATCGGGTCTGCGGTATCCTCGAGGTCCTTTATGCGGCTTCTCAGCTGC
Source organism: Acutalibacteraceae bacterium (assembly GCA_045604945.1). GTDB lineage: Bacteria > Bacillota > Clostridia > Oscillospirales > Acutalibacteraceae > JAISGQ01. Next base: position 4,959 of record JAZUPA010000177.1, read on the forward strand.
TGCTTTGCCTTTACGCTGAGTGCAGCAGCATCTGCGCTGTTTTTTAGCTCCTTGCGGAACTGGTCGATCTCCTGGAGAAGAGCCTCCGACTGAGCTCTGGCGGAAGAGACGATTCTGGAAGCCTCAGCCTTTGCAAGGTCAAGAATATCCTGTCTTTCCTTTTCAAGCCTCTCCTGGGATTTGGCGGCGTCATCGCGAACCTTCTGAGCTTCCATTCTGAGCTTCTGAGCCTTTTCCTGCTCACTTTCCATGCTCTGACGGCTCTTTTCAAGATCCTCGACAACCTGCTCAAAGCGCTTGTCGTCCTCGTCAATAAGCTCCTTTGCCCTGTCTACGACTTCAATGGGAATACCCAGCTTTTCACTTATGGCAAAAGCATTGGAACGTCCGGGCATACCTATAAGCAGTCTGTATGTGGGGCGAAGGGTCTTTACATCAAACTCGCAGCAGCCGTTTTCAACACCGGGAGTGCTTATTGCAAAAGCCTTTATCTCCGCATAGTGTGTGGTTGCCGCAATGGTGCAGCCCTTCATCCTGAGATGCTCGATAATGGAGGTTGCAAGCGCAGCGCCCTCGACGGGGTCGGTGCCTGCGCCCAACTCATCGAGAAGCACCAGAGTGCGGGAATCGGCAATTTCAAAGAACCTGATAATATTGGTCATGTGTGCGGAGAAGGTTGAAAGAGACTGTTCAATGGACTGCTCATCACCGATATCCGCAAGGATATTTTCAAAGGTTGAAATCTCGCTTTCGTCGCTGACGGGAAGCATCAGACCGCACATAGCCATGGCAGACAGCAGACCGAGGGTTTTCAGTGCAACCGTCTTGCCGCCTGTGTTGGGACCTGTGATGACAAGAGTATCGAAATCCCTGCCGAGCCTTATGTTGGTGGGAACGACCTTGTCGCGGTTGATAAGGGGATGGCGCGCCTTTTTAAGGTCGATTATTCCGTCCTCATTGACAAGGGGAAGGGATGCTCTCATATTGTAGGCAAGCCTTGCCTTTGCAAAAAGCAGATCGAGCTCTATGAGCATATTATAGGAGGTGATTATGCCGTCAGCGCAGTCACCTGCCTGAGAGCTGAGTGCTGAAAGGATTCTCTCGATCTCAGCTCGTTCTTCTGTCTGAAGAACCCTTATCTCGTTGTTTGCTTCAACAACGGCAATAGGCTCAACGAAGAGGGTTGCGCCCGAAGAAGAGGTGTCGTGAACAAGACCTGCGATCTCACCGCGGAACTCAGCCTTTACAGGGACGACAAAACGTCCTCCGCGCTGGGTTACGATTGCATCCTGAAGATATTTTGAGTGGGTGGAGGAACGAACCAGCGCATCCAGCTTTTCGCGCACTCTGCTCTGAGCGGAGCGAATCTTGCGGCGTATGGATGCAAGATCGGCGGAAGCATTATCCGACAGCTCGTCCTCATTGAGGATAGCGGAATTAATATTGTCTTCGACGGATTTAAACGGCACAAGAGCCATAAAGAGAGAGTCGATGCAGGTGATGACCCCCTCACAGTTTCCGCGCCATTCGCGAAGGGAGCGTACTATTCTCAGCACCTCGCTTATTCTCATAAGCTCAGGAATAGTCAGCACAGCCCCTGCCTGAGCTCTTCTGACGGCGTTTGTGACATTTCTCACACCTCCGAAGGAGGGGGAGCCGAAGCGTCCGAGAAGCATGTGACAGTCGGAGGTCTCGCTGAGCATCTGCCTGACCTTTATAAGATCGGTCTCAGGCTCGATGGCACGGGCGGCCGCCGCTGCATCTTCGCAGGAACATTCCTTTCCGAGCATGTCAAGAACCTTGTCAAGCTCCAGTGCTCTCATAAATTTAGTATTCATAATAATAATCCTTATTTCAAAATCATAGTAGGGGACAGGAATCCCGTCCCGTTGTTCGATTCTGCAGTAAAAAACGCAAAATCGCGCATTGCACGTCAATTTCCTTTTATCTGATTATAGAATTCCAGTGTTCGGAAGCTTCTCTCAAGGCGTGACACCAGATACCGCTCACAGGCTGAAGCGAGGAGGGGCAGAGAGTGCTCGGCAAGAGAGAAGGAGTATAATTTGTGCAGGTCTGCAAGGGCGCAGTGGCGAAGCGCCGTCAGAGCTCCCGCGGTAAGAGCAACGCCGCTTGTGTACGGGTCATTTTCCACGGCGCACTTTTCGCACATCAGTGAGCCCTTTGCAGGGTAGAACATCATAATATCCGCTTCATATGCTCCGCAGCTGCGGCACATAAGAAGGTCGGGCATGAAGCCTGCGGTACACATGATACGCATTTCGAAGGCAGCCTTTATCATCCGCTTGTCTCTTGTGCCTGTGTTGAGATAATGAAGCGCCGCCCGCAGAAGACGGAGATAGTCTTCTGCATTTGTCCCTTCCGGGGCAAGCTCCATGCAGAGCTCGCAGAAATACTGACCGAGAGAAAGTGCTTCAATATCGCCGTGCATATCGGCGTAGCTGGCTTCTGCGTGGGATTCCTTGATTGTATAGGAATCCCTGGAGGGGACAAGCAGATAGGAGCCGTAAACAAACTGCGATGTGGCGGCAAAATTCTTGCTCTGAATACTTCTTGCGCCGTTTGCAAAGGCGTGGATAACGCCGTGCTTTTCCGTCAGCAGATAAACCACACGGTTTTTTTCGCCGTAGGGCTTGCACTTCAGGACAATGGCGTTTTCGGTAAAGGCGGGCATTATGCGTTCTCGTCCTTGAAGCCGAAGCGGCGCAGGTTGGAGGAGCTGTTGCGCCAGTCCTCACGGACCTTTACCCAGAGCTTGAGGTTGACCTTGCAGCCGAGGAACTTTTCTATATCCTCTCTTGCGTAGGAGCCGACCCTCTTGAGCATGGCGCCGCCCTTGCCGATGATTATACCCTTGTGACTGTCGCGCTCGCAGTAGATGGTTGCGTCGATATCAACAATATCGCCCTGACGCTCGTCAGCCTCCTGAGCGCCTGAGCGCTCTCTCATTCTTTCAATATCGATGGCGATGCCGTGGGGGACCTCGTCGGAAAGAAGCCTTAAAAGCTTTTCGCGGATAATCTCGGCGGCAATAACCTTTTCGGGCTGGTCGGTGAGGGTATCGTCGGGGAAGAAGTGGGGTCCTTCTTCCGCTGCATTGCAAAGCTCATGAAGCAGGTCTTCAAGTCCCTCGCCTGTGACTGCGCATACGGGAACAATGGCGTTCCACTCGTAAAGGGCAGAGAACATAGCGATCTTTTCAAGCAGCACCTCCTTGTTTTCCACAAGGTCGATCTTGTTTATAACAAGGATGGCAGGCATGCCGAAAGCATTGAATTTCTCAATAAGGTCAGATTCCGCAGGACGTACATCCTTATCGGTAGCGTCGATAACCAGCATGCAGATATCGGTGTTGTCAACGCTGTCTGCTATAGACTTGACCATAAAATCCCCGAGCTTGTTTTTCGGCTTGTGCATACCGGGAGTATCGGTGAATACAAGCTGAGCCTCGTTCTTTGTAAGCACACCCATAATGCGTGTGCGGGTGGTCTGGGGCTTGGCAGAGACGATAGCGATCTTCTGACCGATAAGTGCGTTCAATATGGAAGATTTGCCGACATTGGGTCTGCCGACGATGGCGACAAATGCAGATTTTGTATTATTCAAGTGAATGTCCTCCGTGATATGAATATGATTACACACCATTATACCACGATGAAAATTCTAAATCAATAAAAACGGCAAAATTACAGAATGGCAGAGAATATTGCGTTGCAGTTGAAAAGCAATAATGCTATAATTGAAAAAACCGCATGGATAAGCCAATCCAACCGACGGTTGAGCGAAATCCAACGTATGGTTTGGTCGATTCAACCGATGATACATTGCATTTTTGGGGGTCATGGTCTTAAAATTAGGGCACAAACGAAAGGAGAGAACACAATATGGAAAATTCACTGGGAAAGAGAATACAGGCAGAGAGAAAGCGACTGGGAATGACTCAGGAGCAGCTTGCAGAAAAGATGGGAGTATCGGGTCAGGCGGTCTCCAAATGGGAATCTGATATTTCATGTCCCGATATTACCCTTATCCCGCAGCTTGCAGATATGTTCAGCATGACAAGTGACGAGCTGCTCAGAGGTCAGAACAACAAGCCCGAGGGCGTGGTTCTTGCCTCGTCAACGGGCAAATCGGTGGAGGAAATGAATCTCCGTATCCTTATTGATACAGGGGATACAAATTTAAAGGTAAACATACCCATCAGAATAATCAAGGCACTTATGAGTTCGGGAATGGATATGAATCAGATGCTCAGCATGCAGGGAGTGAAAAGCGAAAAGGCAAGCACGAGCATAGATTTTGACGCAATACTGCGGATGGTTGATTCGGGACTTTGCGGAAACCTTATGAATATTGAGGTTGACGACGACGGAGAGCAGATCAATATAAATATTCTTGTGGAGTGATTTTGCGAAAGGGCAGATGAACAATGAAAATACACATTGAAGCAGATGGAAAGCTCCATAAGATAAGCATCCCCAGATGGCTCTACCTTAACAGAATCGGGATAAGCCTGATTGCCCTGTGCAGGGATGTGCCGTTTACACCGCGGCAGGGGCGAAAGGCGGTAAAGGCAGTAAAAAAGGTCATGAAAGAGTATGAAATGACCTCCATTGCGACCATAGAAATAGATGAAAAGAACAGCAAGGTGAGTATTCTTGTCTGAATCTGCTTGTGTTCTGTTCAGAATGATGGTATAATTCAGAAAATAAACAATGAACGGAGCAGAATTCAATGAAGATAAGAACAGACTTTGTTACCAATTCCAGCAGCAGTTCCTTTGTAGTTCAGTATGATATAAGGCTGAAAAACGGAAAGAGGATTTTCAGAACTCTCGGTGCAGGTTCAGGCGATGCGGGGGGAACATGGCAGGCAGGTCTGAGGATTACGGATTCTGACGAAAATGTTCTCTTCAATTCCGATCTTGAAAATTATGAAGAGGCGGATATATTTTCCCCCCTGTACGAGTTCATTGATCTGTATACCCTTCAGGAAACCCGATTCAATCTGGCGGATATTGTCGCTGCAAGCAGCGTAAACAGCCTTATAAAATCCCTCGAAGAGCCTTTCAGAAGGGAAGAGGACCGCTATGACGAAGAGGAGTATGAGGAAGAGGAGGAGTACAGCGAAGAGCCGGAGGAAGAGGAGAACGAAGAGCTGGCAGAGGTGAAGTCAGGCTGGAAAGAGCAGGAAGGCGAATTCCACAGAGTTCTGACAGGAAATATAGCTTCCCTTTCGGACATTGAAGGGGCAGAAATATCCATGGAATGGCTGTCAAGAGGAGAAGAGTGTCCCGAGCCGTGCGATGTGCTGGCGATGGTGCTGGGCGAAGGCGCCTGGGATGCTCTGAGCGAAGCTCTTGGGGAAGACCCTGAAGAGTGCGAAACCGAGGAGCTCTGCGACAGAATAAGAGATCTCGACTGCTGCAGAAACCTTACGGAGGAATCTCTGGAGGCTGTAATCAGAATGGTCACGGAATGTGAATATTGCTGCGAAACCTATAATGTTGAGCAGAAGCTTGAGAAGGACGGAAAAGTTTCGATCATTATAAGCTGGGATGAATAAAGAATAAGCCCACCGCCTGATGCGGTGGGCTTTGTTCTTTATTCAGTGATTTTGATAACGGGATTGGAAAGGCCCATTTCCTTTGCGATTCTGAGCACAGAGCTGTGGCAGGTGAATATAAGAACCTGACCGAGCTCCTTGCCGCCGCTTTCCTTGGCGAGGTAGAACATAGCCTCAGCAGTGCGCTTGTCGTCGTACTGAGCGAAAGCGTCATCGAGGAAGACGGGAAGCTGAACATCGCTGAGAATACCTGCGATTGCAAGTCTCAGGGCGAGATAAACCTGATCGTTGGTACCAAGGCTCAGACTTGTGCAGTTGCGGATGTTTGAGCTGTTGGGACCTTCGGTAACGGAGGGAACAAGTCTTTCGGAGATGAATACGGAAGGGTATTTGCCGCCTGTAAGCTCGGTGAGAATACGTCCGGCCTTGAAGTTGAGGATAGGACCGAAGTCTCTCTGCATGGTCTCAAAGGCTTCGCCAAGAGCTTCAATGGCGATGTTGATTGCGTCAAGCTCGAACTTATACTTGTCAGTCTTGGAAATAAGGAGCTTGATCTTGTCATTGTATTCTTCAATATCCTGAATATTCATGCTGCAGCCTGCAAGCTCAGCCTGACGTCTTGCAAGCTCAGTGCCGACCTCCATGAGCTTTGCGGAGGTATCGTCAATGCGCTTTTCGATCTCATCAAGCTCAGTGCCTTCAAGTTTGCGTCTGACACCCAGCTCCTCTTCAAGCTCCTGAGCCTCCAGGACGATAAGGTCGTAATCAGCACCGTCGAGCATCTTGTCAAGAGCATCCTTGCTTGCCTGAAGCTTCTCCTCAAGAACAGCATGCTCACGCTGCTTCTTGTCGAGAGCAGAGATGATTGCAACAGCCTGCTCATCATTATCGATTCTGGTGTAGGGGCTGAGAGAATCGCGAAGCTCCTGCTTCATGGCGGCGATCTTCTTTGACTGTTCGTCTATCTCAGTCTTGAGCTTCTTCTTTCTTGTGACCTCAGTCTTGGTCATGGAGGAAACGCGCTCGATTTCAGCGACCTCATCGCGGAGAGCCTGAATGTGGGGAAGACCGAGCTCGTCGAGAAGCTTTCTGTTTGAACGGGAAAGACCGCGGATATCGTCGTCGATCTCCTGAATTTCATTTTCAATACCCGATGTGGGGGTAGGGATGATACCCTTGTCCTTGAGAACGTTGTAAGCGACAAATCCGCCGCCGACAAGGAAGGCAAGAACAAAGAATATCCAGTGAACAAAGCCGAGGAAGAACAGACCGAGAACCAGCAGACCGATAATAATTGCGAGGTTCCTGGGGCTTATCTGTGTAGCCCTGACTTCGGTTTCGTATTCCTCAAGTCGGCGCTCGGCATCGTATCTTGCGTCGAGAAGCTGATCGTACTCAACGAGGATATTCTTGATGCGTTCCTGATTATTGCTTATGGATGACCAGAGGTCGAACTTGGAACGGTCAACAGAATCAAGCTGATCGTTGCACTCTGCAAGCTGCTCCTTCTTGACATCGAGAACCTTCTGGTCGCTGCGGATGTTTTCAAGAAGCTCCCTTGATCTTTCGACAAAATCGTCGTCAAAGCTCAGTTCGCTGCCGTACATTGCCTCATGAAGCTTCTGATAACGTGCTTCGTCAGCTTCGATGCTCTGTCTTATGGTGATTATATCGTCAAGCTCGCTGAGACGGACAGCCTTCTTTACATTTTCGCGAAGGTCAAGAAGGTCGTTATACTCACGGCTGAGACGCTCGTGCTTTTCTTCCAGTGTCTTTACGCTCTCGCGCAGGGTATCAGCCTGCTTGAACTGTTCGACAACCTCAGAACGCTTGCTGAGCAGCTCGCTCTGTTCAGCTTCAAGGGCGGGGATGATAGCACCCGACTTCTTGGAGCTGAGCTTTGCAGCGGCGTCGTGAAGTCGTCCTTCGATCTCTGTTCTTGAAGCGGTCTCATCGCCTGCAGAGGCAAGGTTCATCAGCTTCTTGAGTATTTCGTCGTTGGAGCCGGAGATTGCGGGATTGATCTGACCGATGAAAACGGAGTTTACAAAAGACATCTCGTTGATTCCCAGCAGATATTCACCGGGCTCGGTTTTCTCAGGAAGATCAACCTGTTCGCCGGTGGTCTTGCACCACAGCTCAATTTTATCAAGAGCCTTTGTGGAGCCGAACTGACGGGAAAGGGAATAATGCTTGCCGCGGCACTCGAAAACCAGAGTGCCGCCCATTTTGCCGCCGTCCCAGGGCTCATATTTGCGGCGTGTCTCAGCTCTGCCGGCACCGTAAAGCATAGCCTTGATAAATGCCATAATTGTGGACTTGCCTGCTTCATTGGGACCGTAAATAATATTGACTCCGTCGTGGGCTGTCAACTTGAAGCTGCTGAGCTTACCGAAGTTTTTTATATAAATCTCACTGATCGTCACTGATAATCACCTCACCGTCAAAGGCTCTGAGACCGTAGAGCAATGCTCTGAGATACTTGTCTCTGTTCTTCTCGTCCTTCTGGATTTTACTGGAAATAGCTCTCGCGAAAGCACCGCGGAGAGTGGTATCCTTGCCGAGCATATCAATATCGAGCTCGGTGGTTGTTGTGTCTGTAAAACGAACAAAATGGAGCTTTTCGCGAAGTGCGGAAACCAGCATGGGGATATCCGCCATGATTCCTCTGGGCAGCTCACCGCGAAGGGTTATATCATAAAGATTTGCAGCATACTCTGCGCCGTAACGCTTTTCGAGGGTGGAAAGAACAGATGCGGCAAATTCGCTTGTCAGGCTGCAGCCTGACACATCGATGGTGTCGCTGATGTACTTTCTTGAGCAGGTGGAAACATAGTCCATGTGGGCAAAGCCACGGCTGACGTAGCCTGCGAAGATACCCTTGTCGCCCTGCTCATCAAAGCCTCTGCCCTCAGGAGTACCGCAGTAACCGAAAAGAAAATCTCCGGACTTGTGCAGCTCGCTTTTGTGGATGTGACCGAGAGCCACATACTCAACTCCAAGAGAGCAGAGCTGCTCTGCGGAGATGGGATTGTAGCGGCTTTCGCTGGATGAGCCGGAGTAAAGCTCACCGTGCATGAGAAGAATATTTATCTTGCTGTCGTCTATCTTCATCTCGGTGAGAAGGGATTCAAGCTGGAAGCTTCTTGAAAAAGCAGCGCCCCATACGCAGGCATTCTTTGAGGGGATCTCCATGCATTCAAGACCGCCGCGGAAGATATGCACATTGCTGGGCCAGTCCTCACCCTGTGAATAGCAGGAGTCGGGGGTGGCGGGGTCGTGGTTGCCGGGGGTGATGAATACATCGCAATTGCAGGTGGTGAGAAGATCCTTTGTCTCACTGAGCAGCTGAGAATCAACCTTCAGAGTATCGAAGAGATCACCGGCAATAAGAAGAACATCAGATTCGCGCTCGTTGCAGATGTTGATGATTCTTCTGAGGGTCTCAAACTGATCGATTTTTCTCTGGGTGGCAACCTCAGGTGTGGAAGTAAAAAGCGAACCGAGATGCAGGTCAGCGGTATGTACGATTTTGAGAATTCGCATATACAGAACACGTTTTTCCTTGAGGAAAAACTACTCCTTTCGATAGCATTTTGAAAAGGCGGAGAACGCCGTGATAATCTTTTAGTCCATACACGATACTTATGATAACATAATAGGAAAGAAAACACAATATATAGTCGAAAAATATCCAAAGTTTATTTTTAACGCAATATGTACTTTGAAAAAGCAGGAAAGAGTCTCGGATTTCCGAGACTCTTTCCGCTGAAGAGATAAGAAGAGATTATAAAAAGGGAGATATGTCAGAGGAGAATAACTTATGTCATCTGAATGATAACACAAAAAGCAGCCCTTGTGTAAAATATGTCTTAATTTTAACCGATTGCGACTGAATTGTAATAAATTGCATCAAACGGTTGTTTATAGGTGCAATGCTCTTGAATTCGGGGATTTAATGTGATAAAATATTTAGAAAATTTACGGGAAAAGGTGTGACACATATGAAGAAGCACTATGAAAATATACCCAGAAGAATCCGCGAAATGAGAGATATTCTTGAGATAACTCCCGAGGAAATGGCAGAAAAGCTGAGCATCAGCCTTGAATATTACAATGAGATAGAATCGGGACAGAAGGATATTCCCATAAGCATGCTTTATGAGGTCGCATCCATACTGGGTGTTGATTTTACCACACTGCTGACCGGCGACAGCCCGAAGATGAAGGCATATACAGTGGTCAGAGCAGGCACAGGCGCAGTTGTTGAGCGTTATCCCGGCTATGATTATACAAGCCTCTGCTACAACTTCATCGGCAGAGAGATGGAGCCCATGCTCGTGCATCTCCAGCCCGAGGATGCAATGCCTGCCCTTGTCAGCCACGGCGGACAGGAATTCAACTATGTCCTGAAGGGTAAGGTGCGAATCATCGTAGGCAACAAGGAGCACATCCTCAATGCAGGCGACTGCATTTATTTTGACCCCAAGCTGCCCCACGGACAGCATGCCGTTGATGAGCCTGCGGAATTTCTGACTGTTATCAAGGAATAAGGACTGAATAAAATGGACTATCTTATTAATAAATATTGTCCCCGTACCGAGTTTGAAAGCTACGAGGACATGAAGAAGAATTTCACCATCAACGTACCGGAAAACTTCAATTTCGGCTATGATGTAGTTGATGAGTGGGCGAGAGTAGAGCCCGAAAAGCTTGCTCTTGTGTGGACTGACGACAGCGGAAAGGTTGAGAAATATACCTTCACCGACGTAAAGCGCGAGAGTGACAGAGTTGCAGCATACTTTAAGTCCAAGGGCTTCAAAAAGGGCGACGTTGTGATGATCATTCTCCGTCAGCGTCCTCAGGTATGGTTCACCCTTGTGGGACTCTGCAAGCTTGGCGTTACCTGCATCCCCGCATCCTTCCAGCTGACCCCCAAGGATATCGTCTACCGCTGCAATGCAGCAGAAGTAAAGGCTCTTATCTTCATTCCCGAAGCAGGTCTTATCGACTATGTAAGAGAATCTGTACCCAAGTGCGAGACTCTTAAATATGTCTACACCTTTGATGGCGGCGATTTCTCCTCCGAAGGCTATCTCGACTATGCCGCAGAGCTTGCAGCAACCGAGCACGTCTTTGAGAGACCCGCAGGTGACGAAGCAACCACCAATGACGATACCATGCTTCTCTATTTCTCTTCCGGCACATCTGGTATGCCCAAGATGGTGCGTCATGACTTTGCATTCCCCCTCGGTCATATAATCACTGCACGCTACTGGCACAGAGTAAAGGAAAACACCGTGCATATGACCCAGACCGACTCAGGCTGGGCAAAGTTTGCATGGGGCAAGATTTACGGTCAGTGGATATGCGGTGCAGCAATCGGTGCATTTGATACAATCAAATTCAAGACAGATACAATGCTTGATGCAATCTGCAGACTGCAGCCCTATTCCTTCTGCGCCCCCGCAACCATCTACCGCATCATGATAAAGGACGACCTGAGCGGCTATGACCTTTCCTTTATAAAGCACGCATCCGTAGCAGGTGAGCCTCTCAACCCCGAGGTCTACAACAAGATTCAGGAAAAGACAGGTCTTGAAATTTTCGAGGGCTTCGGTCAGACCGAGACCCCTGCAATAATTGCAAACTTCGGATTCTTCCCCGTAAAGCCCGGCTCAATGGGCAAGCCTGCACCTATCTTTGATGTTGTTCTTCTGGACGAGAACGATCAGCCCTGCGAAGACGGTATCGAGGGTGTTATCTCCATTCGCAATGCAGGCACTCACGGACCTGTCGGTATGTTCAGAGAATACTTCAAAGATCCTGAAGCAACCGCCAAGGCATGGCATGACGGAATCTACCGCACAGGCGATATGGCATGGCGCGACGGTGACGGTTATTACTGGTTCGTCGGCAGAAACGATGACGTTATCAAGTGCTCTGGCTACCGCATCGGACCCTTTGAGGTTGAAAGCGCTCTTCTTGAGCATCCCGCTGTGCTTGAATGTGCAGTAACAGGCTATCCCGACCCCGACCGCGGTCAGATAGTAAAGGCTACGATCGTCCTTGCAAAGGGCTTTGAGGCAAGCGATGTGCTTACAAAGGAACTTCAGAATCATGTAAAGCACGCAACAGCACCTTATAAGTATCCCAGACGCATCGAGTATGTTGCCGAGCTTCCCAAGACCACCAGCGGAAAGATTATCCGCCGTGCGATCGTTGCACAGGACAACAAACAGTCGTAAGTGCAAAAGTTTCGCCCGCCTTTTCAAAGGCGGCGGAGTCAAGAGGCAGAGCCTCTTAACTCAATAATTACATATCCATAAAGCAGGCAAAATGCCTGCTTTATGTGTTTAACACAGGTGATAACATGAAAATCTGCACATTATGCCCACGCAGGTGCGGTGTTGACAGAACAAAGACTGTCGGACGCTGCGGCTGCGGAGAGGAAATGCGCATTGCCCGAGCGGCTCTGCACTTTGGCGAAGAGCCGCCCATCAGCGGCACAAATGGCTCAGGTACGATATTTTTCGGCGGCTGCTCACTGGGGTGCATATTCTGCCAGAACAGCGAAATCTCCCGTACGGCAACGGGCAGAGTATATACGGTAAATGACCTTGCGGAGGAGATAAAGTCCCTTGAAGAGCAGGGCGCACACAATATCAATTTTGTAACAGGCACCCAGTATGCCGATAGAATAATAGAAGCCCTATGCATATACCGACCTGATATTCCTGTTGTCTGGAATACGGGAGGCTACGAAACGGTCGAAACGGTTGAAATGCTCAGTGATTATGTTGATATCTGGCTTCCTGACCTCAAGTATGCAGCAAGCGAAAAGGCAGAGAGATACAGCAAAGCTCCCGATTATCCCGATACTGCCTTCAGAGCGGTAAGACGCATGATTGAGCTTTCGGGACCTCTTGAAAAGGACGAAAAGGGGATAGCAGTAAAGGGTGTTCTCATCCGCCACCTGATACTTCCCTCAAACACAAAGAATTCAATAGCGGTGCTTGAAAGAATTGCAGAAGAATTCGGAACAGAGATACCCGTAAGTCTCATGAGCCAGTACACGCCCCACGGGGATATTTCGGGCCATCCCGAAATAAACCGCAGAATCACAAGGCGGGAATATGACAAGGTCTGCGCCGTGGCAATGGAGCTTGGAATCGGAGAATACACACAGGAGCTTTCCTCTGCCGAGGAAAGTTACATCCCCGAATTCAATCTTGAAAAAAGACCGTTATGATGTTAATATTAAATATTATTAAGGAATATTTACTCTGACGGAAAAATGTGTTATTATTTTCAGTGCTGAAATTATATATTCGGACAAGGGTTCAGAGTAAATCGTCCGACCGAAAGGAAAGGTAAAAATGAGTAAAGAAAAAAAGACAGAAAAGATCGGCGCACTGAAAAAGTTTTTCGCTGACTTCAAGGCATTTGCACTCAAGGGCAACGTAATGGATCTGGCAGTTGCAGTTATCATAGGCGGCGCTTTCCAGAAGATCATCAACTCTGTTGTAAACGATCTTATCATGCCCTTTATCGGCGTGATTTTCAAGGCTGATTTTACAAATCTGTTTGTACCCCTTTCAAATAAAGCGGTTGAAGTTTCCCCCGCTGTTCCAGCAGTTATGAGCGGAAGTGATGTTATTGTATCCGCAACTGATGCAGTTATGTTGGCACCCAAAGATATGACAGCTGCACAGATTGCTGAATACAACGTACCTGCATTCAAGTATGGTCAGTTCATTACCGAAGTTCTCAACTTCATCATCATGGCATTCGTTATTTTCCTTCTTGTAAAGGGCATTGCAAAGCTTTCCAACCTCAAGAAGAAGGAAGAGGTCAAGGAAGAGCCCGCAGCACCCACCACCAAGAAGTGTCCCTACTGCAAGAGCGAGATCGATATCGAAGCAACCCGCTGCCCCCACTGCACCAGCGAGATAAAGGAATAAATCCGCGTTGCATAAGGGTAATGACATATCTCTGCCGAAAACGAGAAAAGGAGCGTTGGCGCTGGCTGCAGGCATAGCAGCCGCAGCAGTGCTGACGGCGGTGTTTTTTCTGACGGTGGAGAAAAAGGTGTCGCTGATACATCCTGACTGCCTTCTCAGAACCTTTGCAGGCATAAAATGCTTTCTTTGCGGAGGCACCAGATGCGCAAGGGAAATAATCGGCGGCAATTTTGCAAAAGCTTTATACTATAATCCCTTTGCGGTGCTCTGCGGCATGCTTGCAGCGGTGTGGTATATCAGACTGATAATAAGCCTGTTTGCAAGGGAATACAGACCGCTTCAGATAAAAAGGAGCTTTCTGTGGGTTTTCCTTGGGGCAATACTGCTGTTTTCCGCAGTGCGCAATACGGATTTTTATCAAAGTATTTTTTATTGAGATCAGGAGATTCATATGAACAGGATTAAAATTGCTTCAGTGCTTGTTGTGTGCGCTCTGATTCTTGCCCTTCTGGCAGGCTGCGGCGGCGACGAGGTAGTAACAGGCAACCGTGACGACAGCCTTTATGCCGGCAACGGCGTTCAGGAAGACGGCGGAGTACAGACAACCGAGGGCGGTTCATACTATAACGGCAAGTTCTACAGTGATACTGAGTATAACTACGAGGAAAAGGAAATCCGCTTCCTTGACAAGTCCGACATTCCTGCTGTATATACCGCAGCAAAGGACGGCGAGCAGCTTGAGCCTCCCAAGGCAGGGGACAGAGTGGCTGAGTTCGTAACAAACTACGGCAGCTTCAAGGTAAGGCTTTTTGAAGATCAGGCCCCTGTCACCGTTGCAAACTTTGTCTCCCTTGCAGAGCAGGATTATTTTGACGGTATGATCTTCCACCGCGTTATCGGTGATTTCATGATCCAGGGCGGCGACCCCACAGCAACAGGCTACTATGGCGAAAGCGTTTACGGCGAGGACTTTGAGGACGAGTGCGGAAGAAACCTCTTTAATTTCCGCGGAGCTCTTTCCATGGCAAATGCAGGTGCAAACACCAACGGCTCTCAGTTCTTCGTTGTTCAGACATCCGATGCAGGAGTGGATGCAGAGACCTTGAAGGCATACGGCTGGCCTGAGTGGGCAGCAAAGAAGTATGAGGAGCTTGGCGGCACACCTCACCTTGACGGCGGACTTTCTCCTCAGGGCTTTGCTCACACCGTATTCGGTCAGGTTTATGAGGGTATGGAGGTCGTTGATGCCATTTCAGCGGTATCCACGGATACCAACGACAAGCCTGTAAAGAATGTTTATATCTATGATGTCATTCTTTCCATCTGCGAAGGTTAATCTTATTTCACAGCATTTCAGAAAGGTTAGGTAATCAAAATGAGCGATTTTGTTAAGGCAGCTGACGGTTTTCAGCTTGAGCAGCCTGCAAAGGGCGAAGAGGTTGCAGTTCTCCAGACCTCAATGGGCAACATTGTAATCAGACTTTTCCCCCAGCAGTGTCCCAAGACAGTTGAGAACTTCAGAACCCACATTGCCAACGGCTATTATGACGGAATCATCTTCCACCGCGTAATCGATGATTTCATGATCCAGGGCGGCGACCCCACAGGCACAGGCCGCGGCGGCGAGAGCATCTGGGGCAAGCCCTTTGAGAACGAGTGCGGAAGAAATCTTTTCAATTTCCGCGGAGCTCTTTCCATGGCAAACGCAGGACCTGATACCAACGGTTCCCAGTTCTTCATCGTTCAGGCTTCCTCCAGCGCATACTCTGCAGCAGCAATGAAGGCGCACGGCTGGCCGGCATGGGCAGCTGACAAGTACAGCGAGATCGGCGGAACAGCATATCTTGACGGCGGACTTTCCCCCCAGGGCTATGCTCACACCGTATTCGGTCAGGTCTTCAGAGGAATGGATGTTGTCGATGCAATCGCAAAGGTACGCACCAATCCCAATGACAAGCCCCTGCGCGATGTAGTGATCGAAAAGGCATATCTCGGAATTATGGAGCAGTAACAAAAACGGGGAGTGATACCCATGACGGTATGGCAGATAATACTGGCTGCTGTTGGCGGCGTTGTGCTTCTGGCGGTAATATGGTGGCTTACAGCAACAGCACTGTCCTTTCGCAGGCTCAGAAAAAGGGTTCGCACAGCATATAAGCAGCTTTGCACCATAGCAAAGAATCTGTATACAATAGCAGACCGCGCGCTGCAGGTGCTCAGTGAGTGCGAAGCAGAATACGGCATTATTGTCGAAGCGAAGGAAAGCGCACAGTCTGCAAAGGGCGCAGAGGCAAAGGCTGAATATCATTCGGTGCTGCGCAACAGACTTAAAAAGCTGCTGGGCGCATGCTCTGAAAATGAAACAGCAGCAGAGCTTTTCAGTGAGCTTACGGAAACAGAGACAGAAATATTCAAGGCACGCCGTCAGTACAATTCCATCGTAAGGGAATATAATTGCAAGAGAAAGAGATTCCCCGACAGAATTGCAGGGGCATTGTTCCGTTTCAAGCTGTTTGAATTTTATACTGCCGATGAATTTGAAGCAGAGGCAGACGAATAACAGAAAAAGAGCCGAGGGCAGTTGCCCCCGGCTCTTTCAGTTTATACAAATTCAATAAGCTGCTGAGAAAAAAGTGCAGCGGCAGACAGTTTTTTCTGCATGCCGTTATCGAAAAGAACGGTGATAATATCGCCGTTTCTGGCGGTGACGGTACATTCTCCGAAAACTCTGTGCCTGATTCTTACCCCTTCAGCCAGCTTTTTCATGTTGTCGTCCCCGACGGCAGAAGAACTTCCGAGGGGTTTGCCGTCATTGCAGAGAAACTCATCGCAGAATGACTGCTCCTCATCGGAATAGGTCATAAGGCAGAGCCTGTTTTTTGCTCTTGTGATGCCCACATAGAAAAGCCGTCGCTCCTCCTGATAGCATCGCATCGTTTCTTCGGAATGGTGCTTCGGATTCTGCACCACAGTTTCAGGGAACATCCCGTCGTACACATCGATGAGATAAACAGTATCATACTCAAGACCCTTGCTTGAGTGGATGGTGGAAAGGGTAACAGAGCAGTCGGGGGGAGGATTGTTGAGCTTTATTAGTTTTTCAAGCTCATCAAGTCTGCGCAGCAGCCCGACAGGGGAAAGCTCGTTTGCACCGATTGAAGAGAGAATGGATATCTTGTCAGACCTTATACCCATGCGGTCAAGATACTCGCTGTAGCCTATGGCGTTGTAAATCCGCGAAACGGCTTTGTCAGCACGCTCCCTGAGCATTGCGTCAAGATGCGTTTTGAGAGTCCTGCAGCCCCTGATAACTCCGGGGGAAATCTCGCCCGAGGCAAAAATTGCGTTCCAGACAGGGACATTGTCAAGCCTGCTTATTTCGCAGGCAGCAACAGCGGCGGCTTTGGTGAGATAGGTTGAAATCTTATAATAAATCTGCATGAAGGCGTCAGTGTCACAGGGGTCACAGGCGAAACGGATAATACTCCGTACATCCTGAACGACCCTGTGGGTGAAAAACACCATATCACCTGAACGGATTCTGTAGGGGATATTATTCCGCTCAAAAAGGTCTGCAAGAGGAAGGGCGCTTTCATTCTCGCGGTAAAGAATGGCGGTGTCCTCTTTGCAGCTTCTGACGGCATCAAGCAGATATTCATACTGGTCATGCCGCGAAGGAAGGGGGATTTTTTTGATGATGTCGCGGTCAGTGCGGGAGGTGCGCATTGCTTTTTCGTGTCTCCCAGTATTCCGACTGATAAAATCAGCAGCTGCACGGACTATCTTTGCACCCGAGCGGAAGTTTTCCTCCATAAGCAGCACCCTGGCGTTTCTGTAGTCCTTTTCAAAGCTGAGAAGGGACTGGGGGTATGCAGCCCGAAAGCCGTAGATGCTCTGGTCTTCATCGCCGACCATGAAGAGATTACCTGAGCCCTTTGCCAGCAGAGAGATGATTTTATGCTGAATCTTTGACGTGTCCTGCACCTCGTCAACGCATATATATCTGTATCGGTCGTGGATGAGCCTGAGAATCTGCGGATACCGCTCGAGAATACGATGGGCATACACCATCTGGTCATCGTAGTCCATAAGGCGCCGCTCCCGAAGAGTATCGCAGTATTTGCGGTACATGGATGAAAAACAGGGAATCTCTCCGTCAAGCTCCTTTATTTCATCCTTTCCGAGCATCATGTTCTTGGCGTAGGTTATCATCGTGCGCAGGGACTTTATGTCGCTTTCCGTCGGAAAGCTGCCTGTTACCTCACGGTAAACAGAAGAGAGGAGTGAGGTGATATCCTTTTCGTTGCTCAGCACATCAAAGGCGCGGTTGTTTCCGAGCTTTTCGTAGGTGCGGATGATTTTTGAGCAGACGCCGTTTATCGTGCGGAATTCCAGCTCAGGAGCAGCATCGTCGCCGAAAAAGGAGCAGAACCTTGAGCGCATATCCTTTGTTGCGGCAACGGTATAGGTCATTGTAAGGATGGAGCGGGGACTGATGTTTCTGCAGAAAATCATGTATCCGAGCCTTGCGACAAGAACGGTGGTCTTTCCACTGCCGGGAACCGCAAGCAGCAGAACAGCTCCCTCGGTTTCCTGCACCGCGCGGCTTTGCTGCTCGTTGAGTCTTATATTGAATTTTTCCGTAAATTGCTCGTATGTCACAGAAAAAACTCCATTTTGATTAGTATTGCGCAGATATTATATCCTAAAAAGCAAAAAGCGACAACACAAAATTGCTCAAAAGGGAAATTCAATGAGTGGGCTTCGGTACTGGACAATGTAAAATACACATGATATAATAAATTACATGCAGTCCTCAAATCTGATAGACAGGAGGAATTAAGATGCATAAAGAGTATATAAGGGAAATTGAAAACAGCAATTGCGCCGTTCTTATGGTACACGGCATAGACAGTACGCCGAGATATTTTGATAAATTTATCCCTGCCGTCCCCGAAAACTGGTCTGTGTATAATATCCTTCTTGACGGACACGGGGGAAGCGTGCAGGACTTTTCGCACACCTCAATGAAAAAATGGAAAGCGCAGGTATGCGCAAGGGTGGAGGAGCTCTGCGAAAAATACGAGAATGTGGTGATAATAGCTCATTCCATGGGAACACTGCTGAGCATAAATGCAGTGCCTGAGCACCCTCAGGTAAAGGCAATGATGCTTGTTGATGTACCGCTGAAGCCCTGGGTGAAATTCAGAATGTGGATTCGTGCGCTGAAGGCATCCTTCGGAAAGCTTGACAGAAACAATCCCCATGAAGCAGCATTGGATGCTTCCATAGGAATAAACCTGAGCCCGAAGCTGTGGCTGTATCTGGGCTGGATTCCGAGATATATTGAGCTGCTCACACTGTGCAGAGAGACAATAAATAAGGTGAATGATATAAGTGTACTTTGCTATGTGTTCCAGTCACGCCATGACGAGCTGGTGTCCATGAAATCAAGCAGGTATTTCGGAGAGAATTCTCTTGTAAAGCATGAAGTCATGGAAGGCTCAGGGCATTTCTACTATCCGCCTGAGGATATGAAGAAGATGCAGGATTGCATGACATACATTTTCTCCGCAATTGAAGAGGGCGGTGAGATGCAGTGAAATTTCCGAAACTCAAGCACGGATTGGCGTGTTTGCTGTTTTTGCTTTCGCCACTGATTCTGGCGCTTGTTTTTATGTTTGTGTGGCTGATTGCAAGCGGTGAAACTTTAGATGGATGCAGCTACACCGTAGATCTTATAGTGGTTTTGGGGTGCGGAGCGGTAATTTCGTTCCTTATCTCTAAAAATCTTGGGCTGTATCTGGCAGTAGATGGAATCATAGAAATTGTAGATATATGGAAGAAAGCCCGAATGTATTATGAGACCGACTGCAACGGAAAAGATCGAAAAACCGCAGAGGATAAAATCCTCCGCCGAATGAAGTTTTTCAGCAGAGAGCAGGAGATTTGCGTTTCGGAGATAACTCCCGCAGCCGTGCGCAGAAGCTGTCGTTACTGTATGACTACAGATTACAGAGCGATAGAAAAGATGAGCATGATATACAGCGTCAGTGAGCTTGACGAAAAAAACTATCAGACAATAATGACCTCCGCAAAGAGGAATATCCGGAAAGCGCACAGAGAACCTAAAAATTCCATATTTGAGGATAAGGAGCAGAGGAAGGCTCCCGTGGCAGTTTCCACAGCGGTGATTATTCTGGCTGACAGAATATCCGATAAAATACCGGAGCTGGTTATGAAAAAGCAGTCCTCACCCGTTGGTGAGATGCTTGTATGTGTTTGCGATATGAGTATCGGCAGATATTATTTTGATTCTGAGCGTGAGCCGTATATACTTGGCATAATAAAGCCTGAGAAAAATTTTGCATTTGATACAGTGAAGAGACTGGTTTTCAGAGGGCGTCTGCCGCTTCGCGGCAATGATAATTATGTTCTTGTTACCGAAGAACATAAAAAAGCGCAGGAGCTGTCAGAAACAGTCCTGTGGGATTTTATCAGAGAATTCAGGGAAGAGATGGCTGATGCTGACAAAGAGCAGAAAAAGATTGCGGAATCCCTCGGCGCTGACGAAGTGCTGCTTGTTGACGAGGAAATATACTGCAAGCTTGGCGAGTGCGTGACCTCATGTCCTGCAGAAGCTGATGAAAAAGACCCGAAAAAGCTGACAGTATATCTGATCGATCAGTGGTTTTACCCCAAAAAGAGAACCATGTCAAAAAAGGATATGTCGGCAGTGGAGAGACTTATGGAAAAGCACCTGACAGCCGAGGGCTACAGGGTGAAATTCAAGGATTTTGGCAAATACTGTGAAGATAATAAAGGAGAATGAAAAATGACAGCGATAGTTTACACATCAAACACAGGATTTACAAAGGAATATGCGCAGATGCTGGGGAAAAAAACAGGACTTCCCGTATATGACATCAAAAGCGCAAAGAAAGAAGTAAAAAAAGGCAGCGATATAATCTATCTCGGCTGGCTTATTGCGGGCTCTGTAAAGGGCTGCAAAAAGATCTGCAGACAGTATAATGTCAAAGCAGTGTGCGCAGTAGGTCTTGGGGAGACAGGCAGAATGACAGCAGAGGCAAAGAATGCCAACAGAATTCCCGAAGGCGCAGAAGCCTTTACCCTTCAGGGCGGCTATGCTCCCGAAAAGCTTAAAGGACTGTACAAGAGCATGATGGGAATGGCTGTAAATATGATCGCAGGTCAGATAAACGCAAAGGAAGAGAAGACCGAGTCCGACGAAAGAATGCTTACAGTCCTCAGTGAGGGCGGCAGCTACGTCTGCGAGGAAAACCTTGCAATGATTCTTGAGTGGTACAATAAGGGCGAGTAAGTTGAAAATCAAAGAAAACCGAGCGGTCAGCTTTGTAATAATCGCCCTTGTCTACATATTTGCTGCAGCAGTCGGCATAGGGGTATATCTCCTGCGGCCCTATGATATGTGGCTGAAGCTCCTTATTGCCGATACAGCGGCAACTGTTTTCACATTTATTTTCAGCCTGATATTCAAAAACGCTTCCGTATATGACCCTTACTGGAGCGTTCAGCCCATAGTAATCCTTGCCACCTTTGCGCTCTTTGAGCAGATGACAATGGCGAAAATACTGCTGCTTGCAGCGGTGTGCATATGGGGCGTAAGACTTACCGCAAACTGGGCATATACCTTCCATGGGCTGAAGCATCAGGACTGGCGATACACCATGCTTCATGACACAACGGGCATATTCTATCCCGTTATCAATTTTGTTGGCATTCATATGGTGCCGACACTGGTGGTCTACGGAGTGACCCTCCCTGCAGTTTATGTGATTCAGAGCAATGCACAGGGCAATGTGTGGAGCATAGTGTTCTTTGCTCTTTCCGCTGCGGCATTTACTCTTCAGGGGGCAGCGGATATACAGATGCACAGATTCAGAAAGAACAGAACAGGCACCTTTATCCGCACAGGTCTCTGGAAATATTCACGCCATCCCAACTATCTGGGAGAAATTCTCATGTGGTGGGGCGTGGCTCTTTCCGCAGTGGCAGCACTGGGCTTTGAGTGGTACTATATCGCAGGTGCAATAGCAAATACCATGCTTTTCCTCTGCGTGAGCATACCTCTTGCTGACGGCAGACAGTCAAAGAAAGAGGGATTTGCCGAATACAGAAAGCAGACCAGGATGCTGCTTCCGCTTAAAAAAGCAAGCTCGGTTTGACATTTTCGATTTTGATGGTAAAATAACAGATATTAATATTTTCGGCGAGGTCTTCAATGAATAACATAAAATCCATTGTAGCTAAAAATATAGCAGAACTCAGGCAGTCAAAGGGAATGACCCAGCTTGAGCTTGCGGAAAAGCTGAATTATTCGGACAAGGCGGTTTCAAAGTGGGAGCGGGCAGAATCCATGCCTGATATTTCCGTTCTGGTAGAGATTGCGGATATGTTCGGAGTACCCCTTGACTATCTGGTCAGGGAGGAGCATGAGCGTCCGAAACCCAAAAAGGAAAAGCCTGTGCGCAATTACAACAAAAAATTCATAACAGCCCTGTCGGTGCTGCTGGTATGGCTTGTTGCATTCATCGCCTTTGTTGTGCTTTCCATCGCTACAGACGGCTCTCCTGTTCAGTGGCTGATGCTGGTGTATGCAATCCCGCTGTCCATGATAGTCTGGCTGGTGCTCAACAGCGTGTGGTTTGATGTGCGCAGAAACTACCTTATCATATCCTTGCTGATGTGGTCTTTACTGCTGGCTGTGCATCTGTCATTCCTGCTTCCTGCAGGAATAAATATCTGGCAGATGTATCTTCTCGGCATCCCCGGGCAGATAATTATTCTTATCTGGTCAAAAATCAGAGATTCGTCCTCTGAATAAATCGAAACAAAACATCGCAGTCAAAAACTGCGGTGTTTTCATTTTGATATGAAAAAACGGTACAACCAAGCCGATTCTACTGCCGGTAGAGAAGTAGAATTAAAATTCTACCGCTCTACCGCAAGCGGTATAGCTCGCTACAGCGACAGTAGGTTGAGTTTTTTCTTCCCGTCGGGGTATACTTCAGGCAGAGCTGCAAAGGCGGCGAATACAACTGCAAAAGGAGTAAGAAAAAATGACCAGAACCAGAATTTGCGACAGAAAACTCCCCAACTATACAGTGGGGGAAGAGGTGTTCAATACAGTATCCCATGCAGCAGGCGCAATATTCGGAGTGTTCGCCCTTGTGACCTGCGTGCTGATTCCTGCATCAAAGGGCGATGTGTGGGGCGTTGTGGGAGGTGCCATATACGGCGCAGCACTTGTACTGCTTTATACCATGTCCAGCGTGTATCACGGTCTGCCGAAGGGTACAGGCAAAAAGGTCATGCAGATAATGGACCACTGCACCATATATTTCCTTATAGGCGGCACATACACACCGATTCTCTTCTGCGCCATACGCCCCGTTTCTCCTGCATGGGCATGGACGATTTTCGGCATAGTATGGGGCTGCGCCATAGTTGGAACAGTGTTTACTGCAATAGACCTTAAAAAGTACAACGTGCTTTCAATGATATGCTACCTCGGCATGGGCTGGTGCATAATCATAGCAATGAAAACCGCAATGGCAGCAATGAGCACCGAGGCGCTCCTCTGGATACTTTTCGGCGGAATAGCCTACACAATAGGCGCGATACTCTTCGGTCTGGGAGTAAAAATCAGATACATGCATTCCGTGTTCCACCTTTTCTGTCTGGCAGGCAGCGTGATGCAGTTTATCGCGATAGCAGTATACATTTTATAATAATAACGCCTGCCGAAAGGCAGGCGCTTTCTGTATTCAGAGATTTATTCAAGGTCGGCAGCTTCGGTTTTTTCAGTCTGCTCAACAGGGTGCTTCTTATTATATAAATAGAAAGGCAGGAAAAATATGAAAGCTGCAAGGCACAGACAGGCTATGTACAGGGGAGTGTTGACATACCAGCCGAAGATTTCGCAAATATCCTTGAAGACTATAAGGGGAGAGTTTTTAGGTCCTACATAGAAATTGTTCATGGAGCCTTCCGTTACATTCCAGAGAGCGCAGTTGAGGGCAAAAGCAATTGCGCAGCAGACGGTGAAAACAATAACAGCGCCCTTGTAGTCGGATTTCCTGAGCGCAGCGCGGCGTGAGAAACCGAGATAAAGACCGACAAACACCAGCATCATATGCCAGATGAAGGCGTGGAGGGTAAGGGTCCAGTATTCATGGACAAGACCCGAGGGCTCAAGAAAAGCAATGAATCCGCCCATGAGATTGAATGCCAGCATGAAGTTGTACAGGGCATCCTGCACCTTTCCTTTGGGGAGGAGGGGAGCGATGATGCAAAGATACATGGGAATGCTGCAGAGCTGGAAGGGGAAAATCCACCACTGATAACCGCAGACGCCGTGCTGGTCGACGTTGACTACATAATAATAGAAAAGCTGCTTGTAGATTTCGGTAACGGCAAGAAAGATTCCGCAGGTAAGCAGCACAGCCCTGTTGCCCTTGTCTCCTGTTTTTCTCAGGAGGTATGCAAGCAGAAAGCAGACAGCAAGTCCAATTAAGAAAAACAACAGATGAAAAGCGCCGTATGCAGGGGGCTTTTCCATACCCCAGGCAGTCCATTCAAAGAATTCCTTCAAAACAATCGCCTCCGAATATTTATTAATGACAAAAAACGATATTTTTCACAATGTTATCACAATGAGGTGCCACCGTCAACAGTTAATTAAGTGCGGCATAGCCGCGTCTGCGGGCATATGCGACATACATATAAGAAAAAGAAATAATAAAAAAGTACAGCAATTACGGACGGTTTTGTGTGTTTGAAGGCAGTTGCACAACGGCGTAATGGTGATAATTGAGAAGAATTCATATAAATGAATGGTAAAATTTGACTTTCTGCACTAAACACATAAAAAAAGTGCGGTATATAATGTCAAAAAACAAGTGTTTTCATATTTGTTTACATAGTATAAACTAATACTTAGTACCGGAGGTGTTAAGCACTTGGTACAAAATTAATCCAAATGGAGGAAGAAAAAATGAAGAAAATCTTAGCAATGCTCCTCTGCTGCGTAATGCTCGTAGCAACCTTCGCAGGCATGACCGTCTCCGCAGAGACCATCGATGAGCTCGAGGGCTATCATGCATACCTCGGCGTTCAGACCTGCACAACCCTCTGGATCTTCCGTAACCCTGTTGACGATGCTACCTACGGCGTTGGCATGACTGATGCTGATACCGGTCTCGTTCCCTTCGACGGTCTTTGGGCAGTAGGTCAGCCTGAGCTCTATGCAGGTACTTTCACCGATGCTAAGCTCGACGGCAACGGCAACTACACTGTTTCCCTCGTAGATCCTGACTTCCAGGATGAGCAGTACTTCTCCCTTCTCTTCGTTTCCACCAACGTTCCTCTTGATGCTGGCATCACCTTCTCCAACGTTAAGGTAAGAGTCAACAACAAGACCGTCTGGGAAGAAGAAGAAGCATTCCTCAGCCCCGACTCCAAGGTCTATGCAAACATCCTTCTCCAGAACCAGTGGAACAACGAGCGCAAGGATCTCTTCCAGCTTGCTGAGCCCTGCAACACCACTTCTATCGAGGTTTCCTTCGATGTTGCCGGTTTCGACTATGACAAGGTAGACGATACTGCTGTTGAAGAGCCCGCTGTAGACGAACCCGCTGCTGACGACGCTGCATCCGCAGGTTGCGTAGGTTCCGTTGCATTCCCCGCATTTGCAGCTGTTATCGCTCTTGCTGCTCTTGCAATCTTCAAGAAGCGCGCATAATTTTTGTTCCTCATCGATGACATAATCAGCAGTTTATTATTGCTGACTGCATCTGAAGAACATATTTAAGCCTGATAAGAGGGCGAAGTAAAGACTTCGTCCTCTTTGTGGCTTGATTAACGGCAAAGGTCATAAAAATCGAGGCGCTTGCAATAACGGCATCGAGCATTCGGCAGATGTTGATGATAAGCGCAGAAAATATCTGTCAAAAAATACGATCGATGTCAGCTAAAAAGGCGATCGGTTATGGCACTGGAGGTAGAGGATGAAAAAACTAATTTCCACCAGGGAAAAAGTTGCTAACTGGATTCTGTTCGCATCAAGAATTGTCGTTGTACTTTCTTCATTGCTCATCTTTTTCCCCGGATTCAATCCTGTAAGAGTTTACACAAACATGGGCACGAAAACCTCGCTGCTCACCTGTGCGATTTCTTATGAATCATTCCTTGGCGACGATCTCGTCAATATTCTCAGCAAACCCAACTGTGCCCTCGATCAGGGCCCTCTGTCCATGCTCTCGTACATGGCAATTCTCCTTCTCGCAAGTATACTGATTGTTGTAGTCGGTTCCTGCATGTCTCTCGGCAACCTCAAGCTTAAGAAAATAGGCAACTGGGTTACCATCGGCGGCGCAGCTGTTCAGCTTGCATCTCTTGCCGGAATTTACATAGGATTCCAGAATGCAGTTGTTGCATTTGAAAATTATAAAATTGCATGTGAAGCAACAAGCACCAAGGTCAAGTTTGGCACTATGTTCCAGCCCGGATTCTATTTCTATCTTGTTCTGGCTGCAATCGTGCTCATTCTTGTTGTTGCAGCACAGATTATTCTTCCCAAGGCAGAAAAAACCGCAAAGTGCGAAATGCCTACAAAGTTCAAGCTTTTCCTTATGTTCCTGCCTTTCGCAGTACTTTGCTTCCTGTTTGCGTATCTTCCCCTTTGGGGCTGGCGTTTTGCGTTCTTCACCAAAACATACAGCACCGAAATTGATACCACAAGTCTTTGGACAATTCTTTTCGGCGACGGAATGGGTGAGTTTGTAGGACTTAAGTACTTTAAAATGTTCG
>JAZUPA010000178.1:0-3091 GCA_045604945.1 Acutalibacteraceae bacterium
AATTTCACAATAACATTTAAAATCTTATTGGCAAATTTAAAATTAAGTGCTAAAATTTAAAATGTAAGGCGGTGAAATTTAAAATGAATGAGATAGATTTAAAAAATATTGTAAAAAAGATTCAAAATGCTCAGGCAGAATTTCAAACAGTTGAGGTCAAGCGCAGCAAAACTCAGGCAACTGAAAGGCTGTTTGACACCCTATCCAGCTTCTCGAATCAGGATGACGGCGGCGTTATCGTTTTTGGGTTGTACGAAAGCGAAGGCTTTGCTGTAACAGGCGTTGACGATGTTCAGGAACTCCAGAAAAGCGTGATGAATCAGTGCGAGCAGATGGAGCCGCCTGTCAGAGCGGTATTCACCGTTGCTGAAATAGACGGTAAGAACGTTGTTTCAGCCGAGATTCCTCCGATAGATATATCAGAGCGTCCGTGCTTCTACAAGGGCAAGGGACGTCTGAAAGGCTCATATGTGCGTGTAGGTGAAGCTGATCAGCACATGAGCGAATATGAGGTTTACAGCTTTGAAGCTTATCGCAAAAAGTATCAGGACGATATACGTCCTGTTGAAAGAGCGGCTGTCTCCTCTCTGAGCAGTGATAAACTGGCTGAATATCTGAAGCTGCTGAAAACAGACAAGCCGAATCTCAGCAGTCTTGAAGACAGTCAGATATTGGAACTGATGAGCGTAATGCGCGAGGGCAAGCCTACACTTGCAGCTGAGTTTCTGTTTGGACTTTATCCGCAGGCTTTCTTTCCGCAGCTTGGAATTATTGCTGTATCAGTACCCGGTACTGAGGTAGGTGATACAGATATCGACGGCTCACGGTTCATAGATAATCAGCGTATCGAAGGTACTATACCCGATATGGTAGATGAAGCCTTGCAGTTCGTCCGCAAGAATACTCGCAAAAAAACAATAGTTGATCCCGATACCGGTAAGCGCAGGGATAAGACTGATTATCCTATCAACTCCGTCCGTGAGGCTCTTCTCAACGCGCTTGTACACCGTGATTACAGTATCCATACGGAAGGGATGCCTGTTCAGCTGAGTATATTTGCCGACCGTCTTGAGATAACAAATCCCGGCGGACTATACGGCAGACTCACGCTTGATACGCTCGGAAAGGTTCAACCTGATACAAGAAATCCGGTTCTTGCAACTGCTCTTGAAGTTCTGGACGTTACTGAAAATCGCTATTCCGGTATCCCTACAATACGCAGGGAACTGAAAGAGCACGGACTGCCTGCTCCTGAATTCCGCAATGAGCGTGGAGAGTTTACAGTTTGCTTCAGGCTTGGCGACGAAAAAGGAACTCAGAACGGCGATATTGATATAGTAGCATTCTGCAAGACGCCAAGGACACGTCAGGAGATTGCTGAATATTTAGGGCTCAGCTCCGTCACTTACGCAATGAAAAAATACGTCCAGCCGCTTATAGACAGCGGACGTATAAAAATGTTTTATCCCAATACTCCGTCAAGTCCGAATCAGAAATACTATTCCGGTCTGGTTTATGGCTAATTAACATAAGCAGACGCTCCCGATACAGGAACGCCTGCTCTTTGTTTATTCGTCATTGCTGCCGTCAAACAAGTTGGTGAAGCAACTTGTGATATAATCCATTTCCGTTTTCTTAGCCGAGTCATCGGTATGGCTGTACACGTTAAATGTTGTGAGGAAGTCGCTGTGTCCGGCGTAATCCTGTATCTGTTTCATTGAGAAAGCCGTATTATTGGCGAGAAGGCTGATACAGGAATGTCGTAGTGCGTGAAATTTGATATGCGGTAAGCCGTTCTCATCAAGCAGCTTAGTAAAATAATGAGTTATACTATCCGGCAGTATAAGTGTTCCGACTGCGTTCACGCAAACAAAGTCTTTGTAAGCGTTAGTCTCCCTTATCATAACCTCCTGCTCCGCTTTCAGCGTTTTGAGGTAATTATAGAGAGCGTCATTAATTGTAAAACTCCTCTCGCTGCTGTCCGTTTTGAGAAAGTATTTCAGAATAATGTCCTTGGATTTATGGCTCTTGGTATGTCCGATAACCCTGTACGTTCCCTGTGGAAGAATACTTGAATCACCAACAATAACGCTCTGCTTTATATGCAGAATCCTGTTATCAAAATCGACGTTATCCCAGGTTATTCCCACTATTTCCGAGCGTCTCAGTCCCAGAACCATAGCAAGTATAACGGGAGTTTCAATATATGAGCCTTTAGCAGCTTTTGCAAGTTTGTTAAGCTGCTCAGCATTGTAGTAACTGCTTTCTTTTTTGACTTTAGAAGGCTTGTCTACAAATCTCATAGGATTCCTGAGTATGAAATCGTTTTTCTCTGCGTATCTGAATGCCGGTCCGATAAGGCTGAGCATTTTATGTACGGTTTTAGGACTTTTACCTGAATCTATCAGCGTACTGCAAAAGCTTTCAATATCCTTTGCCCTTATATCTTTAAGAGGTTTGCCGTTCTTAAAGTATGGCTTGATGTGCTTGTTCAATGCACAATGGTAGTCGTTGTAGGTGGTCGGTGACATTTTTACCTTGTTGATCTCAAGGCAGTACTCGGTACATTTATCCAGCGACCACGATGCAAACTCGCTGTCAACTATGCCGTCATAACGAGATACTATCTCTTGAGCTTTCTCGTCAGCCATACGCTTATTGATTCTTCGTCCGTAGTTATCATACGCCTTTATGCCTGTCGAAAGCTGCTTACGCTTCTTTTTCCCGCTGACATCATCAACGTAGAAGTTGACGTGCCACAGTCCCTTATTGATGTTGAGCTTATAATTAATCATTATTGTCCCTCCTTAAAGCTATCGGCTGCCATAAGCGACAGCCGATAGAACATGATTAGTTTCTGGCAGATTGCTTGTTAAGGTATTCGATAATAAATATCTTTGGAATCTTGTGAAGTCTTCCTATTCTTATCGACGGAATATCGCCATTCAGAAGCTGGAACGCCTTGTTTCTGCCTATACGAAGCATCTGCATCATCTGCTTAGTTGTTACAATATCAGGATACTCCGTGAATGTGTTCTCTTTAGTCAGCATAATTTTTCTTCCTTTCTGAGCAAATCGCTTGACCTGCTCC
>JAZUPA010000179.1:0-28407 GCA_045604945.1 Acutalibacteraceae bacterium
TGCAAAGGCGGTCAATTTCGGCATTGTCTACGGAATCGGCGCCTATTCTCTGGCAAAGGATATCGGGGTTTCAAACGCGGAAGCCTCCGCCTAAGTCGGAGGCCAAGCGGTCTTAGGAAGACAATGTCATAAATCAACTCCTTGGCACACAGAACGACATGGCTACGATCCGACTTTGCAAAGGCGGTCAATTTCGGCATTGTCTACGGAATCGGCGCCTATTCTCTGGCAAAGGATATCGGGGTTTCAAACGCGGAAGCCTCCGCCTATATAAAGGGCTACCTCAACACCTACGCAGGGGTTGACGCCTACATGAAGGAGCTTATAGCCACCGCAAAGGAGAAGCTCTACGCCGAGACAATTTTCGGCAGAAGAAGATATCTCCATGAGCTGAGCTCTTCAAACCACATGATGCGCTCCTTCGGCGAGCGTGTTGCCCGAAACATGCCTATTCAGGGTACTGCGGCAGATATAATCAAGATCGCCATGGTCAGGGTCTTCCGCCGACTGAAGGACGAATGCATGAGTACCCGTCTTATTCTTCAGGTACACGACGAGCTTATTCTGGAAGCTCCCACAGACGAAGCAGAAAAGGCTCTTGCAATTCTTAAAGAGGAAATGGAAAACGCCGCTTCTCTGTCCGTAAAGCTTGAAGCGGACGGAAAAATCGGCAAGACATGGTATGATGCGAAAGGATAAAGCCTCTCCCTATGGGAGAGGTGGCGCCGCAGGCGTCGGAGAGGGTTTTAAACACCCTCTCAGTCACCTGAGTTCGCCAATGGCGAACTTGCTGACAGCTCCCCCGGAGGGGGAGCCAATTTAAATAAAGGAATTTTATTATGAAAATATTATTTTTGTGTACGGGAAACACCTGCCGCTCCCCTATGGCGGAGCATATTGCGCGGCGGGAGGCTGCCATGCGCGGCTTTGATATGGAGGTCGACAGCGCAGGTCTTATGGGTTCGGGTGACCGCGCAGCGGATTATTCTGTTGCGGTCTGCCGCGAGATAGGTATTGACCTTTCCGCCCATCAGTCAAAAATGCTCTCAAAGCCCCTTGCAGACAGCGTTGACCTTATTGTCTGCATGACCTCTTCCCATGCAAACACCCTGCTGTCACTGGGCATTGACCCTAAGAAAATAAGAGTTCTGGGCAGCGGCATCGCTGATCCCTACGGTCAGAGCCTCGATGTATACCGCAAGTGCCGCGATGAGATTGCAGCCGCCGTTTACGCACTGCTGGACGGCACCTGCGGCGACATTGAGATAGTTCCCCTTCAGAAAGAACACGCAGGAAGGCTGGCGGAGCTTGAGCAGATGTGCTTCTCCGACCCCTGGAGCGAGGAGGGCATTGCCTTTGAAGCTTCAAACGATGCAGCAAAATTCTTTGTGGCTCTCTGCGGCGGAGAGATTGCAGGCTATGCAGGTATGCTCCATGCAGCGGACCTTGGCAATATCTGCAATATCGCTGTGTTCCCACAGTTTCGCAGACACGGCATCGGCAGGCGTCTTGTATATGCGCTGATTGACAGCGCACGGGAGCTGGGCGTTTCCGAGCTGACACTGGAAGTCAGGTCTTCCAACGAGCCTGCAAAGGCTCTGTATCGCTCCTTCGGCTTTGAGGAAGTGGGAAAACGGAAGAATTTCTATAACTCCCCCGCCGAGGACGCCATTGTAATGAATCTGAGCCTGCAGGCGATGGGAAATGATGAATAACACTGCTGAAATCGGCAAAACGATGCGTTTTGCCCCTTAATTATTCACTGTTCATTGTTCATCATTCATTATTACCTGTTGATTTACAACATAATATGTAGTATTATGACTTTTAATGGAGGTGATGATTTGCTGATATTCGGCATCGACCCGGGCTACGCTATTGTCGGCTTCGGTTTTCTTCGCTATAACGCCCCCCACATGAGACCCGTCGAATACGGCTCCATCATCACAAAGGCAGGGGTTGACTTCTGTCAGCGCCTTGAAACCATATATCGGCGCACAGGTGAGCTTATCGAGCAGCGGAAGCCCGATGCTCTCGCCATCGAAAAGCTCTACTACGCAAACAACGCAAAAACCGTCATCGGCGTTGCAGAGGCAAGGGGCGTTATTCTCCTTGCTGCTCATCAGGCGGGGCTGCCCGTCTACGAGTACACCCCTCTGCAGGTAAAAAAGGCTGTCACAGGCTACGGTCAGGCGCCCAAGGCTCAGGTTCAGGAAATGACCCGCAGGCTTCTGGGGCTTGCAGAAGTACCAAAACCCGACGACACCGCCGATGCCCTCGCAATAGCAATATGTCACGCTCAGTATTCGGGCTTTAACGCAATCGAAGAGCGTGTGAAAGGCAGGAGACAATATTGATTTACAGCTTAAACGGCACCCTTGAATACGCCGAGCCCGGCTTTGTGGTGGTTGAATGCGGCGGAGTGGGCTTCAAGTGCTTCACTTCAATGCAGACTCAGCGCTCCCTCCCTGCGGTCGGCAAGAACATCAAGATATATACATATATGAGCGTCCGCGAGGATGCCATGGACCTTTTCGGCTTTGCCACAAAGAGCGAGATGGCATGCTTCAAGATGCTGATCTCCGTAAACGGCGTCGGCGCAAAGGTTGGCATGGCTATACTTTCTGAGCTTTCTGCCGAGCAGATCGGCATGAGCGTAGCTTCGGGAGACTACAAGACCCTGACAAGAGCTTCCGGCGTAGGTCCCAAGCTCGCCCAGAGAATCGTCCTTGAATTAAAGGACAAGGTCAAGGGACTGGGCGCTCCTGTGGACGGAGACCTTTCATCCGCACCCTCTGCCGCACCTTCTGCAGCAGGCAACCCCTCAAGGGCTGTCAGCGCTCTTATGGTGCTGGGCTACCAGGCAGGGGAGGCAACTGCTGTTGTCTCAAAATTCGACCCCTCGCTCTCTGTAGAAGAGCTTATCCGCCTTTCTCTGCGTGAGATGGCAAGCAAGCTTTAAATAAGTATATTGGAGGAAGCACAGATGAATAACATTATCAGCCGCGCTATTGAAAACATCGAGGAAACCGGGGTTCCTGAAATGTTCTGGTCCAATGAATCCTACAAAGCCGCTTACGGCGAGGATTTCATCTCCTTTGAGCTGTTTGGGGGCGTACACCTCTTCTGGCTGGGCATTGCTCTGCTCACATGGATCGTCATGCCCATCATCTACCGTAAGATGAGCGAAAAGGGCAAGAAGGGCGTTCTTATCACCCTCGTTTCCATCTACCTTGGCTGGGAAGTTGTCACCGATGTCATCTACATAGTTACAGGTCAGTGGGATAATTCCCTTCTCCCCCTGCATTTCTGCAGCATCAATATGTTTGTGTGTCTTTTCTATCTTTTCAAGCCCTCGGAGCTTATGGCAGAGCATCTTTACGCAATCTGCCTGCCCGGTGCATTCTTCGCATTGCTCACCCCCTCCTGGCAGATTCGTCCCATCACCAACTTCTTCCACATCCATTCCGAGATACTGCACATTCTTCTGGTGCTCTTCCCCATCCTTCTCATAGCTGACGGCTTCCGTCCCAACTTCCGCCGCCTCTGGAAAATAGCTCTTATCGCTATCGGTCTCTGTGTTCCCATCTACATCATCAACATAACCCTCCACACCAACTTCTTCTTTATCAACGGCACCGACGGCGTCGGCACCTTCGAGATGCTGGGCAGCATCTTCCCCGACTACAGAATCGGTCTCGGTCTGCTTATCGTTATCGTCTGGGCTGTGCTGTACACCCCCTGGATCATCCTCGAAAAGATTAAGAAGAACAAGGAAATTTCTGCATAAGCAGGTGATTTTATGAGCGAATTCTGGTATTCCTCCAGAACCATGCTGGCTGAAAAAGGCGGCAGCTTTCAGTCCTTTTCCCTCTTCGGACCCGTCCACCTGACATGGCTTGCCATTGCGGTGGTTATCTGGACAGGTGGCGCGCTGCTTTTCAGAAGCCTTGATAAAAAAGGCAGGAGAAATATGCTCCTGTCCCTTGCGCTTTTCGCATTTATCTACGAGATAATCATTAATATCGCATATATCGCCACAGGTCAGTGGTACTACGGAGTGCTGCCGCTGCACCTGTGCGGAATCAATATTTTTGTTATCCTCTTCTATTCTCTGAAACCCTGCGGAATCATCGCGGAGTTTCTCTATGCGGTCTGTCTGCCGGGTGCTCTGGCTGCACTGCTGACCCCCTCCTGGACCGCTCTGCCCATGCTTAACTTCTTCCATATACATTCCGAGATACTGCATATCGTGCTGGTGCTCTTCCCAATACTCCTTCTGGTTGACGGGCTGAGACCAAACGTCAGGAATCTCTGGAAGCTGTTCCTTATGGTGCTGGCTCTCTGCACTCCCATCTATTTCCTGAATTTCAGGCTGGGTACCAATTTCTTCTTCGTTCATAACGATGACGGAAATGCTCTCCTTGTAGCTCTCGGCAAAATTTTCCCCGACTACAGACTGGGGCTCTTTGCACTTATCGCTGTGCTCTGGCTTATCATGTTCCTGCCCTGGACTGTTGCCGCAAAGCTTAAAAAGAGCGACGCGAAGTAATATTTATCCTTGATAATACCGGAGGTATTCGAATGTCCCCCAAAAACCGCAATGATTATGACGATTTCGGCGCAACATCGTCCACTACCTTTGACGATGATATGGATTTTGAAAACAGAATAGTTGCTCCCGAATTTTCTGCGGAGGACGGAGATACCGATAATCCGCTGCGTCCGCAGTACCTTGATGACTACATCGGACAGGAGACGGTCAAGGAAAATCTCAGGGTGTATATCAGCGCGGCGCTGGGCAGAAAGGAATCTCTCGACCACTGCCTGCTGTACGGCCCTCCCGGACTTGGCAAGACCACTCTGGCAGGTATCATCGCCCATGAGATGGGCGTGGGTCTGCGGGTTACCTCAGGTCCTGCCATCGAAAAGCCCGGCGACCTTGCCGCTCTGCTCTCCTCCATGAATCCCGGTGATGTTCTCTTTATCGACGAGATTCACAGACTATCGCGCACCGTCGAAGAGGTGCTTTATCCTGCCATGGAGGACTTTGCCATTGACATTGTTACAGGCAAGGGTCAGGGCGCTATGAGCTACCATCTGCCCCTGCCTCACTTTACCCTTATCGGCGCAACCACCCGAGCAGGTCAGCTTTCCGCTCCTCTGCGCGACCGATTCGGCGTGCTGCTGAGACTTGAGCTGTACACCCCCGAGGAGCTGTCGAAGATAGTCACACGCTCGGCAGGAATTCTGGGCATCGGCATCGAGGAGGAAGGCTCTCTTGAGATTGCATCGCGCTCCCGCGGTACTCCCCGAATCGCCAACAGACTTTTAAAGCGTGTCCGCGACTTTGCGCAGGTTTACGGCGACGGCACCGTTACCTTTGAGATTGCCCGTCTTGCCCTCGACCGCCTTGAGATAGACGAGCTGGGTCTTGACAAGATAGACAGACTTCTTCTCCGTTCTATCATTGACTACTACAAGGGCGGCCCTGTGGGTCTTGATACCATCGCTGCCGCCATCGGCGAGGAGGCAGTTACCATTGAGGATGTCTACGAGCCGTATCTTATGCAGATAGGTTTCCTCTCACGCACGCCCCGAGGAAGATGTGTTACCCATGCTGCATATCTGCATCTGGGGCTCACCCCTCCCGGCATGACCGACTCAAACGGACAGACTACTCTTTTTTAGGAGAAAACTATGAGATTCACAAATCACTGGAAAGATTACACCCTTCTCGACGCCTCCGACGGCGAGCGTCTGGAGCGATGGGGAGATATAGTGCTTATCCGTCCCGACCCTCAGGTCATATGGAAAACCGAGAAGAAAAATCCATTATGGAAAAACGCTCACGCACGTTATATCCGCTCATCTTCCGGCGGCGGTGCATGGGATGTATATAAGAAAATACCCGATTCATGGCAGATAAAGTACCGTGACCTGACCTTCGCAATAAAGCCCATGGGCTTCAAGCACACAGGACTTTTCCCTGAGCAGGCGGTCAACTGGGATTACTTTATTGACCTTATCAAAAAGGCTGGCAGACCCACAAAAGTGCTCAACCTTTTTGCCTATACGGGCGGCGCTACCATCGCCTGCCTTTTTGCAGGGGCTCACGTCACCCACGTTGATGCTTCCAAGGGCATGACCGAGTGGGCTAAGGAAAATGCAGTTATTTCAGGGCTTCGCGAGCTGCCCCAGAGATGGATTGTTGACGACTGCCTCAAGTTTATTGCAAGAGAACAGCGCAGGGGCAACACCTACGATGCTGTTATAATGGACCCTCCCAGCTACGGCAGAGGTCCCAACGGCGAGGTGTGGAAGCTTGAGGAGCAGGTTTATACCCTCGTTTCCGAGTGTGCAAAACTGCTGTCCGATGACCCGCTGTTCTTCGCCATAAACAGCTATACAACGGGACTTTCCCCTTCTGTTATGAGCTATCTGCTGGGTACACTCGTGCAACCGAAACACGGCGGTGTGCTGTCCTGCGATGAGATAGGCCTGAAGGTCGAAAGCACAGGGTTTGCCCTGCCTTGCGGTGCTACCGCGCTTTGGACGAAGGAATAAAGTCTCTGAGTTTGTTATGTACCATTGTTTATGTGAATTTCTGCACACACATCAGCTGCATATTTTTTAAGGAGAATATAATGGATAATCTTATAATCCGACCCGAAACACCTGCCGATTACCACGAAGCTGAGGCTTTGACACGGCGCGCTTTCTGGAATCTGCACGTCCCCGGCTGCAACGAGCATTATCTCGTTCACAGGCTGAGACGAGACTGCGCTTTTGTTCCCGAGCTTTCCTTTGTGGCTGAGCTTGAGGGAAAAATCGTCGGCGCAATATACTTTGCAAAGGCAAGAGTTGAGGACACCGAGGTTCTCACCTTCGGTCCTCTCTGCGTTGAGCCTGAAATGCAGAAAAAAGGCATCGGAGGCGCACTTCTGCGCCACACCCTCGCCCTTGCCGAAAAGACCGATTTCGGCGGTATCATCATCTTCGGTGAGCCCGATTACTACCCACGATTCGGCTTTAAAACCTGCGACAATTTCGGCATTACCACCTCAGGCGGCGAAAACTTCCCTCCCTTTATGGGATATGAGCTGCGCGAGGGCGGGTTGTCAAAGCTTTCAGGGGGTAAATTCTACGAAGCAGCTGTGTATGAAAATCTCCCTGCTGATGAAGTTGAAGAATTCAACAGGCAGTTCCCCTATATGGAGAAAAAGGTTCTCCCGGGACAATGGAAATAACCAAAAGCCGCAGGGTTTTCTCTGCGGCTTAAAAACAAGGTGATACCATGAAATATCTCGAAAAACACCCGATGATTATGATAGTTGTCGGAATAATCGGTATTTCCCTCTCTTCGATATTCGTAAAGTATTCCGCTGCCCCCTCCTCGGTCACTGCTATGTACCGCCTGCTGTGGACGGTGCTGCTTATGACCCCTATGGTGCTGGGGAAAAAGGACGTGCGCAGAGAGCTGTTTTCTGCCGACAGAAAAACCATTCTGCTCAGCGCCCTGAGCGGCGTTTTTCTGGCAATTCATTTTGTTCTGTGGTTTGAATCCCTTCGCCATACATCCGTTGCAAGCTCCACCACCATAGTCTGCACAGAGGTCATCTGGGTAACTCTCGGATACTGCCTTTTCATGAAGGGCAGGCTTTCGGGAAAGGCAATATTCGCCATCGCCGTTACCCTTGCAGGCAGCGTTGTAATCGCCCTTGCCGACAGCTCTGCAGGCACCGCCCACCTTTACGGCGATATTCTCGCCCTCCTTGCTGCTGTCGCTGTGGGAATATACACCCTCATCGGCAGAGCGGTGCGGAAATCAGCCTCCACCTCGGTTTATACCTACATAGTCTATATCTCCTGCGCCGCTGTGCTGACGGTCACTTCTCTCATTGGCGGACACAGATTTGTTGCTGATTTCGAAATTTCCGCTGTTGTTGTGGGACTTCTTCTGGCTGTTTTCTCAACCATACTCGGTCACAGCATATTCAGCTGGTGTCTTAAATTCTTTTCCCCATCCTTTGTCTCCGCCTCAAAGCTCTGCGAGCCTGTTGTTGCGGCGATATTTGCGATCTTCCTGTTTGGCGAGATTCCCTCTCTGCTGCAGGCTGCAGGTGCGCTGCTGGTTCTGGGGGGCGTGTTTTACTATTCAATAATAGAAAACAAAGTCAGTAAATGATTACAGTGGATATGACCTAAGTCATATCCACTGTTGAGCTTGTCGAAAAAGTCAAAATTCCCAACAATATTGATACAAATAAAAATTATCCTTGCGGATAATTACCGGGAATATGTTCATCCGTAGGATGAACTATTAATTTCCCAAAGGGAAATATAACCCCCGCCGAGGGTTCCCAGCGTAAAACAGTCCACCGGACTGTTTTACTGCCCTCCTGCGGTTTTTGCAACGCAAAAGAGCATTTTCGCCCTCTGCGGAGGGCGATTCAAGGGGCGTTTTGCAACCAAAGGTTGCTTCAAGAAGCTTCGCTTCTTTGCCCTTAAAAATCCCACCACCTTTGAAAAGGTGGACGAAACTTTTGTTATTGTTATTTTTATAATATCAAGTTATTTGACAGTCTGTACAGTGGATATGACCTAAGTCATATCCACTGTTTTCTGCTTATTCGCTTTTCTTAAGGAAGGAAACAAAGCTGCTGCTCTGAGCGGCGCGGTATCTGTTGAGGATGAAAATCATGCCTGCCACTGCCAGAGCACAGACTGCACAGATCAATGCATCCACTGTGTTACCGCCGTGATGAATTCTTATAATTCTAAATCCGCCCAGGATAAGTACAGCTGCAGCAATCGCCAACAGTACGGTCACAATTACTCCCAGAGCATTTGCAGTGGATTCTGCTTTTTTAAGTGCGGATGAAGTGACGCCGTGATCGTCGCTGCTGAGAAGCTTCTTCATCTTCGAGCATGCTGCATTTGAGCTCACCGCAAACAGAACACTCATTATCACCGTAAGAATCACATAGCCTATTATCACCAGCTCTGCTGTCTCAGGCTCGGAAATCCTCACTCCGCTTATGCCTTCACCAATGGTAATATATGAGGATAACAGTCCATTAAGCGATGCTGCGCCGACGATGACTGCACCGATCATCAGAAAGCCCGCTGCACCGGCTGAGGAGATTCTGTCTCTGAGTACTTTCATGAATTCACCTGTATCCTCTTCGGTGCATTTATCTGAAGGAGCTGTTGTGATTTTACGCATAGTGAGGATGAGCATAATAGCTGCAGGAAGCATCAGAAGCAATGATATCAGGAAAATATCTCCGCCCGGGATCGTGAGGGAATTCCACTTTGTCCAGCGTCCGTTTTCTGTAACAGTGCTCCATGTTCCTGTGCCGAAGATATAGTCAACAGACTGCGTTCCGAAGGCGTTGGCAATTTTCGACGCTGTGGCAAGCATTTTCAATACAGCGGCAGCAACAGCCAGAACTGACGCTGTTATTGCCTTTGAAGAAAAATTCTCATAGCGCCAGCCGTACTTTCTGCGGTATTCGGTAAGTGATTTCTTCATTGATGCGTTTTCAGATTTCATGATTCGTTCTCCTTTTCTTAAATAAGCTTTATAAAGTTTCTGCTCTGATTCGCACGGTATTTATTGAAGATATGTACCATACCGCACACAGCCAGAGGCTCCACTGCATTGATTATGATTTCCCACAAAACCCCTCATTCCAATTGTGCTCTATACCAAACAAACACATGAAATGGTATTTTTTGCTCACGGAAAATAAAAAAACATCAGGAATCTGAAAAAAGATTGATAAGCCACGCTTCGTCCTCCTCGTCGCGCAGTCCTCGATTGCGCGCAAATACTCGTCTTGCTTTCTGCAGATTGCGGTAAACGGTGGCTTCGCTCATCGCAAGGGTATCGCTGGCTTTTCTCACCCTGAGAGTTACCGTTCCCTTTCTTGTAAGCTCCGACGGGCGTGTAAAATACACCGCCCTGACGCAGTTGAGCACGTCCCTGCCGTCCGACTCCCTCATCAGCTCGTCGATGGTTTTGCTGACCGCGCTGAGGTCATCGATGGATGGGTCCGAAATGCAAAGCTCGGAAATAGCCCCCTCCCCGGGACATCCGCACATGGAATAGAGACGAAAGGCGCTTATGCAGTAGTCGTGGTTGTTGTCATGCATCAGTTGCTGTCCTCCTGTGCTGCGCAGCTTTCGCAGTACAGACCTGCCTCGGTGCGTATTATCCGCTCGTTCTCCATTATCGGATCTCCACACTCCCTGCAAAAACCTATGCACTGTATTTTTAAATCAATATCCGGTAATTCGCTGCCGATGGTCATTTCCTTTTCACCCTCCGCTTTATTTTATCGAACATATGTTCTAGATAAATATTACACCTTTTGCTCCCGGATGTCAATTGGCAAATCTGCAAAATTTAATTGCTCCCTGACGTTGACATTATACAAATAAGGTAATATAATTTGGATAACACAACTTTTTTTGGTGGAGGGATTTTATGAACAGGATCTCAGATTTCAGAACGCGCCTTGAGGAGATGCTCACAGAGCGCGGTATCAGGGCTTCTCAGCTCAGCCGCGATTCGGGAGTCAACAAGGCGACAATATCTCAGTACCTGAAAGGTGTTTACGAACCCAAACGAGAGCAGCTTTGCAAAATCGCCGATGCCCTGGGGGTCAACGCAGAATGGCTGGAGGGCTACGATACGGTGAAGTATGCAGGGGATGACCCCGAGTCTGTATGCAGGGTATGTGTCTATTCATTGGACAATCTCACAGACCCCATCCGCGCTGAGGTATGTCACCCGCAATACGGCAGCTGCTTCTATGTGGAGGCGGATGACCATCTGTATCCCGCCGCCTGCAGGGGCGACCTTGTGCTGATAAGTCCCGGGGAGCGCCCCGATAACGGCAATGCCGCACTGCTTTCCTTCAGGGAGTATTACGGACTTTACATCTACAGGCTCTGCTCCGACGGCGTTGAGCTGTGCTGCACAAACGGCTATTATCCCCCTGTCAAGGTGCGCGGCGACGAGCTTGGCGAGCTTAATGTTGTCGGAAAGGTAATCATGAGTATTCATAAATGGTAATCCTGATTCCCAAAAATTGCGATTCCTGATTACCATAAAATGCGATTCCTGATTACCATATATTGGTAATAAATTAAACTTAATATAATCAGAAAGAAAAAGAGTTATATTGAATCAATCAATTATTGATGCGGTGATTGATTTTTGCTCTGCAGCCTTCTGACAATAAAAATTAACCGCCCTGCAAAGCAGAGCGGTTTTCCTGTTTAAATTTATCAGAGCAGCCCTTTCAGGAGACCGATTATATCGTACAGTCCCGAAAGCTGAACTGCTGCAGCACCTGCTGCAATAATGGCAATTATCAGGGGCAGCACCCACCATTTGCTTTTCTTCTTCGGTGCTGCAGGCTGAGCCTTTTCTGCTTCGGGCTCTTCGGATTCAGATTCTTCAGCTGCTTCAGGCTCTTCGGCTGATTCGCTGACAGGCTCCTCTTCGGGTTCCTTCTCACCGCAGTGGCAGCAGTGGCAGCATTCCTCGCAGTCAGAATCGGAATCCTCATCATCCTCGCAGCAGTCGCAGTCTTCACCGCAGTGACACTCTTCACCGCAGTGACATCCCTCTGCAAGCTTTTCGGAAAATTCGGTATTGAGCTTTTCAAGGGCAGCCAGTATCTCTATCGCCTTTTCATCTCCCTGCTCTGCCATGGCGTGGGTTCTGGGAAGTCCCTCCCAGCTTGTGTGTCCCATGGGCAGCTCGGGCAGAATTCCCTTTGCAGCCAGCTCATCCTCATATTTCCATGCGTTTGTAACCTCGTCAGGGGCGATGCCCGTCAGGTATTCATCGCCCTCGGTTATCTCTTCAAAATCCTCAGGCATTTCCCATTCGCCGTCCTTGAGGAACAGATCGTCAACCATGACGCAGCAGTAATCCTCATCATCCTGCTGAGAAAGCCGCGCACCGCACTCGGGACACTCAAGACAGCGTCCGCCGTCGAAGTCAATCTCAACATCGGACATCTCCACCTCTTCACCGCACCCCTCGCACTCAAAGCCGAAGTTTTCTGTGAACAGGCGCATAAGGGACAGCTTGCCTTCAAAATATTCAAACTTCATGAATACTATGTCGCAGCAGTTATCCCAGTCGCTGTAGAAATCGCCGCTGAGCTCAGCATCGGGGGCTTTTTTGATAAAGCTGAGGAGGAAGTCAAGCACATGCTCGTGACCGTGACCCATGCTGAATATGGGCTCTCCTTCCAGAGAAAATGCATAATCCTCCTCTCCGAAAAAGTCTGCTACTTCCTCTTCGTCATAGTCCTCATAAAGATGAGGACCCAGCTCTTCAACAAAGGTTTTTGCGAAAAGCTCTATATGCTTTTCGTCCTTGAGAGCAATATTGAGACATCCTGCGGTACAACCCATTATCTTCTTCTCCTTAATATGTCCATAGTTTATTTCTTCGTCCAAGGCAGTAGAAAAGCGCTCTCAGCAGTGCTGTCACAATTCCTGCAAGGGCGATGGGGAACACCGCTGTGCGCACATCTATCTGCGCAATGAAATCAGACTGAGTGCGTCCCCAGAGGTAGAGACCTGCCGCCACCGCACACATGACGGTGGATGAGGGCGCAAACCTCGTAAAGGCTGAGAAGAATGACGATAGTGCTTCCTTCCGCCTTGTTTTTCTGTCGATACGCTGCCGTCTGACCGCCCGCTCTCTGCGTCTGAGAGAAAAGCCGTTCATGGCGCGTTTTGCACATCTGAGCATCTTCCCGATAAGTACGCTGTCCGGCTCGGATGTCTGCCCTGTGATAATATCCACCGAAACATCCGCGAAAGGCTGACTGTCGGCGCAGTCTACAAGTCCCGATTTTGAATATTCGGGGCGCTCGTTGAAAAGGTCGGTGCCGTAGGTTTTATCAAAATCAATCCCTCGCAGCACCCCTGCCTTGCGCTCCGAGCGCTTCATCCTTGTCTGGGCTGCGGCGATAATGAAGGAAAAATGCAGTCTGCCATCCTCCAGTGCTTCCCCTTCACGCTCGGTAACCGCAGATATATACTCCGCCCTGCCATGTCTTATGCGGCGGTAGTGGGGATATTTTCCCTCAAAGCCCATCTTCCGCAGCTGAGGCTCCAGGGCATCGGCAAAAGCCGCCGCTGCCTTTCTGAATACCGCCTCACGGGTATCGCCGCTCTCCTCACATTCCCCTGCCGCGAGCATCATGGAATGGAGCTTTTCAAGAAGCGGCACAAGCTCGCCCTCGGCGCAGAGACTGTCCATCACGGGTGCGATTTTCGTCATTGTGTTAAGGGCTCTGTCAACATCGTCGCTGTCGAGATACTGAACGGATTTTTCAAGCAGCTTTGCAATGGGCTCTGCCTTTTCCTTTCGGAAAAGCTCGGTTATCTTTTCAAAGGCGTAGCGGTTATCCGCAAGGTCAAGAAGGATATCGTCAAGCCTTGCATCGCCCTTTTTGCCCTTCTCTGCAAGGAGCTTTGTGGCGTAGAGCAGCTTCGCAACATTCAGCGCGCTGCGCTCCGCTGCAGAAAGCATGGCTTCACCTGCAAGGGATGCCTTTTCGCAGAGGATTTCGCTGCTGTAGCGTACCGATTCAAGCCTTGAAGCACCGCGGATTTCCGCTGCAAGGGCGTAATTGACCGCCGCAAGCTGCGCCCCGGGCGCATCGCAGATAAAGGATGCATGCCGCCAGGCGGTGGGCTTGAGGGCTCTGACAAAGTCGTTTGCAGGAAAAAACTCCGTATCAAAGAGAATCTCAAAGCGGAAGCGTCCGTCCTCAAGAGCTTCGCCCTCGATTATGTACACAAAGCCCAGTATCGGAAGGCTCTGACCTTCGATTATTTCGCAGT
This sequence comes from Acutalibacteraceae bacterium, assembly GCA_045604945.1. Classification (GTDB taxonomy): domain Bacteria; phylum Bacillota; class Clostridia; order Oscillospirales; family Acutalibacteraceae; genus JAISGQ01. Next base: position 13,888 of record JAZUPA010000179.1, read on the forward strand.
TGGGGAAATTTATGCTCAGTCTGCCCCATCTGCGCTCGTGCATTGACAGCTCAACCGAGCCGTCCTCGCGGCGCTCCAGCAGTCCGCGCTGGTTGTTGTAGCCTGTGCTGACCGCCATAAGGCAGTCCCCCGACACCGCATTGAGATTTCTCGCAACGGTTTTCAGCTGGCTTATCCACTCCGAGCGCGCCTGGTCGTTATCCCTCCAGAGGGACTGCAGCCACGAAAAAAAAGGCCGCATTTTACCAACCCTGTCCGGACTGCACTGACCTTCGGACAAGGCAATAATATGCGGCGGTATCAAAGATGCCGTATCGTATTTTCCGCCGGAGAGCTCCGCTATGGCTTCCCGCACATCGTTGGCTACCCTGAGGCGCACAGCATAGGGCTGGACCCTGAGGCGGTTAATGAATTCGTCAGGGTCAAGCTCATTATGACGGGAGAGCACATTGGAGCGAGACGCCAGAAACGCCTCTATCCCCAGCTTCTGCCTGTTGAGATATTTCATGCTCAGACCTGTTTCTCCTTAATCAACTGTAATATCTGAAGCAGGCAACTACCTTTCCTATGACCTGAATATCCCTTGAGATAATTGGGTCATAAAGGGGATTTTCAGGCTGAAGCCTTATATATCCGTCCTTTTCGCGGTAGAAGCGCGTGACGGTTGCCTCGTCCTCGATAAGACCGATGACAATTTCGCCGTTTTCGGCATAGGATGTCTTTTCTGCGATAATTACATCGCCGTCGAGAATACCTGCCTCGATCATGCTGTCGCCCTGAACGCGAAGGGCAAACAGGGTGTCCGCGCCGTGTCTGTCGGCGGGATAGGGGATGGATGCAACGACCTCCTCATAGGCATAGGCAGGCAGACCTGCGGTTACTCTGCCGAGAAGCGGCACCTGAACGACAGGCGTGTCGTTTGCCAGACGGATGGCGCGGTTAAGACCGTTGCCTCTTGTTATAAGACCTTCATCCTCAAGCTTTTTAAGATGATTATGCACCGAGGATGTGGATTTAAGACCTGTTGCGGTGCAGATTTCCCTTATTGTGGGGGGGATACCCTCCTGCGAACACTCACGGAGGTATTCGAGGATCTTCTGCTGAATATCAGATACTCTTGCCATATGAAGCCTCCCTAATATGAATATAAATTCGTTTCCAAGGTTCAGTCACAGATAGTATAACATATGTTCGATAAAATTGCAAACATTTGTTTGGAAAATTGGATGAAAATTTTTTAAAGTACCTTAACATGGCTTTAACATATTCCGCGGATTTTGAGGTATATTATAATTGCACCGGATAAAGGTGCCGAAAGGGAGCCGCAACCTTTTCGGTATCTCCTGTGCTATGTTATACCCTCCTCAATGTACCCCTCTTGAAAAACGCAAGCCGCCGATATTTGTCGGGGGCTTGTTGTTTTTATATTCGGCAAAGCGGCTGCTTTGCCCCTTAATTATTCAATCTTCATTATTCATCAAAAAACTCAAAGCCCTCGAGCGCAATGCCCGGGGCTTTGTTTCTATCCCTTTTTTTCACGGAGCTTTCTGAAAAACTCCTTTAATTCCATGGCACATTCCTCTGCCATGAATCCCCTCTCCACCGCAACACTGTGGGTGAAGCTCATGGCGGAAAGGTCAGTCACCGAGCCGCAGGCGCCGTTTTTAATGTCCGAAGCGCCGTACACCAGCCGTTTTATCCTGGCGTTGATTATTGCACCCATGCACATGGGGCAGGGCTCGAGAGTTACAAAAAGCTCGCATTTATGAAGTCTCCAGCCGCCGAGCTTTCTGCAGGCGGCGTCGATTGCTTCTATCTCTGCGTGGGCAAGGGCATTTTTCACCGTCTCACGGCGGTTTCTGCCAACGGAAACTATCTCCCCCTCAAGGGTGACCACCGCACCTACAGGCACCTCACCCTCCTGTGCTGCAAGCTGCGCCTGTCTCAGCGCCTCTCTCATTATCAGTTCGTCGTTTTTCGTCATTTCAGATATTTAAGGAATTCGTCGGTGGAGATCATCTCAAGGACAGTGAACAGCGCAAAGTACAGCATCAGCACTATCATACTGGGACTTCTCAGCGCAACGCTTATCTTTTCCCACAGCGTCAGAGAGGATTTTCCTTCCTTTATCATGCCGAAATCGGGGTAGCGCTTGAGTATGACCGATACAGCCAGCAGACCTGCCGCAATGGCTGCAACAGTGATTATTGCGTCTATTGCAATGACCTTGTCATGGGGTATGGACATATTCATAAGGGTCATGACCAGGGAAAGTATACTTCTGAGAAGACCTACCGTAAACGCAGGCATGACAGAGCCTGTGAATACCACCAGATAGCCCATAAGCAGCGAGATGAAGAAGACCGCGATTCCGTTTGCGTTGGAGTAGACCAGCGCGCACATTATTGCGCTGAGCACAATGGCAAAAGCGTCGCCGCCCTTACGTCTCAGGGTCTGCAGAATAACTCCGCGGAATACAAATTCTTCCACCAGCGCAGGGATTATGCACAGACAGATTATGGAGTAGAGCAGGCCTATTCCCTTGTTGCCTGCAAGCACGTTGAGGCTGTTTGTAAAGCCGCCTGTTACAATTTCTCTGCCTGCCACGACGTTTCCGATGTAGGATACCATGGCAGAAAATCCCACGCCCAGCAGTGTCATCAGCATAAAGTTGCTTACCTTCATCCTGCGCACAGGAATGATCTCACCGATGGGCATTCTGAAAAGGTACATATACGCTATAAAGGGCAGTCCCAGACCCAATATAAGCACTATTCCCTGTATGGGCAGCATATTGGTGGGGGTTGCAAGGAATACGTTTATCTCCGCAATCTTGTAGCGGGCGATAAAGAGCAGATATGCGGTGATAAGACCTGTTATCACAAGCTGCAGCACTATGTAGATAATAAGCGCAATGCCCATCTTTCCCGTCTCTTCGCGGATGTTCTGTTTGAGCAGCTTTCTTGCCTTGTCACGCAGCTGGCGCTGCTGCTGACTTGCCATGTATTCTTCCCTTGTCTGCTCTTTGGGCTTTTCAGACTCAGTCTGCTGCACTGCAACCGCAGCGTCAATGGCATCTTCGTCCTCGTCCTCTTCCCCCTGCTCCATGTTGTCGAGGTATGCAGCATAAGGATTATAGCCGTTTTCAACCCCTTCCTTCTTTGTGTGAAGGGGCGCTTCGGCAGCAGGAGCGGAGTCTCCTACATAATCAATTCCGCTTTCCTCCTCTTCGCCTGTGGAGAATACATAGCCCTCGGGGGCTTTTTCGGAGACATTGTAGCCCTCATCCGCAAGGAGCGCGTCAAGCTCATAGTCCTCAAGCCAGGGGGACTGCTCCTTGATTTCATGACGGCGATGCATCATCTGGTCATAGGTAAACTGCTGTGTCGGGGTGTAATCGTAATTTTTCCTTGCCATTACACTGCCCTCCCTTTCATTTTTATGCCTTGTATTCCTTCACCGCAAAGGAATCTATCACGCATCTTCTGGCGGCTGTTATTCCGTCAAACTCGCCCTTTCCTATCATCTGTGACAGGATATTTCCCGTTGCGGTTGCCTCTGAAGGTCCTGCAAGCACGGTTCTTCCCGTGTATTTTGCGGTCAGCTCGTTGAGATACTCTGCATTTGAGCCGCCGCCGATAATATTTATGCAGCTGTAATGAGCTCCTGTTATCTCAGAAAGCTGTTCTACAGTCTTAGCATAACACAATGCAAGGCTGTTGTAAATAACACTTGCTGTCTGAGGAAGAGTTTTCGGAATTTCCTGTCCTGTTTCGCGGCAGTATTCCTGCACCGCCTCGGTCATGCTGCGGGGTGCAAGGAATCGGTCATCGTTGCAGTCGACAACGGATTTTATGGTTTCCTCTGAAGCCTCGGCGCAAAGCTCGCCGTAGCTGATATTCGGTGCAAGCTCGCGTCTTACCGACTGTATCATCCACAGACCCATGATGTTTTTAAGGAAGCGGTAGCGCTTATCATAGCCGCCTTCGTTGGCAAAATTGGCTTTTCGTGCGGCTTCACTGCTGTTGGCAGTAAGCTGCTCAACACCCATCAGCGACCATGTGCCGCTGCTGATAAAAAGGGTGTTTTCGCTCATTGCAGGAACGCTCAGCACTGCGGAAGCGGTGTCGTGGGATGGGCAGAGAACAACCTGAAGGTCAAAGCCCACCTCTGCGGCAATTTCGGGTCTGAGATTTCCCACGACCGTTCCAGGCTGCTGAGGCTTTAAGAAAATATCTTTGGGCAGTCCCAGTCTTTCAATAAGCTCATAATCCCACTCGCCGCTCTGCACCTCAAGGAGCTGGGAGGTGCTGGCGATGGTATATTCCTGCTTCTTTTCACCCGTCAGCAGGAACTGGTAATAGTCGGGGGTCATCAGCAGAGTCTTTGCCTTTTCAAGGTGCTCGGGATTTTTCTCTCTCACTGCGGTGAGCTGATAGATTGTGTTGTACATGGCTTTCTGTATGCCCGTATGCTCGTAGAGCTCTTCGGGAGAGATGCTGCGGCTGACAACCTCGTCCATGCCCTCTGTGCGGCTGTCGCGGTAGCCCACCGCGCCGCCGATAACCTTATCGTTCTCATCGAGGAGCACAAAGTCCACTCCCCATGTATCGATGCTCATGGTTGTGGGGATTTTGCCTGCCTCCGCGCACTTTTTAAGACCGTTTACAATCTCGGCAAAAAGGCGCTCGGAGTCCCAGTAAAGGGTTCCGTCACGCTCGGTCATGCCGTTTTCGAAGCGGTAGATTTCCTCAAGGACTATCTTTTCCTCCTGCAGAGAGCCCAGAATATGCCGCCCGCTGGAGGCGCCTATATCAACTGCGAGATAATAATTTTTCATAACAAAACTCCTTACGGGCAGAATTTAAAGTTTTGCTCAAGCTTTTTCAAAAGCTTGCGGATTTTCAAGGCAGAGCCTTGAATCGCCCTCCGCAGAGGGCGAAAGTCTTATGCCTATGAAGCGCAGGAAGACTTTTAAATAACGCCCTTCTGCAGCATTATATTCGCATAAAGCGCACTTTCGCTTGTGGCAATAACACAGTAAGCGGTCTTGGTTTCATCATAGAACTTAAAACGCTCAATGTTGCCTACAGCATCCGCTCCTCGGTCATCGTACTTTGCAACGATTTTCTTATATGTATCCCAGATGGGGGTTTCCACGTTGTCCCCAGGCATGACAGCCATGAGATTGACAGGCTTTTCAACATAGGTGTCCAGCGGGAAAACCTGCAGAACAGCATCGAGAATCTCAGGCACGTTGTGTCCGTCCATGCGGATGACTATGCCGTTTTTTCCCATTGTTTCCGAGGGGAAGTTGCCGTCTGCAATAACAAGACGGTCACTATGTCCCATTTCGCACAGTACCTTTAAAAGCTGGGGCGAGAGTATTTTGGGTATTCCTTTAAGCATGATTTATTCTCCTTATTTATAAAGCATAAGAAAAAGAAAATCGTCCTGACGGACGATACAAGGAACATGTTCATTCTTTGAATGAACTGTTAATTTTCCATAGGAAAATATAACCCCCCGACGAGGGTTCCTTACGAAAAACAGTCCACCGGACTGTTTTTCTATCCTCCTGCGTTGTTTTTGTTTCAGGGGATTTCGCTTTCTGCGGAAAGCGATAAGGGGGGTTCCCCCTTAACCCCACCAAAGGAATGTCATTCCTTTGGTATCCTTCAGTTTTATTTATCCCCCTCAGGATATTTCTTGTAGCCGGGATGACGGCCTGTTACCTTGTAATTCTCACGCATGGAGATAAGGCGGTCGATATTGGGTCTGCTTATCTCCTGAGCGCCGCCCAGAAGATGTGCGGTAAGGCTGATTTTTGCATACAGCTCAAGGGTTTCCATTCTGTAATATGCGGTCAGCAGGTCTGCGCCCACTGCCAGTGCGCCGTGATTCTGAAGCAGCACAACGTCATGCTCCCCAAGATAGGGTGCGATGTTGTCGGGTACTTCGTAGGTGGAGGGTGTGCCGTAAGGGGTTACGGGGATAGAGCCGATGGCAATGACAGTTTCGATCATGGAATACTGGTCGAGAGCCTTGTTTGCAACGGCGTAGCCTGTTGCAACGGCAGGATGAGCGTGAATAACAGCGCCCACATCCTCGCGCTCCTCATAGCAGCGCATGTGCATCTTGATTTCGGAAGAAGGGCGGTATTCGCTCTCTTCAAGGAGGTTGAAATCCTTGTCGATATGTACAAGCTTCTCGGGGGTGATGAAGCTCTTGGAGATACCTGTGGGGGTTGCAAGGAAGGTGCCGTCAGGAAGCTTTACGCTGACATTTCCGTCGTTTGCTGCTACCCAGCCCAGCTGCCACATCTTGTGGCACACGTCGCAGATCTGTTCTTTGATTTCATTTATATTCATGTTTATTCCTTCTTTTTCTTGATTTAGTTTCTTGTGTTTTCGTATTTATTCATACTATTTCACTTTTCCGATTTTCTGAGGTTTTCTGTTCTCTCCCCCAGTCAGCATAGCTGACAGCCCCCTCGTCAGAGGGGGCCGGGATTGATGCGGATTCTTCACAGCCTCCCTCGTCAGAGGGAGACTGCATTTTTCGCTTCATAAGACGAAAATGCGGAGGGAGAGATCAGAAGAGAGTGTGAATCTTCAATTTACATTTTGGTATTCTGATTATTTTCTGATGTTCTTATACATGGGTCCGTAGGCTTCGCAGGCTCTGTAGTCCTGACCTTCCTTATCCATGCCGAATGCATTCCAGGCGGCAGGACGGAATATCTTCTCCTCAGGTACGTTGTGGAGAGCTACGGGGATTCTCAGCATGGAGCAGAGAGTGATAAGGTCTGCGCCGATGTGACCGTAGGAAATAGCGCCGTGGTTTGCGCCCCAGTTGTTCATAAGGTCGTATGCACTCCTGAATGCGCCCTTGCCGTTGCAGCGGGGAGCAAACCATGTGCAGGGCCATGTGTAGTCGGTACGAGCCCAGAGCTTATCGGAAACCTCGTCTGGAAGTCCGATTGTCCAGCCCTCTGCAATCTGCAGCATGGGTCCGAGACCCTTGACAAGGTTAAGTCTTATCATGGTTGCAGGCATTTCGTTGCGGGTGAGGAATCTTGAAGAGAAGCCGCCGCCGCGGAAGTAACCGAGGTCTGCATAGTTCCATGTGGTGTTCTTCATCATGGTGTCGATGTCCTCATCAGTGACATTCCACCATTCCTTCATGACAGCTTCGCCGTTTTCCTTTATCTCGCCGCTGCCGTCAACGCAGGCTGCGCCTGAGTTGATAAGATGGATAAAGCCGTCAGCTTCCTTAGCCTTGCCTTCGATATCGTAGCCTGTAACTCTCTTTACAGCGTCGCCGCTCCAGTAGGTGCGGACGTCTGCAAATATCTGTGCTCTGCCTGTCAGCAGCTTCATGAACAGCATGGAAATGCCGTTGAGAACGTCGTTTTCCGTTGCAAGGATATAAGGCTCACGAGCGCCGTTCCAGTCGAAGGAGGAGTTGAGCATGGATTCGGGGAAATCGCAGTTGGGATAGAAGTCTGTCCACTGTCTCTGACCCTGGAAGCCTGCTGCTATTGCATTGTGACCGACCTTTTCCTCTTCGCCGTGGGCAGGAAGGTTGGGGTTGCCGTTCATGAGGTCCTTGATGATGCACATCATCTTTACAACAAATTCCCAGTCAGCGTCCTTCTGCTCGCGGGTCTTCTGGAGGTTTTCGGGGTTCTTGTCAAAGCCCTCGATGCACTTATCCTTCACCCAGGAGAGTGCCTTCTGATATTCAGCTTCGTCATATACGCCCTCGGTCATTCGGCGGATGATTTCCACCTCGTCAACAGACTCTACGCGCATGCCGAGATATTCTTCGATAAAGTCGGGGTCGATTATTGAGCCGCCGATACCCATGCAGATGGAGCCTATCTGGAGATAGCTCTTGCCGCGCATGGTGGCAACCGCAACAGCAGCACGACCGAAGCGGAGGAGCTTTTCCTCAACATCGGCGGGGATTGAGGTATCATCAAGGTCCTGAACATCGTGACCGTAGATGCCGAATGCAGGAAGTCCCTTCTGTGCGTGGGTTGCAAGAACAGATGCAAGATAGACTGCGCCGGGTCTTTCAGTGCCGTTGAAGCCCCAGACGCCCTTTATGGTCATGGGATCGGTGTCCATGGTTTCTGAGCCGTAGCACCAGCAGGGAGTGACGGTGAGGGTGGTGTCAACGCCCTCTTTTCTGAACTTGTCAGCGCAGGCTGCTGCCTCCCCCACTCTGCCGATGGTGGTGTCAGCGATAACAACCTTTACAGGCTCGCCGTTTGAATAACGGAGATTTTCCTCAAAAAGCTTTGCTGCGCTCTTTGCCATGTTCATGGTCTGAACCTCAAGGGATTCGCGCACACCCAGAACGCCTCTGCGTCCGTCGATGGTGGGGCGGATGCCGATTACGGGATAATCTCCGATAAGTCTGCTCTTTGCCATATATATTGTCCTCCTGTTGAATAAATCTCCTTTTCGTAACTTGGTACAAATTGCCGCTTAAAATTATATGTTATTTATCTTTACTTGTCAATAAAACAGTAAAAACACTCTGTTTTCAAGGGCTTAAATTTGTGTGAACAGGGTGTTATGACAGGTTGTAGCGAAATTGAACGCCTTTTTCGGCAAACAAAAAACTCCCCTCGAAAGGGGAGTTTTTGTCTGAAATCAGTCTTATCTTACGATTTCCACAGTGTAGCCGCGCTCTGCCAGAAGTTCAGCCATGGCGCCCTCGCCTACAACGTGAGCTGCGCCGACGCAGATGAATATCTCCTTGCCCGATGCAAGTGCTTCCTCTGCAAACCTTGTCATAACAAGGTTTCTGTCCTCCAGCATAGCCTTGTTGTACTCTGCGTACAGTCTTTCTTCTTCCTTGTTGTCGAACTCAACCTCTGAATTGAGGTATGCTGCAAATTCCTCTTCGTCGCCTGAAACCCAGAGATCCATCATGGTGTCAAGGCTCTCCTCGTATGCCTCAAGGTCTCCGTATGCTTCGATGGAATCCTCAAGGAGCCATATCTGCAGCTCCTCAGAGAAGCCTGCCATCATGCCGTACTGGAATTCGGCAGATTCGATCTCCATGACCTTCTTATCTGCCTTGTATGCGCGGTCGATAAGGAAGCGGTCAATTCCGCCCTCCACGTCAACATCAAGCTGGATCAGAGCGCAGTTGTCAACAAAGTTCCACCAGAGGGAGACAATATAATAGTCAAGTCCGAAAATATACATGCCGTTATCCTCGAGGATCTCCGCTGCCTTGTCGTACAGCTCCTCGGAGATGTGGTCGGTGATGTCGGTGCCGTCACTGTACATCATAAGTGAAAGTGCGTCCATCTGAGCACCCATGTCCTTTTCAAATGCCACTATGTCAGCTTCAACCGCAAGGGCATCGCTGCCGTCAAAGGCATCGAGGACATAGTCGGGAAGGGGATAGAAATCCTCTCTGCCGATGTGGATGGAGCCAAAGAGCCATGTGACGTTGCCGTTCTTGTCAGTGACCTTGTAAAGAAGCGGTGTGGATGTTCCCTTTTCGGTCTCCTCCGCATCCTCTGCGGTGTCATTCTGGGGCTCGTCGGTGACATCTTCCTCATCATCGGGGTTTACGATGACAATTCCGCTGTCGTCAAATTCCCCCATGTAGTTTTCATCCATCACTACATCCATCTGGTCAGTGACAGCTTCCAGAAATTCGCCCATGGTGATCTCGCAGCCTGTTGCGAACAGGCAGAAGACTACTGCAAGAATCAATGCTGTCAGTTTTGTAAATTTCATTATACTCTTCTCCTTTTTAATTATTTCAGGATATATGCAACGCGCCTTCACGGCACATTACTCCTCGCTGTCCGCTGCTTCCGCAGACTCTTCAGGGCTTTCCTCTGCCGCAGGCTCTTCTTCGCCGCCGTTTTTCTTTCTGTTCTTTCTTACAACCCGAACCGATGCCTTTTCGGGGGCTTTTTCAGGCTCTTCGGAGTTTTCCTCCTCTGCCTGCTCAGGTGCTTCTTCCGAGGGACTTTCTTCTGCCTGCTCTTCGGAAGGCTTTTCTTCGGTCTCCTCGGGCTTTTCGGGATTTTCAAGCTCGGACATATCTATCACTGCCGCCTGAGGTTTTTCTTCTGTTTCGGCGGGGGTATCCTCTTCGGGCTTCTCTTCAGAAACCTCTTCGGAGACCTCTTCAGGTGCTTCCTCTGCCGTTTCAGCCGTTTCTTCGGGCTCGGCATTTTCCTCCTGCCCGAATTTCTCCTCAGCCTCCGCATCCTTTGCCGCAAGGGCTGCAAGAACGCTCTTTTCGTCAGCTTTCTGGGCTTCCTCAAGCTTCAGCTGCTCTTCGTTTTCGTCTATCATTCCGTAGAGCTGCTCGGTGATTTCGTCAAGGGAGGATGCTTCAAACTTACCTACAAGACCTCTCAGCTGCGCCTTTACTGTGTTTCTGGAAACGCCCAGCTTATCGGGCATCATATCGGCGCTGTAGCCGTCCAGCACCGCAAGGGAAAGCATGGTCTTTTCGCGCTCGGAAAGGCTCTTTTCCTCGCTGACGCGGGCAATGAGCTGTCTGATTCTATGGCGCTTTTCAAGCTGCTCCTGAGAGAAGCCGCTGTAGCGCATGGAGCGGGAAATAAAGAATCCGCCGACGGGAATGAGCACCAGCAGCACAGCTGCTACGGTGCGGTGAGCGTCATCGCCCAGATACCCTCTTATGACCCTGCCCAGCCATTCGGAAAGGGTGATTACTCCGTATCCGAAAAGTGCGTAGAAAAGGGGGTGGGGTCGGTCAAGGGAGAATGTCACAACAATAAGGTACATGCAGAGCTTGAAGCAGGCGTAGGCTGCAAAGCAGAGCACGGTGATAATGACTGCTTCCGCCTGGGTGGGGCTTCTCAGTCCCAGCAGGAATGCAGCGCAGACCGCAAGGGCTGCGGCACAGGCAAAGAGGGATGCCAGAGAATGGGGCTTTACAACGAAAACCGCTGCAACGGCAACCAGTGCGAAGGCGATATATGCAATCTCATTGTAATACTTGTTGCTGAAGGCAAGGTCAAGGGTTATTGCATCGCTGCACAGCTTTTCAAGAGTGCAGAAGCACACCATGAAGGCGCAGCCCAGGGCAAACACCCAGAAATACACTGCGGGGATCTTGCGGAAGATATCCGAGGGCTTTGCCTCAGCTCTTGATACAAGGGGCTTTGCTTCCTTGGAGAATGCCGCGGTATGAACAGTCAGTGCTGCGATTATACCGATAAGCACCGCGGTGACGATCTCACCTGCGGAGCTGGAATTTCCGCCCAGCAGTTCGGTTATGAGATTTCCCACAACGCGGATAATGCCGCCGATGGCAAGTCCTGCACCCACAGAGAAAATTCTCTGACTGACCTTTACTTTAAGAAGGCTTGAAATCATTGCAACAGCGCCGATTCCTGCGGAAATACCCGCAATCGCCGCAAAGAGGGTCATTGTCCTTGCCTCTGCAAGGCACAGTGCTATTCCGCTCTCTGCCATGAAAAGACCGGGAATCCACCTGAGGTATTTATCCTCAAGCATACCCTCAAAGTCGATGAAAATCATGATGGCAAGTATTGCCAGGGTGGTGATTACTCCCGACAGCAGGAAGGTCTGATTCACCGATTCCAGCAGCTCGGCGCTTCCTGTGTTGGTCTGGCACAGATACATTACCGTAAGATACCAGCCAAAGAAGCCGCCCGTCCGTATTGCGCCCTCAAAGGCGCTTAATTTAAGCTTTTTTATCAAAGGTTGTCACCCTTTCCGTTCTGAAGAACACGCTGCGGATATATATATTTTCTGCAGCTGTAATGCTATTTTAACACACATATGACAAAACTGCAATCTTTTTAGTTGTGACCCCTTTCAGGTGCCTTGACAAAGCCCCCTTTCCCCTTTACACTGATTGGTATCTATCCTGCAGGGATGTGTTATTTATGAAAAGACGACTGCTTTCAATTATACTTGTTTTTATCCTTTCCCTTGGCATCTGCTCCTGCGAAAAAGCCCCCGACAATCAGCCCTCCGATGCTGCAGAGGAAGTTCTGACCATCGATGAGGAGGCTCTGTACTCGGAGCTTTTTGACCGCGAGAGTGAAATCATAATAGAAATAAGCATTTCCGATGCGCAGCTTAAAAAGCTGGCAACAGATTACATGAGCTACACCGCCACAGGGGTAAAGCCCCGGACCTACCGCATGGCGGAGTGTGTAGTCTTCACCGTCAACGGCGAGCGGTACGAAATCGAACAGGTGGGCATCCGCATAAAGGGCAACACCTCCCGCTCGGATTTTTACAGCCCTGCAGAGGGACTTTACAATCTCCAGCACTACCGTCTCAGCTTCAACGAGACCTTCGACGGGGAGGAATACGGCGAGGATGCTGTTGTGTGGGAGAGCGATGCTGCGCGCAGAGAGCGGAAAAACCGCACCTTTGCCACCCTTGAGAAGATGGAGCTGAAATGGAACAACTCCTACGATTCAAGCTATATTTCCGAAATCTATTCTGCGGATATGCTCCGCGCCTTCGGCGGTCTCTCCCAGCGAATCACCCTGTGCAATATGCGTTTAGGGGATATAAACTGCGGAATATACAAGCTCTATGAGCCTGTTGACGATGTTTTTCTGCGCAGGTATCTCGGTCATTCTCAGGACAACGGCGACCTGTACAAGATACACTGGGGCGAAAAGCTCGGCAGCGGCGGTCAGTGGAATGGCGCAAACTTCACCTTTGAGATGGGCTACCGCACCGACGGCGGAGACGGCTCTTCACGGCAGCCCCACTGCGAAATAAAGACCAATGAAAACACAGCCCACAACGCGATGAGAAATCTTCTTTATACCATAAATGATGAGAATGTCACAAAGGAGCAGTTTGAGAGCGTTGTGGACGTGGAGAGCTTTATCACCTACGCTGCTGTCAGCTATATAACAGGCTCTCCCGACGACCTTCGCAACAACGGAAACAATACCTATATATATTTCCTTCCTCAGAGCGGAAAGGCTGTCTTTATCCCCTACGACAACGACCACGCATACTATGCGGGCTGGAATCCCACAGGCGACCATATGCTGAGCGTCTCCCCCTATACCGTCTGCGCCCACGGACACAACACCCCTCAGGAGAATCCCCTGTTTCTGCTTTCTGTCTGCGCAGGGGGCTGGTATACCGAAGAATACAGGCAGAAGCTTATTGAGATTGCCGACAGCCAATGGATGAAGCCCCACCTTATCACCGCCTGTTTTGAAACCTACCGCGATACTTATGAAAAATACGCCCTTCCCTCGGGCAGATTTTCTGACAGAGTATGGCTTGATGGTCTGAAATTCGAGACCCCCGAGGAGTATGTCTCCCATGCATATTATCTCATCGAGCGCAGGGAAACCATGCTCTCGATGATTGATGATTACACTTCTGAGCACGCTGAAAAGGAGCGGCTTTTCCGCAGTCTTTCCGAAGAATAATCACATACGGCATTTTGTTACGCATTTGCGCTGCAAAATGCCGTTTTTTTGCGCACCGCTTTGCGCATTTTACCCTATTACCACGCTGATAAATAATCGGGACTATTATGGGATTTTCAGATTAAACGTTTAATTTTTACGGCGGATTTTCAAGTTAAACGATTTCTTTTTTGGAAAAATCAGCCCGATTTTGCGCAATCGCTTGTGCAGGTGCAACAGTATCATGTGCAAAACGCTTAATATCGGCAATTTTATGACGTGCAACTTCCACATCTTACATTCTTTTTTCGCTTAAAAGAGCTCCTTTCTTTGTGCCAATTTGTACATTGCTGCAACCGAAAAGTCCATAGTAAAATGTAAGTACAAAATAAATCGGCAGTAAATTTTACAGGAAAGGATGAATTCTCAATGACCCGTAAAAACCACCTTTTCAAGTCCGCTCTCTCCCTTCTGCTGGCTGTGCTTATGATTATCAGCGTAGCGGTCACAGGCATCGGCGGCTACAGAGCAAGCGCCGCAACAGAGTATGTCTCTGACGGCGGCTTTGAATCCGACCTCTGGAGCAGCGGCAGCTGGTCCATCAGCGCAGCATCGGGCAACTACTGGGACAATGCAACCCTCGAATGGTTTGCCTATGCTGACGACAGCTACCTCTCCTCCGTTGACGGAGACTACTGCTTCAAGTATTATCTCTCCTCTGCAGTAACCAGCTCCACTGCAATCAAGGTTACTCAGAACGTATCCCTTCCCGCAGGCACCTATACCATGACCATTCTGTCTCTCGGTGACGGCAGCCAGGTAGCACCTATCATCAACGGTTCCATCGGCACCTTCACCGCAACCGAGGGCTGGGGCAACTGGCAGGAGCTGACCTACACCATCAGCCTCTCCTCTGCAAAGAGCAGCTACAATATCGGCTTTGCCATCATCGGCGACGCTGAGAGCTGGGGCTATGTTGACGGCATCAGCATCCAGGCGGCATCTTCCACCAGCAAGGTAAGCTACGGCGGAGTTTCCATCGCTCCCGTCAGCGGACTTGACAGCGATTTCTACCTCGGCGCTGA
>JAZUPA010000180.1:0-23878 GCA_045604945.1 Acutalibacteraceae bacterium
ACGCCGAGGATGAGCATGTGCTCAGCCATCCAGCCTTCCTTCCAGCCCTGATAGGAAGCGATTCTGAGAGCGAAGCACTTCTTACCGAGGAGAACGTTTCCGCCGTAACCGGAGTTAACGGAGATGATGGTGTTGTCCTGGGGGAACTGGCAGATATATCTCTTCTCTTCGTCGATGTCGCACTTAGCGTGGAGACCACGTACCCAGTCGTTGGAGTTCTCATCGAATGCGTCGAGAACAGCCTTGCCTGCTCTGGTCATGATGACCATGTTCAGTACAACGTAGATGGAGTCGGTAAGCTCGATACCAACCTTAGAGAAGGGAGAACCGATGGGACCCATGGAATAGGGGATTACATACATGGTTCTGCCTGCATAGCGGCCTTCTGCGATAGCATAAAGCATCTTGTAAGCCTCAGCGGGATCCATCCAGTTGTTGGTAGGACCTGCCTCTTCCTTGGTGGGGGTGCAGATGAAGGTTCTGCCCTCAACGCGTGCGACGTCGTTGACAGCAGTTCTGTGGTAGTAGCAGCCGGGAAGCTTCTCCTCGTTGAGCTTGAGGAGTTCGCCTGTGCTGCAGGCTTCCTTGCGCAGAGCTTCGATCTGCTCCTCGCTGCCGTCGATCCAGACGATGTTGTCCGGCTTCATCAGCTTGGTCATTTCGTCAACCCAGCTGAGGATGCTCTTGTTGTTGGTCATAGTTGTAGTGCTCCTTTCTTCAGGGACATTTTTTGCTTTTTTCTTGAAAAACCACATAATATTGCAGCTCCTTTACTGATAATAGTATAACCTATCTTTGTGAACATTTAAACAATTTGCCATGGAGATTGTTTGTGCATTTATCAAGATGTTTTTGTATATTTTAACATCAGAACGCCTTATCTATTGACATTGCCGCCGTTGCATTGAGACTCATATCGGCAGTATTGCCTGCTGTGAACTCATAATAGCCCTGTGAGCCTATCATTACTGCATTGTCTCCGCAGAGGGACAGGGGCGGATAATAAAGCTTCATGCCGTTTTCCTTCGCAAGCTCTTCCATTCGGGAGCGCAGAAGCCTGTTGGCTGAAACACCGCCTGCAAGCACGAGAGTTTTTTCACCGAGGTCCTTTGCTGCTGCAATGAATTTCCTTGTCAGCATATGCACAACGCTTGCTCTGATGGATGCCGCCATATCCTCTTTCGGTACAGGCAGACCCTTCTGCTCAAGATTATGCATGATGTTTATGGATGCGGTCTTGATTCCCGAGAAGGAGAAATCATAAGGACCGTCATTTATTCTGGGGATGGTAAAGGTAAATGCGTTGGGATTGCCGTTTTCGGCGAGCTTGTCAAGGTGTATGCCGCCGGGGTAAGGAAGTCCCATGGTGCGCGCTGTCTTGTCGAAAGCTTCTCCCGCTGCGTCATCCCTCGTTCTGCCGATTATTTCCATATCGGTATAGTCATTGACTCTGACTATATGGCTGTGACCGCCCGATACCACAAGGCACAGGAACGGGGGCTTCAGATCGGGATGCGCAATATAGTTTGCGGCGATATGACCGCGCAGGTGATGGACGGGAACGAGGGGTTTGTTTGCAGAAAACGCAAGTCCCTTTGCAAAATTGACGCCTACCAGCAGCGCTCCGATAAGTCCGGGAGCTGCAGTGACCGCAACAGCATCCATATCTTCAATTGTTTTTCCTGCCTTTGAGAGAGCTTCGCTTACTACTCCCGAGATACATTCCGTATGCATTCTGCTGGCGATCTCAGGAACTACTCCGCCGAAAACCACATGGCGCTCAACCTGAGAAGCCACAACTCCCGAGAGCTGCTCTCTGCCGTCTTTTACCACTGCTGCAGCGGTTTCATCACAGGAGGATTCTATTGACAGTATAAGCAAGGGAATTCACCTCCGAATCCCAAATTTCCCTATTATGAAGTTTACCATATATTAACTGAAGTTGCAAGTTATTTTAAAAAATATGTTTCGGCGCGCATTTTGGCATTATATATTGAAAGACGGCGTTATTCTGTATATAATGTTAAAAAGATAAAGAAAGGGTGAGGTGCTGTGAGAATCGCGGTTGTGGGCTCGAGGAATATCTCTCTGAGCTTTGAACGTTTTTATGAGCTTCTTTGCGACCTTCTGCCCGATAACGCAACGGCTGTTGTCTCAGGCGGTGCCAGAGGAGTCGACCGACTGGCAGCTCAGTTTGCAAAGCTTCATAATCTCCCCGTCACAGAGCATCTGCCCGATTATGATGCCTTCGGAAGGATTGCTCCCCTTGTGAGAAACCGCACCATAGTCGATGATGCCGATTTTATCGTCGCGGTATGGGACGGAAAATCGCGGGGAACCCTCAACACGATAGATTACACTCTGGAATGCAACAAGCCCCTTGTTGTATACTACACCCAGCGCGATGAGGTAAGGTTTTTCAGACCTCATCAGAAGGAGGATTGACATGGCAAAAAAAATCACTGTCTTTTTATTGATAATCTGCGTTCTGCTCTCTGCTGTCGGGTGTTCCTGCGGCAAATCAGATGCCGCCCCCGAAGAAATCCCTGCAACACAAACGGATATTTCCGATTTGCCCCAGCAGATAGAGCTTGACGATGCCGCCAGGGCTATTGTTCAGCTTTGCGATGATTACGAGGCTTTTCACGGTGACGATTTCGAATCGGTGCTTGTGCGTTACGGCGAACTGCTGAAGGAAGCAGCGGTTCTTGGCTTTACTCCCGTAATCGTCTTCCCCGATGATGAGCTTGTCCGCAATATCTACGCAAACCTCGACATGCTCGATTATCAGGAGAACGGCTTTATCGATGCTCCTCAGAGCCTGATAGATTTCGGCACAAAGGATCTGCGCACCCGCGCTCTCGATGCAAACAGCACCCTTCTTCTGACTCAGCTGAAAGCTGACCGCAACGGCAATTTTGACACCGTAGGCTTTGAAAGCCGCTCGGGCTCCGTTGGCAGCATCCCCGATGTCCTTACCGCTCCCGATGCAGACTGCGAGGTTATTCTCATCCTTAAATTCCACACCGCAACACCCTGGGATATTCTCTGTTCGCTGCCCATCGGCGGCTGGAATGAATGTCCCTCAGGCTATGTTCTTGCAGCGGTTGCCAAGAGATGGTATATAGAGTGCGGCGCGGTGCCTGCCCTTGTTTCAAGCAGAACCCTTCAGTTCAGAGTTACCGGCAGTGTCGATCCTGACAACGCCGCGCAGCTTGCTTCGGAAATGTACTGCATCGCTCCCCAGAGCGATATGTTCGCCTGCCGCTCTGCTTCAGGAGTCGGCAAACACCTTCAGAATGCCTCAATATGGCGCTTTGACTGGATAAGAACCAGATAAGGACTTGATAACATGGCTTACGAAAAGAAATTTATAATACCTGATGATAAAATCAGAAACATCATTTCCGGGCGCGGTACCTGCCGTATCCCCGACACTATTCTCTGTATGGGCAGGCAGCTTACGACCTTCTACCGCGTCATGCCCACAGAGTATTCCGACAGCGGATGGAGATTTCTTTCGGGTACTGAATCTGACGAATATCTCTCACGCCCTGAGTTTTTCGGAATATATGACCTGAATATCGCCGCCAATTATTTTCCTTCAATCATCCCCTACCTCGACTCCCCTCCCTACTCCGCCTACTGCCTTGACAAGGATTACAACAGATGGGCGGATATATCCCTTTCCATGAACTGGACTGAGCTTGAATGATGGATATCCGTGCCGCTGTCCCTGATGATTATGAGTCGGTGCGCAGCTTTTACCATGAGCTTATTGACACCTCCCCATATACCCCTATGTGGGAGAAGGATGTCTTTCCCGATAATGACGACCTCTGCGAGGCTGTCGAAGGCGGCAACCTGTTTATGGGAGTCATCGACGGCAGAACAGCTGCCTGTGTTGTATCCTGCTGCAGTGAAGACACTGCCACCCTTAACCTTCTGGGTGTTCTTCCATCCTTTACAGGCAGAGGTCTTGCAAAGCAGATGATTTCATTTGTTACTGACCGCGCCCGCAGCTGCGGATGCAGGTCTCTGAAGCTGGATGTTCTGGAGGGGAACACAGCAGCGGAAGGGCTTTATCTTTCCATGGGCTTTTCCCTTGTCGGCTCCTTTGAAGAATATTACGAGCGCACAGGGAAGCTTGTTTTCAGGGTTTATGAATATGTTTTATAAAAAAAGAGAAAAGCCGCACCGAAGTGCGGCTTTTCTCTTTTATTGCTCATTCTCAGTTTTTCGGGGTATAGAACTGCTGTGACCAGTAGGTGTACATATGTCCGTCATAGAGCGATGTACCGATGCTTACGCTGCAGTACCTGAAGTTGGGGTTCATTATATTCGCTCTGTGGGTGGGGGAATTCATCCAGTCCTGTACTACCTGTTCAGGGGTCGTCTGTCCTCTTGCCAGGTTTTCACCTGCAAACAGATAAGGCAGTCCGTAATAGTCGAATGCTGTTATATATCTTGTGCCGTTGGGTCTGTAGTGGTCAAACTTTACGTAGATTTCGGAAAGTCGCAGATCTGCAACACGCTTCAGATCGCTTCCGCCGACCTCAAGAGGTGCTATACCGCTGTCCGCTCTGTGCTGGTTGCAGAGATAAACTACTCTTGATTCGAAATCATCAACAACGATCTTGATGTAGCAGGTACCGTTTGCGTTGGATGCCCGAATCCATGTTGTACCGACGCTGTAAGCTGTGATTACAACCGAACCTACATCGGTGCTGGTCTTGTCAGCAATGTAGGAATGTTCTGAATCATAGGCTGCGATAGGTGTATCACCGAAGCCGACCTTCAGGTAAAGCCTTACACTTGAGCCTGCATACATTCTGTATTCGGTGACAGTGGCGCCGCCGGAAGTAAGGGAGAAGCTGATGCCGCCTGTATTGTTATGGCTCCTTGTGGTGGTTGTGGTCGTCGCTCTTGTGGTGGTAGTTGTTGTACGGGTTGTAGTGGTTGTGGTGCGGGTAGTGGTTGTGGCGGAAGTTGTAGGCGCGGTGGTTGTGGGAGCTGTGGTCGATGCAGTCCCGGAAGTTGTTGTTCCGCCGCCAGCTCCCTGAGAAGTGCCTGCAGTACCCGATGTCTCAGAAGGCTGAGTATCGGTACTTTCAGTTGTGGATTCGGTCGCAACGGTGGTTGTGGTGGTTTCCAGAATCGACACGTTGTCATTATGGACATATTCATCCTCTGTAGTGGTTGCCTGTTCACTGACGGAAATATCAACACCTACAGACGTGCTGTCAAAACCCGAATCGCTGCCCATATCAGAAAGCTCTGCAACAATACCCTCTGTCGATTCCTCTGTCTGTCCGTTGAAAATCAGACTGTCAGCAGGAAAATAGGTATTGCTGCCCTGTACGCTCAATCCGAAAACCGAGCAGAACAGCATTATAGATATCAGTACAAGGTAAAAAACCTTTTTTGAGGTTAACAAAAGCAGCACCTCCATAAAGAAATAATCATACAAGTACAATATACACCATTTAAACGTATAATGCAACTGCAAAATTGTGAATATTACTCAGTAATGGAAATAAATGTGTTGATTATCGCCTCGGCGTTCTCCAGAACTGAAAGTCTGTTGTCGGGGCGCACGGTCATGTGGGGCTTTGCGGATGGAGTGAACATCACTCTGCCGCGCAGTTTCTGAGCTATTGCAGATATTCTGGGCATATCCACTTTCGCAAAATAGAACACGAAGTTTCCGTCGATCTGCCGTATTTCGGAAATTCCCGCAACTGCAGCCTTGTTTCTGATAAGCGCGACATCGCAAAGTCCTATCACCTCTGCAGGAGGATCTCCGAAGCGGTCGATAAGCTCGTCAATTACCTCGCTTCTGTCTTCATCGGTGCGGATCGACGCAATGGTACGGTAGATTGAAAGGCGCATTGGCAAAAGCTCAATATAGCTTTCGGGGATAAATGCATCGATATGCAGATCCACTCTGCAGTCTGTCTCAGGCTCTGCAACAGCTTCGCCCTTTTCTTCGCTGACAGCCTCGGAGAGAAGCTTCATGTACATCTCATAACCCACTGTTTCCATATGACCCGACTGCTCGCCGCCCAGCAGATTTCCCGCTCCGCGCAGCTCAAGGTCGCGCAGTGCTATTCTCATGCCTGAGCCGAATTCCGTAAATTCTCTGATGGCGTCAAGACGCTTGGTTGCTATTTCCGAAAGTTCCTTGTTTCGCTTGAATGTCATATAGGCATAGGCTCGCCTTGTGGAGCGTCCCACTCTGCCGCGTATCTGGTGAAGCTGGGAAAGTCCGAAGCAATCGGCGTTTTCAATAATCAGGGTATTGCAGTTAGGTACGTCGACGCCTGTTTCAATTATAGTGGTGCAGACAAGTACATTTGCCTCCTGCTCGCAGAGTCTCGCCCATATCTTGCTCATCTCGCCCTCACCCATCTGTCCGTGGGCTACGGCTATGACCGCTTCCGGCACAAGCTCCTGTATCTTCATTGCGGTGCGCTCTATCGTGCCTACGTTGTTGTGAAGATAGAACACCTGACCGCCGCGGCGAAGCTCCTTGCGGATAGCTTCGGCAATTATACCCTCGTCATACTCCAGCACATAGGTCTGCACAGGATGTCTGTCCTGTGGTGCTTCCTCAAGCACGGAAATATCACGCAGTCCGCCCAGTGCCATATTCAGAGTTCTGGGTATGGGGGTGGCGGAAAGGGTCAGCATGTCAACCCCTCTGAAAATCTCCTTGAAGCGCTCCTTCTGGGCTACACCGAAGCGCTGCTCCTCATCGACGATTGCAAGTCCGAGGTTTGAAAATTCCACGTCCTTCTGCACAATTCTGTGGGTGCCGATTATTACATCTATCTCTCCGCGCTTTACCTTTCTGAGTATCTCCTCCTGCTCCTTGTGGGTGCGGAATCTGGAGAGAAGCTCGATGGAGACGGGGAATCCGTCAAAACGTCTGAGCGCGGTCTGGTAGTGCTGCCAGGCAAGAATGGTCGTGGGTGCAAGAATTGCACACTGTTTTCCTGACATTACGCACTTGAACACCGCTCGCATGGCAACCTCGGTTTTTCCGAAGCCCACGTCACCGCAGAGCAGTCTGTCCATGGGAGAGGGCGACTGCATATCCTTCTTTATCTCCTCGATGCAGCGAAGCTGATCATCGGTTTCGTCATATTCAAAGCGCAGCTCGAAGTCACGCTGCCAGTCATCATCCTCGGCAAAGGCTACGCCCTGTGCATTCTTGCGCTCTGCATAGAGCTTTGTCAGCTGGGCGGCGATATCCTTTACCGCCTTCTTTACTCTGGTCTTCTGTCTCTGCCAGTCTCCGCTGCCAAGCTTTGTGATCTTTACATTTCCGCCTTCACCGCCGCCGATATACTTGCTGACCATATCAAGCTGGGTGATGGGGATATACATGATGTCACCCTGAGCGTACAGAATCTTCATGAACGCCTTGGTCACTCCGTCAGAGGTGCGCGACTGCACTCCGTCGAAGATGCCTATACCGTAGGTTGAGTGTACAATATAGTCACCCACAGAAAGCTCACTGAGGTCCTGTATGGCAAGGCCGCGCTTGTATTTTCTGGCGGGAACCTTCTTTGACGGGTTGCTTTTGCCCCATGTAATGACAGCGCAGAGTGCCTCGGGATATTCAAAGCCCGAGGTATACGCTCCCTCCAGCACTGCGGCGCAGCCCGGAGCCAGCTCCTCAGGGGAATTTGCATAGAATGCCTTTACCGCATCATCCCCTTCCGCAAGGGAATCTGCCAGTGACATTGCGGCTTTCTTCGTGCCTGCCATAACCGCCACGCTGAAGCCCCTGCCAAGCAAAGAATGGAGATCCTCCTTCAGTATCGCCACCGAGCCGCTCCACACCGAGGTCTGGTGCATGGTGGCATTGAGAAGGGTTTTGAGTTTTACATCATATGCGCTTCTTGCAAAGGTATCCATGAAAACAGTTCTGTTCTCAAACCACTCAAGAAGCTCAGACGAGCTGATTGAAAAACGGGAAAGCTCCTTACAGAGTGTTCCGTTCTGAAGAAGAGCCTTTATCTCTTCATTCAGGGAGTTTTCATAGGCTTTTGCCATCTCACGCACAGACACATGCTCCGACACGAATATCAGTCCGTCATCAGGCAGGTAGTCCATTACGGTTGCCTCTCTGCGGCATATCAGCGGCAGAAATTTATCCACACAGGCAATTCTTCTGCCGTTCTTTATTTCGTCAGCTTCCCTGAGAAGCTGCTCTCTTGCAGGGGCGGACGACCTTGAAACAAGGGATTTTGCAACCTCTTCAATGCTCTCTGCAAGGGCATTCCAGTCGGTAGTCGACAGTTCAACCGCAGGAAGTATGCTCAGTTCAGGCACATACTCCGTCCTGCGCTGGGATTCAAGGTCAAAGTAATTGATGCTGTCTATTTCATCGCCCCAGAATTCAAGGCGAACAGGGTACGGTGAGTCGGGAGGATAGATATCCATAAGTCCTCCTCGAACCGAAAACTGACCCGTTCCGTCAACCTGAAATACTCTCTCATAGCCTGCGGCGGTCAGGGCTTCGGCGCACCTGTCAATGGACACCTCGAGACCGGACTTCAGTATAAGCATCCTCTCCTCAAGCTGCTCGGGAGGGAGAGTAAACTGCATGGCTGCCGATGCGCAGAGCACAACAGCACCGAAATCTCCTGTCAGCATGCGACTGAGCGCATTTACCCTTGCATGCTCAAAGTCGTGGCTTCTGCCCTCAAGAGGGAAGAAATCAAGGTCGCGGGTCGGAAAAATAACACTCTCAAGACCCATTGCGCAGAGGTCTGCACAGATTTTTCCCGCTTCAAGGTCATCTGCTGCCACCACTATCGCCTTGCGTCCTGTCTGTGCGCAGAGTGACGATATGAAATGTGCCTTATGAACGACGGAAAGCCCGCATATTGCAGCGGGCAGTCTGTTCTTTTCGACAGCCTCCTTCAGTTCCCCATAGGAAGAAAGCCTGTCAGTCATCCAGGTTAAAAAGCTCATATATTCTATCTCCGTTTATCTGCTGTAGCGGCTCATGGCTGCGTCAATATCGCCTCTGATAATCAGCTCTGCAGCGGCAGCGGCATCCTCGGTTATCTCATCAATCTTTTTAAGCTCCGCTGCGGTGAAATTGGACAGCACCCAGTCCGCCAGGTCATATTCGGGATGAGGTTTTGCTCCCACTCCTATCTTTATGCGCGGAAACTCCTCGGATGAACAATGCTCGATTATGCTTTTCATCCCCTTCTGTCCCCCTGCCGAGCCTTTGCGGCGTATGCGCATGACTCCGGGCTCCAGGGATATATCGTCAAACATGACAAGGACTCTGTCAGGTGTGAGCTTGTAAAAATCCATTGCCGCTCTCACTGCCTGACCGGAATTGTTCATGAAGGTCTGGGGCTTCATCAGCAGAAGCTTTGCACCCGCTACGGTGCAGGTGCCTGTCAGAGCCTGGAATTTTGAACGGTCGATACGCGCACCGTTCTTCTTCGCAAACTTGTCAATAGCCATAAATCCTGCATTATGGCGTGTTTTTTCGTATTTTGTTCCGGGGTTCCCGAGACCCACAACTATAAAATCAATGGGGCTTTTCTTCAGAATCATGATTATCACCTCAGACAGTTTTGGGGCGGAGTAATCGATACCCCACCCTGCAAAGTTCTGTTTATTTCATTTGTCAGTTTCGTTTTGACGCCGCCCAGCCAGGCTTGTTTGTCTGTCTGTCGCGGGCTATGGACAGTGCGTCCTCGGGGACATCCTCGGTAATGGTTGAGCCTGCTGCCACATAAGCTCCGCTGCCGACAGACACGGGAGCTATGAGATTGACATTGGAGCCGATAAAGGCATTGTCTCCGATAACGCAGCGGTTCTTGTTCACGCCGTCGTAGTTGGCTGTTACGCAGCCGCAGCCGAAGTTTACGTTCTCACCTATATCGCTGTCGCCTATGTAGGTGTGGTGCGCAATTTTTGTGCCTGCAGCAACGCTGCTGTTCTTTATTTCAACATAGTTGCCCACATGTACATCGGGACCTATAACAGAGCCCGGGCGGACATCGGAAAAAGGACCTATATCGGTATTTTCAAGAATCCTGCTTTCTCTTATCTGTGAAAGGCTCACAAGACAGTTTTCACTGATTTCGGAATTGTCAATATAGGATGTGGGTCCTATACGGCAGCCGTCGGCTATTACGGTCTTGCCCTTGAGGATAGTTCCCGGGAGAATTGTTACATTGTCGCCGATGACAACATCGTTGCTTATTACAATGCCGTCGATACAGGGCATTGCAACACCGTTGGAAATATGGCGGGAAAGGATCTTATCCCTTGCCAGTCTGTTAAGCTCAAAGAGCTGTGCAGGGTCATTTGCACCCAGTACCACATCGTCAGACTGGGCAATGAATGCTCCGACCGTTCTGCCTGCTCCGATAAGAAGCTTGACAGCGTCGGGCAGGTAGTATTCCCCTGTTACGCTGGATGCCTTGATACTGTCGAGCACCTCAAGAAGGGGATCGATCTCAAACCAGTATGCGCCTGAGTTTATCTCCTGAATCGCCAGCTGCTCGGTTGTTGCTTCCTTGTGCTCGACTATCGCCTGCAGCTCGCCGCGGTTGCCGCGGATAAGTCTGCCGTAGCCTGTGGGGTCATCGAGAACTGCGGATATTACTGTTGCTGATGCTTCATTCTCATTGTGCTGAGCAAAGGCATCGGCTATCGTGGTGCTGTCAAGGAAGGGTGCGTCACCGCAGCAGATAAGCACATGTCCTCCGTGATGACGCTCAAGGAATTCCCTTGCCATCATTACAGCGTGGCCTGTTCCCTTTCTTTCCGACTGAACAACGGTTTCGCAGGAGCCTGCAAGGTAAGCCTCCACCTGCTCACGGCGATGTCCCGTTACAACGCAGAGGTTCTCTATTCCTGCTTCCTTTATTGCATCTGTGACCCAGCCGAGCATCGGCTTGAGCTGGACCTCCAGAAGAACCTTCGATTTATTTGATCTCATGCGCTTTCCTTCGCCTGCTGCGAGGATTACGGCACAGGTATTTGTCATAGTGTGCAAACCACCTTCGAAATAACATATATAATCATTATATCACAGTTCTGTTTCCATTTCCACTGTTTTTGCAATTTTGATAAAAAAGCCGCTGAGCTTTTTCTCAGCGGCTTTCATTATTAACTTATTTTGCAGGAACTACAGAGGTGAAGCCCTCAAGATCCATCTTCTCAACAGAGAATGCCTTGACAGTGCTGTTGTTTTCCTTTGCGCCGATTTCTGCGTAATACTCAAGAAGGTCTTCAAAGAGAACCTCAGAGCACATGATGGAGCGGATTTCGCCCTTGTACTCTACATAGTCATCCTCGTTTACGCTGGGAGCAAGACGCTGGCATGCAACTGCGCCGGGTACATACATGCCCATGGAGTCCATGAAGCCGAGGTTTGTAGCGCCGCTTGCGTTGATCTCAAGTCCGCTTGCAAAGTTGAAGATGTCGCCGAGGAAGGTGTCGCCGCTGATTTCTGAAATTGCAATTACAACGTTGGTCTCGCCGCTTCTTCTGGGCTGCTCGCCTACCTTATAATCGTCCTTGTAGTTCTTGCAGTGCTCTGCGAAAGCTGCCTCATCAAGCTGCTGCTTTGCAATGTTGGTGAGCATGTCGTACTCTGCAAGGAAGGTTGCCTCGGTATCGGTGTAATACTTGCCTTCATCGCTGACGCCCATGTAGAGCATGTAGTTGATTCTCATGTACTTCTCGTTGAAGTAATCCTTGTAATCGCTCTCGGAGAGATAAAGGTCAGAGGTGCTGGTGATAAACTGCTCAGCATAATACTCTGCCAGTGCGCCGATGCGAAGGGTGTTCATTGCGAAGAATTCGTTGAAGGAAGCTTCGCTGATGCCGTTTCTCTTGTAAAGATCGCTCTGTGCTGCATAGTAAGCCTTGCTCTGTGCCATGCATGCATCGTAGTCCTTCTCGCTGTAGGTAAGTCCGAGCTCTTCGAACATTGCCTTTGCAGCAACATAATACTTGAAGGTATCGAGAGCGGTGTCGTCGATGTACTCGCCCACTGTAACTTCTCTGTCTGCCTCTGTGTACATGGGTGCATCCAGGTCAAACTCGCCGTACTGGGAGTAAACATTCTGATATGTGATCATTACTGCAAGGGGGTATACACCTGCAGAGATGGTCTCATCGCCGTATTTTGCGCTCCAGGAGGTGTCTCCGCAGGCGGTCATGGTGAACATGCAGAGCACTGTGAGCACTGCCATGAGCAGGGCTGAAAGTCTTTTTGTCATTTTCATAATTGATACGTCCTTCCTGTTTCATAGTAACAATCAAGCAGTATTATATACCCGATTTTTCGATTTGTCTACACAAATATTGCGGCAATACAGGTGAATATACTACGGACGTATATCTGAAGGGGATATTGTACCGTCGCTGTATTTTATTGAGCCATCCTCCATACGCTCCGCTGTATCCGAGTAATATTTTAACACGGTTCCGTCCAAAAGAGTGATATAGAGAATATATTCATCCGTACCAAACCACATATCCATGCTGATTCTTATTTTCTTCCATCTGTCTTCCAGCGGCTCACAATTTTCGGGGTTCAGAGCGGTGAGAGTGAACACCCAGCTTTCTGAGGCTGCATACATGAATTCAGTTGCAGTATGACCGTCACCCTCATCAAACCACACTGTACCGGTTCCATCCGGGTTAAAACAAATCACCGGAGTATCATCTGCAGGCTGTGTCCCGTCCACCTCTGCCTCATACCAAGTTTCTTCCGTCAGAATATAGTTTGCAGTGGAAATAAAATGAAGATATTTTTGAATATCTACATCTTCCGGCATATCCGAAGCGGAAGGAACAGAAACTGTAAATTCAGGTATTTCGGGCAATGATGAACTGTCACTGCCGAAAATATCATTTGCTGTATTTCTGCAGCCGGCTGCATTGAACACAATCAATATCAAAAGAACAATAGAAATGTATTTCATCCTGAGTCCTCCATGTATTACATATAATAACTGCATTATATCCACCCGTCGAAAACATTTCAAGAACAAAAATATACTTTACCACTTAAAAGCTTTGCCGCTTTCAAGCGTGACCAAATTAAGAAAAATTCACATTTTTTGTTGACAAACCCCGCCGCTGCGTATATTATGACCTTGTTGCCGTCAGGTAATAAATTCAAACGAAAGGAGCCGGAGTTCAATGACCAACAACGTATACGCTAATGCAGCCATCAATAATGCTGACCATAACTCAACCATATACTGTCCGGCTCACGGAATCGTTTTGATATAAGGCGTAAAGCGTCAACTGTGTCTCTATGCCGTCAATAAGCTGTCAAAGCGCCGCAGTCGGAGTGACTGCGGCGCTTTTTTCATAACTCTTCGCCGCAAGGGAGGTAATAACTATGAACAATCAGATCAAACCGGCAAAAAAGCGAAAAACGGTCTTTTCCTATATGAAAAGACACTGGGCAATGTATCTGTTTGCCATTGTCATGCTGGCATTTGTCATCGGTCTCAAGGCTCTTATTCCGCAGGTTACCGAGCGGATTATCAACGAAGGTCTTGCAGATGACATCGCAACCCTCGATGAGCGCATGGCAATCATCATGCCCCTTCTCTCTGCTATCCTTATAATGGGTATAGCAAGAGCAGTTGCCAACTATTTCAAGGAGTTCATCTCCGACAAGATCGGTGTGTATATCGGCAGAGATATGCGCCGCGACCTGTTTGCCCATGTTTCGGGGCTTTCCATGAACTACTACAACAAGACCAACACCGGCGAGCTTATGGCGCGCATCAAGGACGATGTTGACAAGGTGTGGTTTGTTCTGGGCTTTGCAGGCGTACTGACTGTGGAATGTGTCATCCACACCATCACCACCCTTGCATGTATGATAAACTACAGTCCCCTTCTCACCGTCGTTCCTGTTATATTCATGGTCATCGTCGGTGTGATCGCCCTGAGAATGGAAAAAAGTCTCGATAAGGCATTCAGCGATCTTAGCGAGGTAAACGCTGAGCTTACCACCGTAGCTCAGGAAAATCTTGCAGGTGTACGCACCGTCAAGGCATTCTCCCGCGAAGCTCACGAAATAATCAAGTTCCGCGAGAAGAATCGCAAGTACTACGATACCAGCATGGTACTTGCAGATGTTTTCCGCAAGTATTATCCCTTTATCAACGTCATCGGCGCTCTGCTGACCGTTGTAGTTGCTGTGCTGGGCGCTGTGCTTGTCCTTTCGGAGAGAGGATATCTCAGTCTCGGCTTCCTTGACAGCATTGCCGGTGATATGGACGAGGGCAAGCTCATAGCCTTTGTCACCTATGCAACCGAAATAATCTGGCCCATGGAGTGCCTTGGCTGGCTTGCAAACGAAATCGCTTCCTCCCTGGCTTCTGCCAAGAAGCTCAACGTTATTCTCAACGAGGAATCTGATATCACTGACCCTGAAAACCCTGTGGAGCTTGCAGAAATCAGGGGTGATCTGGAGTTTAAGAATGTCTCCTTCAAGCCCGAAGGCAAAACAGTCCTTGATAATGTCAGCTTTTCTGTTCCTCAGGGCAAAACCCTCGGAATCATGGGCATGACAGGCTCGGGCAAATCCACAATCATCAATCTTGCCGAGCGTTTCTACGATGTGACCGACGGCAAGATATCCCTTGACGGTGTGGATATCCGCAGTCTGAGACTTAAAACCCTCCGCAGCAGCATGGCTGCTGTAATGCAGGATGTTTTCCTTTTCTCCGACACCATCGCCGAGAACATAAAGCTTGGCTCTGACGGCAAGCTTACTCAGGAGGAGATGGAAATTGCCGCAAGAGATGCAGGTGCTGCGGAATTCATCGACAAGCTCACCGAGCGCTACGATACTGTTATCGGCGAGCGCGGCGTGGGACTTTCCGGCGGTCAGAAGCAGAGAATAAGCATCGCCAGAGCTCTTGCAAAGAAGCCGAAGATCCTTATTCTGGATGACGCTACAAGCGCACTCGATATGGAAACCGAATATGAAATCCAGCAGTCCCTCGACAAGCTCAGCGGCTGCTCGAAGATTATCGTTGCTCACCGAATCAGCGCAGTAAAGGATGCTGACGAAATCATTGTTCTTGACAACGGCAGCATTGCCGAGCGCGGCACTCACAGTGAGCTTATGAAGAAGCGCGGCATGTATTTCAGAACCTATGTCGCACAGTACAACACCGAGGAGGATATGGTAGAAAGGAGTGACGCCTGATGTCTATCAACTCGTTCCGCGAGGATGAAGAACAGAAGGAAGTGCTCAAAAAAGACACGCTTATCCGACTGTTCAAGTATCTTCTCGAATATAAAAAGCAGATAGCTGCTGCACTGCTTCTTACAGGCACAATCATTGCTGTTACGCTGATAAATCCCCTTATCATTCAGCAGGCAATAAATGTAAATCTCACCAAAGGCGACTGGCAGGGACTGCTTGTTCTTGCAGGCATAGCTTTTGCCATGTACATCTATTATCTCATCGCACTCAAGTGCAGAATGAAGATAATGCAGATAATGACAAACCGTATTCTTGTTACTATCCGCGAAAATCTTTACAATCACATTCAGACCCTCGGCTTCGGATTCTTCGACAGCCGTCCCACAGGCAAGATCCTTGCCCGTATAATCGGCGATGTAAACAGCCTGAAGGATGTTCTCAACAACGCCGTCATCACATTCCTGCCTGATTTTATCAAAATCATCGCCGTTGCGGTCATCATGTTCATTCTCGACCCGATAATGGCTGTTGCCGCCCTTGTGATGGTGCCTGTGCTCGGCACTGTCATGGTCATTATCCAGCGTGTCTCTCACAAGCGCTGGCAGAAGCACCGAAAGAAATCTTCAAACCTCAATGCATTCCTCCACGAGGACCTTTCAGGTATGAAGGTGGTTCAGTCCTTCTCCGCAGAGAAGGAATCCATGAAGGATTTCGAAATGCTCACCGACGAGCACTGCGACACATTCATAAGCGCTGTGCGCATCAATGATATGTTCGGTCCCTCTGTTGATATCTGCACCGCTGCCGCAACCTTCCTTCTCTATTTTGCTGCTATCCGCTGGTGCGGCATCGACAGCACTGCCGAATCGGGCACCATTGTTGCATTCGCCTTCTACCTCAGCATGTTCTGGTCACCCATCAGAAACCTTGCAAGCTTCTATAATCAGCTTATTACAAACATATCCGCAGCAGAGCGTGTTTTTGAAATCATGGACACCGAGCCTGAGCTTTATGACAGAGAAGACGTCGGTATCCTCCCCGAAATCGAGGGCGAGGTCACCTTTGAAAACGTATCCTTTGCTTATGCTGATGATATTGAAACTCAGGTGCTGCACAATGTAAGCTTCACCGCAAAGCCCGGCGAGACCATCGCACTGGTAGGACCCACGGGAGCAGGCAAGACTACCGTTGTAAACCTTGTCAGCCGCTTTTACGATGCTGTCGAAGGCAGAATCCTTGTTGACGGTCACGATGTAAAGGATGTTTCCCTGGCAAGCCTTCGTGAGCAGATGGGCGTTATGACCCAGGAAAACTTCCATTTCTCAGGCACCGTCAGGGATAACATCCGCTACGGAAAGCTCGACGCAACGGAAGAAGAGATCATCGCTGCTGCAAAATCCGTCAATGCTCACGACTTTATCATGCAGCTTGAAAAGGGCTACGACACCGAGCTTACTGACGGAGGCTCCACCCTTTCCTCCGGTCAGAAGCAGCTTCTGGCGTTTGCCCGAACCATGGTCTCAAAGCCCCGAATCCTCATCCTCGATGAGGCTACCTCCAGCATAGATACCCACACCGAAATGCTGGTTCAGGAGGGTATTGAAAACATGCTCAGGGGAAGAACCTCCTTTGTCATTGCACATCGTCTTTCCACCATCAAGAAGGCAGACCGCATATTTGTAATTGACCACGGCTGTATTCAGGAATCGGGAAGCCACGATGAGCTTATCGCAAAGAAGGGTCAGTATTACGAGCTGTATCAGGCACAGTTCAGAAGCCTGAAGTCAGCAAAGAATCAATAAATTCACAAAAGAGTCGGGAAGTCCCGGCTCTTTTTGTCTTGCAACGGGGAATTAATATGCTATAATGTTTTCACGCATTACAGTATATTTCTCACGGAAGGTGTATATAATATGTCATCAACTTGGGGCAGCAGCATTAAAATCTCAATATTCGGCGAAAGCCACGGCATCGGCATCGGTGTGGTCATTGACGGACTTCCCGCAGGCGAAAAGCTCGACATGGAGGAGCTTCAGTTCCAGATGAGCCGCCGTGCGCCCGGCAACGACAACACCGCAACCCCCCGCAAGGAGCAGGATCTTCCCGAGATCTGCTCAGGCATCCTCAACGGTGTCACTACCGGCGCACCTCTCTGCGCTGTCATCGAAAACGCAAATATGCGCTCGGTGGACTATGAAAAGCTGGCACGTCTTCCCCGTCCCGGCCATGCGGACTATACAGGCGCTGTCCACTATAACGGCTATAACGATGTTCGCGGCGGCGGTCATTTTTCAGGCAGACTTACCGCTCCTCTGACCTTTGCAGGGGCTGTCTGCAGGCAGATTCTCGCAAAGCGCGGCATAACCATAGGCGGTCATATCTACGCCATCGGCAATGTATATGACAGACCCTTCGACCCTGTAAAGGTCAACGCAAAGCTTCTTTCTGAGCTTGGCAGAAATTATTTTGCCCTTGTTGACGAAACAAAGGAAGAGCAGATGCGTAAAGTGATCATAGAGGCAAAGGAATCCCTCGACAGCGTGGGCGGCATGGTTGAGATCGCCGTGACAGGCGTTCCTGCAGGTGTCGGTGAGCCTATGTTCGGCGGTGTTGAGAATGTTCTCTCCTCCATCGTATTCGGTGTTCCTGCCGTAAAGGGTGTTGAATTCGGCGCAGGCTTTAATGTAACCCGCATGCGCGGCAGCGAGTGCAACGACCCCTTCGCTCTCGACGGCGAAAATGTTATTACTCTTACCAACAACTGCGGCGGTATTCTCGGCGGAATTACAAACGGCATGCCCATTATCATGCGTGCTGCCGTCAAGCCCACCCCCTCAATCTCTCAGAAGCAGCAGACAATCGACCTGCGCGAAAAGCAGGAAACAATGCTCGCCATCGGCGGCAGACACGACCCCTGCATCGTACCCCGCGCACTGCCTGCAATCGAGGCTGCAGTCGCTATTGCTATCGCTGATATGATGAAAACCGAGGGCAAACTCAACTAATATGGCAAATCAGAAAAATGAGAACAAAATATAAATAATATCATTTATTCTATTGACAAAGAGATAAATTGCCTATAAGATTTCATTATCGGTATATACCACCGCAAATAACGCGGTAAGTATCGAATATAATTTTGACCTGATAAGGAGGTGCGAAGCATGGTATTCGAGAAGGTAAAGGCTATCCTTGCCGAGCAGTTTGATGTTGAGGAGGACTCCATCACCACTGAAACCAACATTCAGGAGGATCTCGGTGCTGATTCCCTCGACGTTGTAGACCTCATCATGTCCATCGAGGATGAGTTTGAGTTTGAAGTCCCCGATCACGAGGTTGAGAACATCAAGACCGTTGGTGCTCTTGTTGACTTCATCACTGCAAACAAATAAGTCTGCAATTAAATAATTATCTATAAAAAGAACTGACCCCGAAACGGGGTCAGTTCTTTTTCAGTTTATCTTTTCGGAAAGAGCTTCGTAAAGTTCTTTTGTCTCTTCGCTGCTTTCAAGTCCGATGACAAGCACATCTTCGTCGGCTGTCAGGACAATGCAGGGCTTGTTTCCTGTGTAGGTGCAGCGCGTGTATTTACCGAACTCATCGTTCTCAAATATGCCGAGCAAAAGCCTTGCGCTTGCATAGCCATAGGCACGGATCCCGTCGCAGCTTTCCCTGTATTCGATGCTGTCGATGTCATCATAAACGACCTCGATGTCTTCCCAGTATGTGGCTTTTACCTCAAAGCTTTCTTCGCCCAGTTCAACATTGACATCTCCTGTGAGCATCAGCACCGCCACAAGAGCCAGTATCAGAGGAACGACTGTTGCGGTTATAATAACTCCGACTCTGTTATTCTTTCTGACTTCCTTCAGTGCCGCCTTTACTTCTTCCTTATTGCCCTTCTTTTTGTAGAGGGAATAAGAATAGACCGTGGGGATCAGGCACATGAGAAGCATGACGGGAATGAAAGCTATGAGATATACTTCAATGGGCAGGAACACCCCTGCAAGCATCACGATGCCGCCTATGACCCATGTTATTCCTGCAACTCTGTGGGTCTTGTTCCAGTTTTCCTCATCTGCAAGAGTCCATGAGATCTTGATTCCCATTGTGCTGTTCTGCTTGCACTTGGGAAGATAGTTTCCGATGAGTATAAAGCCCAGACCGAGTATCAAAGGCATGATTTTCTCCATTTTAAACTCTATATCCAGCGATATGGCATATATCACTGCATTCACCACTATGGACAATACGGGAATTATCCATATACCCATATTTATTGCCTTCGGGCTCTGTTCCTTGTTTTTCGGATCCTTGTCGGTGACTATAAGCCCCAGCCACTGCAGTGCGGCAAGTATGAGAGGCAGGCCGAAGACAGCAAATGCTTTTGAGGAAAATCCGTCTGCCTTGCCTGATGCGCCAAAGTGGGTTGTCATGGTGTCGGGCAGCTTATCCCACAGAATAATACCTGCGACCATGGGCAGGAGTATTATGATCGTTGCGATGATGAGCTTACCAAGATTTTTCTTAATCATTTTCTTTATCCCCTTTCAGATCTGTTATCCAGAGCATTATTTCCTCAAGCACCGAGGCGTTGAGCTCATAGAAGATGAATTTTCCTTCCCTTGTATCCCTTATCAGGTCTGCTTCCTTCAGTACCGATAGGTGTCGGGAAATTGCTGCTGCAGTAATGTCAAAGCAGTCGGTTATCTCTCCTGCTGACATTCTGCCCTTTTTCAGGCGATTGAGTATTTCCCGCCTGACAGGGTCGGACAGCGCTTTGAGAGTGTTGTGTATTGACAAATTTATCACCTCATTTAACATTTAACTTAACTGTTAAATGTATGATAGCATGACTTTTCAATTTTGTCAATATAAAAAAGCGCCCTGCAAAAATTTTTTGCAGGGCAAAGAATCATTGTGCCAGATATTCTTCTGTGGATCGGCTTACCTTCGGTGCCAGAATAATGAGGGCGGCAAGATTGGGAAAAGCCATTACCGCATTGAGTATATCAGCGACACTCCACACTGCGGACAGCTCCATTACGCTGCCAAGGACTGCGGATGCAATAAACACAATGCGATATATTACGGTGTGTTTTTCTCCGAATATATATGTAAAGCTTTTTTCTCCGTAGCAGCTCCAGCCTATCATAGTGGAAAATGCAAACAGTGCAATTGCCACGGTCAGAAAAACTCCCCCCGCCTTTCCCAGCACCGATTCAAATGCCGCTGCAGACAGCAGCGCTCCGTCGAGACCTGTCTTGAGGGCTCCGCTGGTGAGGATGGTGAGGGCTGTAAGAGTGCAGAATACCACTGTATCCGCAAAGACCTCGAATATTCCCCACATCCCCTGAATAACAGGGTGCTCTACCTCAGCGCAGCTGTGTACCATAACAGAACCGCCGAGCCCTGCCTCGTTGGAGGCTACTCCCCTGCGCACGCCTATGAGCATCGCGCCAAGCACTCCCCCTGCGGCACTTTTCGGGTCAAAGGCTCCTGTTACTATATCGGACAATGCCTGCGGTATCTGCTCTGCGTTGGCGGCTATCACAATCACGCAGGCGGTCATGTATGCAATCGATATCACAGGTATGAGTCTTTCGGTAAGAAATGCCGCTCGCTTTATACCTCCGAAAATCACCGCTCCCACAACCGCAGCCACTATCAGTCCTGTCAGCAGCGGCTGCAGCCCCATGCTTTCCCTTGCCGATTCCGACAGTGCGTTTATCTGAACCATATTGCCCATACCAAGGGCTGCAAGGGTGCATGCCGCAGCAAAAATCACCGCAAGCCATCTGCTGCCCAGTCCGTACTCCATGTACTGCATGGGACCGCCTGCCCATTCTCCGCTTTGTGTCCTGCGCCTGTACAGTATGCCCAGAACATTCTCGCCGTAGCAGATTATCATGCTGAAAACAGAGCTTACCAGCATCCAGAATATCGAGCCTGCACCGCCTATGGTCAGGGCTGTCGCCACCCCGACAATATTTCCCGTTCCCAGTGTGCCTGCCAGGGCTACCGTCAGGCTCTGAAACTGGGATAAGGATTTTCCGTCCTCTGCTTTTACCGCATTACCTTTTCTGAATACCGCACCTATTGTTGCTCCGAGCCATCTTCTGCAGTGCCTTATCTGAAATGCATTTGTTTTTACCGTGTATATTATGCCCACTGCCATTATCAGCGCAACAGTCGCAGGTCCCCACAGAGCACTTGCCAGATATTCCAGAATCAAATTGTTTTTTTGCGACATTTTCGCTCCCCCTTGACTAATTAAACAATGTTGTTGTATAATATATTTGTAAGCAGCGGGGAATATGAAAATATTTCTCTTTCAGCTGACATTATTTTTTCATTTTGTTCACACAGCGAACACATTTTTATATTATTATTGTCAAAGATGATCAAGGAGGCTGCGTATGGAGCAGAACCACGGCACCGATCTTCAGGAGCAGCTCCCCGACACTGCACACGATATTCCGCAGACCGATTCTGTTCCCTCGGAGAGCTCCAACGATAAGATCGTCACATCCTACGGCGTTGTTACCCGCGAGTATGTGGAATCACTTATCAGAAGCAGCGGCAAGTTCGGCGGCAAACCAAGAAAAAGCGTCGGAAAGCGCCTGTTTTCATGGTTCTTCGGAATTGTCGGCAGCATTGCCTTCCTGTTCTCCTGTGTATGTATGTGCGTTTATGCATACAACTTTGTTTTTGCTCCCGGTTCTGATTCTCACGGAAGCGTTACATTCCCTTATGACGGAGATTTCTTCCTCACTCCCGATGATGGCTCCGACAGCGAAGAAAATGACAATGCTTCGGATTCCGATATTTATATTGAAGATGCAGGAACTTCCAATGCAGGTCTCGGTGTAATCGTTTCCGCTCTGGATACCTCCACCGCTCAGATGTACGGAATTCCCGGCGGTCTTGTAATTGTCGGTATTCCCGATACTTCTTCCTTTAACGGAACCGATGTCAGGGTTTATGATATAATTACCGGCGCTGAGGGCGCTGAGATCACATCCACATCAGCACTTTCGGTACTTCTTAACAAGCGCGAGATCGGCGATGATTTTACTGTTACGATCACCCGTTTTACCGACGGCTTCGCCGAGTCCTTCGATGTCACCGTCAGCCTTATCGATAAGACCGCTTAAAGGCTGACCCCAAAACAGATTACGTCTTTATCCCCAATATACTCTTTTCAAAACCCAAAAGGGACAGCCGCAAGGCTGTCCCTTTTGGGTTATTGCAGTATTTTTATATCGTGCTATAATATGAGCAGGATTATTAAGGGGTGACATTATGGTTCTTCTGGTGGTCGATGCGCAGAAGCTCATTACGACAGACAAGTTGTACCGGTTTGAGGATTTTGTCAGCAATGTAGAAGCTCTCATTCGCACCGCAAGAGAAAATGATATTGAAGTGATTTTCATCCGTCACGATGACGGCGAGGGCAAACCTCTTACAAAAGGCACTGAGGGATTTGAAATTTATGAACGTTTCCGTCCTCTCGATGGCGAAAAGATTGTCGACAAGACCGTCAACAGCCCATTCAGAGACACGGGGCTTCTGCAATATCTTGATTCAAACGACGAGGACACGCTCATAGTCGCAGGGCTTCAGACCGATTATTGCATCGATGCAACGGTGAAATGCGGCTTTGAATACGGATTTGAGATAATAGTTCCAGCTTTTGCCAACTCTACCTTTGATAATGCATTCATGTCTGCGGCGGAGAGTTACAGATACTATAACGAATTTATGTGGAAGAACCGCTACGCTCGATGCATCTCCATTGATGAGACTCTGGAACTTATGAAAAAATAAGAAAAGCCATCATACAGTACGAAACTGTATGATGGCTTTTGAATTACCATCTTACCTTATCGTTTATAGTGCCTATTGTGCTGCCGATGAAGGTGTTGTTCTCGTCATACACAGCCCGCTCGAAATGAGTGGCGCTTCTGTAATCCTCCGCCACATATTCACCGTAGGGTCCCTTGCGGAAGTAGTAGGTCACAATATACTGACCGTCACCGAGCTCAGAGCGGACATGGGTAACCTTCTGAAGATAACCGACTGTTTCCGTGCTCTTTCTCGGAGCAGGTTCAGTTTTTCTGACCCTTGCTACATGAACAGGAACCTTTTTATATATTCTTGCCATTTCCGCTCTCCCCCTCTCAAACCTCATTTTATTATATTATACACTACTTGAAATTAAAATCAATAACAAAAACAGATTCAGATTTTGTCTTTATAGACAAAATTCCATCTTCTTATCCGTCATATTTTCCTAACCTTACAAGCTACTTTCGTAGTTTTGATTGTTGAAATATTGTCAATATTAGGTTATAATATAAGGCGTCACCAAAATATTATTTGGAGTGTGAAAGAAATGCCTTTGGTAAACACAAAAGAAATGTTCAAGGCTGCTTATGAGGGCGGCTACGCAATCGGCGCATTCAACGTAAACAACATGGAGATCGTTCAGGGTATCACCGATGCCTGCGCAGAGCCCAAGGCTCCCGTTATTCTCCAGTGCTCCGTTGGCGCTCGCAAGTATGCTCGTCCCGCTTACCTTGTAAATATGGTCAAGGCAGCTGCTGATGAGACCGGTCTTCCCATTGCTCTCCACCT
>JAZUPA010000181.1:0-33452 GCA_045604945.1 Acutalibacteraceae bacterium
ATATCTCTCGATGATAAGCTTCTCAAGCTCATCGGGCTGGATATAGAGGGAGTTGATGACATTCTTCTTTCTGCCGTTCTTATGACCGTTGGTAGCCCATGTCTTCTCGGGCAGCTCAACGTTGGATTCCTTGATCTCAACAGGCTCCATCATCTGACCGAGCATACCGTCAGCAAGGATCATTGCGGGCATTCTGTACTTGTCAGCAAGGTCAAATGCGCCTGCAACAAGGTCAACCATTTCCTGAACGGTGGAAGGTGCGAAAACCAGAATCTGGAAGTCACCGTGACCGTTAGCCTTGGTTGCCTGCCAGTAGTCAGCCTGAGATGGCTGGATGCCGCCGAGGCCGGGGCCGCCGCGCTGAACATTGATGATCAAGCAAGGCAGATCAGCACCTGCGAGATAAGAAATACCTTCGCTCTTAAGGCTTATTCCGGGCGAAGAGGATGATGTCATTGCACGAACACCTGCGGAAGCAGCACCGTAAACCATGTTTATAGCTGCAACCTCAGATTCTGCCTGAAGATATGTACCGCCGAGCTTGGGCATCATTTTTGCCATGTAAGCCGCAACCTCAGTCTGCGGAGTTATCGGATAACCGAAAAAGTGCTTGCAGCCTGCCTGGATAGCAGCTTCAGCAAGAGCTTCGTTACCTTTCATCAGAACTTTGTCTGCCATTGTAATTCTTCCTTTCCTGTTATCTCTCTACTGTAATCGCTACATCAGGGCACATCATTGCACACATTGCGCAACCGATGCACTGCTCAGGAGCGGTCATTTTTGCGGGGTGATAACCCTTTGCATTGATAACTTCCTTATCAAGCGCAATGATCTTCTTCGGGCAAGCATTCACGCAAAGCTCACAGCCTTTGCAAACCGCCTGATTAACTGTAATTCCGGGCATTACTTAACCTCCCTTTATCATTCCTCGGTTTCCCAAGGTTTAGTTACTATTATATCTATGGGGTAGATATCCTCCACCCTCTCAGACACCTCTGAAACGAATTTCTTCTCGCAGGTGGTCATTATCATGGGCAAGCCGAGTATTTCAGCAGTTTTGCGGGCATACTCAGCCCCTTCGATAATGTGCTGCGGTGCGGTTTCTCCGCATAGATGAGCATTGCTGACCACTGCTGTAGCCCTGAGTCTCGATGTATACTCGATCTCTCTGAGCAGCTGTGCGGAGTTTTCGGGATTGTTCTCAAGATCACGATACCTGTTTACTACATAGAGCATCTGATATGGAACATCCGACATCTGCCTGTTGAATCTGCCCAGAGCAGTTGAGCCGTCATCATCGCCGCCCACATCGATTATTACCGTATCCTTGCTTTCGAATACAGAAGACATCCTTGCAGGCAGAGACGGAAGATCAACATTTGAATGGGCGAAATTCGGAGCGATAAGCTCTATTCCGCGCTCAGACAGGAACTCAGGGTAATCGCTTGAACGGAAATAGGGATTGACTATATCCATATCGACAAGGGTTACCTTCTCACCCATTGCAGCTCTTTCAGCTGCAAGATTCAATGCGAAATTGGTTTTTCCGCAGCCGTAATGGCCGCAGATAATTATAAATTTTCCGAGATCTGAAGTATTCATACAACAACCGCCATAGATTTAATGGAGATTATTATATCACTCATTTTCATACATTTCAACAACTTTCATTATCAATTTAAATCACGAAAGCAGGGTTGTTTTTATGCTACTTGCCATAAATAGCCGTCAGACGCTGGGCGAGACAGGAAAAGCAGGGGCCTGCACTGACTGTACCTGACTGTGCATCCTCCTCCATTACAACGCATACAAATTTCGGATTTTCCGCAGGGAAATATCCTGCAAACCAACCACGAGTGACTGCTCTGCCCTCTTTTCTTATGCCCGTTTCCGCAGTGCCGCTTTTGGCTGCGGTCGAAACAAATCTGTTTGATACACTTCTGCCTGTGCCGTAAAGCATCACGCTCTCCATATATCCTCTGAGCTTTTCTGCAGCCTCCCTTTCTATAGCCTGACAGGAATAGTCAGCAGTCCATCTGCCCGTTTCTTCCATATTCGAATTCACTGTACATTTTACGATGGATGGCTGAATATACACTCCATCGTTTGCAATACATGCAACAAGGGACGCTATCTGCACAGGATTTGCCATGAGTGAGCCCTGCCCAAAGGAAAAATTGGCAAGCCCTGCAGGGAGCATCAATTCTTCCTCTGCAGGCAGATTCCCACTGCCTGTAAAGTATTCCCTCCCCAGCTCCGCAGCACTCCCGAAGCCCAGAATACGGGCTTTTTCCAGTATCGGCTCGTACCCGAGCTGCTGAGCCAGTGCAACAAAATATGTGTTGCAGGAGTAAGCCACCGCCTGCTCCATGCATAGCTCTCCGTGTCCCTCTGCACTGCTGCATCTGAATATCTTATTGCCCACCGAGCACTGTCCCCGACAGTCGTTTGTAAAATCCTCCATGCCCTTTTCAAGCGCCGCAGCCGCCACCACAAGCTTGAAAACAGAGCCTACGTCATAGGATGAGAAGGCTTTGTTCAGAAGCGGAGAATTTTCTCTGTCAAGATATGCCGAAATATCGTTCTGGTCAAAGGAGGGGGTTGATACGCAG
Source organism: Acutalibacteraceae bacterium (assembly GCA_045604945.1). Lineage (GTDB taxonomy): Bacteria > Bacillota > Clostridia > Oscillospirales > Acutalibacteraceae > JAISGQ01. The sequence continues at coordinate 2,613 of JAZUPA010000181.1, forward strand.
GCAAGTATCTCGCCTGTTTTCGGGTCCATTATTACAATAACTCCCGATTCAAGATATTCCTCCGCCGCCCGCTGAGCGATAATCTGTATTCCACTGTCAATTGTCAGCACCACACCGCCTGCAGAAATATCGGTTGTATCCCGCACCTGATAATCGTCTCCCAGTCTGTTTCCAAGCGCATTTACCCTGCAGGTGACCTTGTAACTTCCCTCATAACTGCCCAGCAGCTCATCATACGCCTTCTCAATGCCGAACGCGCCCTTTCCGCTGCCGTCAAGATATCCGACTATATGCGGTGCCAGAGATTCTGTGCCATAGCGTTTTATGCATTTTATAAGCTCTATTCCTTCGCCGTCAATATCCCTGCTGCCGACTTCTATAACGAATGGTCTGCCGCCCCTGAGCTTTTCTTCAAGCCCCGAAAGGCTGCTGCTGTCAAAATGCTCAAGAAGAATTGCTGCGGTATCCGCGTCAGGGGTAATCACAGCCCTGTATTCCGATGCTCCCCCTGCGATTATGTTAAGATTCCTGTCATATATCCTGCCCCTCGAAGTATATACAGTAAGGGTATAATACCCCCTCGCAGTGCCTGCTTCGATATATTCATCAGAGAAGGTAACCTTCATAAGCCACCATGTAAGCAGCAGCGACAGAATAATGTAAACGCAGAAAACTGCAACTGTTCTTCTACCCATTCACAACACCTCCGTAAGGGGATTATTACCCCTTCTTATGCTATCTAATCACCTTCGCCTTGACATTGAATCGGAGGGATAATAAAATAACAGTATCAATATAAGGTAAGGTGTAAAAATATGGCTAAAAGACTTACATTACAGGAAAAGATTGAACGAAAGCATTATAAAAGACCCAATGCATTTCTTTATAACGCCATTATCAGGGTTTATTATGCGATGTGCAGGAAAAAGCTTGGCTTGAAGTTTATATATAAAGCAAGACCCGGCAAGGATAAGAACCCCTTTGTGCTTATAAGCAACCATGCTTCCCGTGTTGACTATCTCTATACTGCTCCTGCCTGTCTGCCCAAGAGACTTAACTATGTAGTAGGCTACAATGAGTTTTTCCGTTCTCATCTGAAGTTCATTTTCGGTCTTGCTCAGGCTATCCCCAAGCGCAATTTCACCCCCGATATCCATACGATAAAGGAGGTCAAGCGCATTATCGCCGCAGGCGGAAATGTCTGCTTCATGCCTGAGGGAATGAGCTCAATTTCAGGCTCCAACCAGCCCTGCGCCCTCGGCGGCGGAAAGCTGCTCAAGAGTCTTGGAGTTACTGTCTATTATACCAAAATCAAAGGCGGCTATCTTACAAACACCAAGCACTGCCTCGACGAGCGCCCCGGCAAGGTGGAAGTCACCGTCGATAAGCTTTTTACCCCTGATGACCTTAAAAGCATGACCGCTGATGAGATTCAGGACAGAATGAACGAAGCCCTTTACCATAATGACTACAGCTGGAATCTCACCGAGCGGGTATCCTATAAGGGCAATGGCGAAATGGCTAAGAATCTCGGCGATATGCTCTACCTCTGCCCAAAATGCGGCGCACTTTATACCATGAAAACCGAGGGCAATATAATAAAATGCTCAGAATGCGGCAACGGCGCCGAAGTAAACGAGTATTACGATATTATCCCTCTTGATTCCGAGTGCGTTATCCCTCCTGCAATTCACCATTGGTACAAGCTTGAGCGCGACAGAGCCAGAGAAGAGGTCCAAAACCCCGATTTCTCCTTCTCTGAGCGTGTAAAACTCGGCACCTTGCCAAAGTATGAGTACCTGAAAAACCAGGAAACTTCAGTCATTACAGGCGAAGGCACCCTTACCCTTTCGAGGAGCGGGCTTGTATTTGAAGGCACAAACAACGGACAGCCCCTCACCTTCAAACTTCCCACAAGCTCTGTTCCCACCTACGGAATGTGTACCGATATAACACGGTTCTACACCTTCTATAACGGTGAGTTCTTTGAGTTTTACCCCGAAAACAACGACACCATGCGCTGGTTCCACCTTACCGAAGAGCTCCACCGCGAAAACGGCGGTAAGTGGGCTGACTGCTACAGGGACTATGAATAAGGAGATAGAAATGTCAGATATACTCAATATCATCAGTTCAAGACACAGTTACAGAGGAAAATACATGGATATACCTGTCCCCCGCGAGGACCTCGTCAGAATCATGGAAGCAGGTCTGTCCGCCCCTTCAGGCTGCAACAGACAGACAACAAGCCTTATTGCTGTTGATGACCCTGAGCTGCTTCGGGAGCTGAAGGCGCTTATTGACCCTCCCATCGCAGAGACTGCCCCGGCTTTTATCTGCGTCCTTACTCAGAAGATAATCGCCTACCGCGACAGAACCTATTATATCCACGACTACTGCGCAGCTATCGAAAACATGCTCCTTGCAATAAAAGCCCTCGGCTATGACAGCTGCTGGTATGAGGGGCATATCACAGACACAGACAATATCGGCAGAAAGCTTGCAGACAGACTCTGTGTACCTGATGACTATGACCTTGTCTGCGTACTGCCTGTGGGAATTGCGGAAAGCGCTTCCAAACCGCCCGTAAAGAAACCTTTTTCAGACCGTGCCTGGTTCAACGGGTTTAAAAAATAAGAATCGAAAGAACTCTGCTTTACTGCAGAGTTCTTTTTCTTTTATGTCATAATTATGTGATAAAAATGTATCTACTTGACATTTTTACCTTTGTGTGTTATAATTTTTTGTGAAAAAGTTACATATATTAATTTATCTGATAAGCAATATTACATCGAAACTTCAGAAAGGTGTGCATTATCGGCACATTCACATATATGAAACATAACAGGATTGAAAACGGAGGTTCTGCAAAAAAGCTGCTGTCCGCTCTGCGTTCATCGGAAATGATATTTATTGTTGCAGCCCTTATTATAGGTCTGATTTCAGGAACAGGCAAAATAACCGACGGGCTTGAGCAGTTTGCTCTGAGCAGCAATATTCTTGCAGCCTATGAAGCCCCCTCTGCCGAGCACAAGGCAGTTATCATCATGTGTACCGACAACACTCTTGATAATCTGCCTGAGGATACAGGCTGGCCAATCGACAGAAGCTACTATACAAAGCTTCTTCGCGAAGACCTTTCAAAGTCTGACCTTGTTGTATTCGATATTCTTTTTTCGAGCCCTTCTGAGGACGAGCAGACAGATGCCGATTTTGCAAGCGCCATCAGGGAACACGGAAATGTCATTCTCCCCCGTTCTGAGTCTGAGGTCCCCACCGGCACTCTGCTGGATTCCGGCGCCCGTATAGGCTACGCAATCGAGTTTGACGAAAAGAGCAGCGATGCTGTCAGCAGGCGCTATAAGCTTTACCTCAACAGCGACACCCACTCAGGTATGACCCTTATTGGCGCAGCACTTACAGAACTGGGCTATAAGATAGATTTCAACGGACGCAGCCAATATTCAATTCTCTCCCCGGAGGGAAAAAGGATTTCAATGAGCGTTGATGACGAGGGATTCTTCTACCGAGTCCCCGTAAAACACAGCTTTGATGTTCCCGTCATCGACCTTTACGATGTATATACAGGCAGATACGCCGAAGGGCTGTTTGATGATGCCTATGTCTTTATCGGCGGCACTGTTGCAGGCTATGAGGATATCGTCTTTGCTCCTGATTTCAGGATAACCGACGAAGGCGTAAGCAAGGAGCTTTCCACCCGCGTTATCGGTACAAAATTCCTCGTCGACAGCTATTATACCGTCCTTCGCGGTTTTTCTCCCCAGAGACTTGCGCACCTGACCGAAGGCATTATCTGCGCACTGCTTTTCCTTATAAGTGCGCTTATCACAGTCAGATTGTCCCCACGTCTCAACTGGCTGCCCATGATAATATTCGGCATCTGCTGGGCTGCAGCTTCAAGGATTCTCTTTACGTCAGGAATATGTTATCTCCCCATGGTAACACCTCTTCTGAGCATTATTATCGCATATCTGCTCTGTCTTGTCATAAATCTGCGGCGCACCTCTCACGAGTGGCAGGTCAGCTCACTCCCCATCGAGACCCTTCATCATATGACATATGACCTTGAGAGTGTTGAAGAATGCAGCAGCTTTGAGGAGTTTGTCCACACCTTCCTCAGCGGGGTTTTCCTCACCCTCGGAGTTACCCTTATAAAGGCTCAGGCTATAAGGGATGTCGATTTTGAAAAAATTATTCCCGAAAAGATAAACGGCACCAAGATTATCCGCACAAGGTCCCTGACTTCCAGACACGGTGTTGATACCCTTGTTGTCATTCCCCTTCCAAGCTTCAGTGAAAATGACCGCACATACACCGTACTCGGCACCCACAGAAAGCCTTCTGACAACTGGGTTCAGAGTGTTACTGCGCTCATACTCTCCATGTATGTTTACTATACCGCTCAGCGACAGAGTGCAGAAAAGCAGGAAATGGCAATGTCAATGATCAGAATGATCATACAGATGATAGATGCCAAGGACCCTGTCACTGCAGGTCATTCCCGCCGCGTTTCCCAGTATTCGAGGAATATTGCCCAGTGGCTTGGCTACGACAGAAAGCGCGTTTCTGACGTTGAATTTGCTGCACTTCTTCACGACATCGGAAAGATAGGCGTTGAGGATGCAGTCCTCAACAAGCCCGGACTATTTACTGCAGAAGACCGCAGAAAGATGAATTCTCACCCCTCTCTCGGTGCTGATATCGTGCGCACAGTAGGTCTTTCCGACGAGATAGTGGACGGTGTCCTTCACCACCACGAAAGAGCAGACGGCAGGGGTTATCCCTCCGCCATCACAGGCGGCGAATGTTCTGAGTTTGCAAAGATCATAAAGGTCGCAGATGTTTTCGATGCCCTTATCTGCAAGCGTCAGTACAAATCCGCATGGGATGAAAAGCGCGCCTTTGATATTATCTATAACGGCGCAGGCACCGAGTTCGATGAGCTTATTGCAATGACCTTCATAAAGAACGCAGCTCCCGAGGACTATACTCCCTCTTCATCCGATTCTGACAGGGCGCTGCCTGACAGCAGGCGCATCGGCAAGGCAGTCACCTTTGCTGAAAAGCTCTGCATAAAGGCCCTTGATGCACTTTCCTCAAAACGTTCTTCCACCGATTATTTCAGCGGTGATTTCAGCTTTGACTGTTCAAAATACTTTGCTTCGGTTGAATGGGGCGAGAGATTCTCTTCCGAGGTCTCCCTCGCTCTTACCCCAACACTGCTGGGCTTTGACAGCGAAACAGAAAGCATAATTTCAGCCCTTCGCGGCAGAAACGGCATCGATGACATAATAATGTATTATCATAAGGGATGTCTCAGCGCAGGTGTCATTACCCTTTCAGAAGGGTATTCCGACAAAGCTGAAAAGGCTCTTTCAATGATATATTCCGAGCCTTTGAAAAACGGCGGAATCACTGTATGGCGCAGCAACTTCCAGATTATCGCAAAGCTTAATATCGATGGAAACGATATTATCGCATATGTAACAAACTACCTGGCGAATGAACTTTAACCGAAAGGAACGATGTAATTATGAAGAGATTTTTAGCGCTGCTGCTTTCTCTGACGATGCTTCTTACTCTTGCAGCCTGTTCAGGAGACAACGGAAAGGCTGAACCTGTAAACTGCAGCGTTGTTGTGTCTGATCTTACAGGTACCGCAAGAACACTCAGATGTGACGGTATTTCCGAGGTGCTGAGCATCGGAAGCACACTGGCTCTTGGAGATTCGGTCATCACTGAGCGTGACTCAACTGCTACACTCACAGTTGCTGAGACCGATACCGAAATCGTTCTCAGCCCCTCCAGTGAGATTCTGTTCAAAACCGCACTCGATAAGAGCGGCGATACCGAAATCATCATCGTTGTCAAAAGCGGAAGCATTTCAAATTCCGTTGATATTGCACTTGAGGAAAACGATGTTTACGAGGTCTGCACAGGCGATATGACAATGGCTATACGCGGAACTGATGCTTATGTCGGCATGACCGAAAACGGCTCCTGCATAGCCCTGCTGACCGGCAAAGCCTATGTATATTCCTATTTTGACAATCAGATTTATCTTGTTCCCACAGGCGTCTGCGGATTCTTCGACAAGGCAAAAGAGCCCACCTTCGAGCTTATCGACATCGCAAGCTTTGGTGCCGGCTCCCCTGCAGCTGCAGCGATGCTTGAAAAGGTAAGAAACGAGAATCCTGATTTCAAGGACGATTTTGCAAGAAAACTCAGCGACAGTTATGTTGTAGAGCCTGAATACACCTTCAGTGTTTCCGCTCCCATCGAGGGCGCTCCCACCGCAAAGGAAGCTGACAGAATCGCCTCCGCCGCAGAATCCGAAATCACTGAAATTACAACAACCACAACAGATTCCACCACTGCATCAACTGAAACAACCGTGACTGAAACCACCGAAGAAGCTGCTGTCAGCACAACTCCTGCTGCTCCTGCCGTTACAACAAAGGCTACAACAAAAGCAACCGTAAAAACAACGGCAACAGCACCCACAGCACCTTCTGCACCTTCTGCACCCTCTGTACCTACTCCCTCTGCAGAGCCCACAGAGCCTACCACCGCGTCATCTGCCTCTGAGCCTGCTGCACCTACTCTGCCTGCAGCTCCCACAACCGAATCAACAACAACTACCACCACAACAACTACTGCCACAACAACAACTACCACAACAACCACCACAACAACCACCACAACAACTACCACAACAACTACTGCCACAACAACTACTGCCACCGAGGCTTCCGCTGCAAAATACAAGCTGGTTCTCAAGGGTATTTATTACCTGGATGATACTACCGGCAATTGGTATCCCATCACACCTGAGACCATTACCGAGATTGAAGTCACGGAAAATGTGTGGTCCACATACACTCATCAGTACAACGGCGAGGAGTTCAGGTTCACCGTAACATGGAACGAAACCGATTACGGACCCAACCACAGCGACGGTGTATCCTTCATCTATTATGCTGACGTGGGTTATTACCCCGCCACCTACAGCAACATATACACCCTCGTTACCGCCACAAAGATTTCCTGACCATTAATAAAGCTCCCCGAAGCTTCGGGAAGCTTTACTCTTGATATTACCATTTCAATAATATATAATACCACTGCTCAATAAATGCCAAGGAGACAATCATGAACAATAAATTCAGAATTTCAGAAGGGCTGCTGGCTATGGCAGCAGAGGTCGAAAGCTCTCTCAGCGAGCGCTTTGCTCAGATCGACAGAACAACCGAACACAACCAGCAGAAGGTGTTGGCTGCGTTTATAGAAAACAACGTTACCGAAAGCATGTTTGCAGCCTCCACAGGCTACGGCTACGGCGACAGAGGCAGAGATGTTCTTGACAGGGTCGTTGCTGACACCTTCGGCACTGAGGACGCTCTCATCCGTCACAATTTCGTCAGCGGCACCCATGCCCTGACTGTTGCACTTTTCGGACTTCTGCGTCCCAATGATACAATGCTCTGCGTAACAGGCATCCCCTACGATACCCTTCAGGGCGTTATCGGCATCCGTCCCTCCTGCGGCTCGCTGGCTGAATTCGGCGTAAATTACAGACAGCTTGATCTCGTTGACGGCAATGTTGATCTCGATGCTATCCCCTCTGCAATTACTGATGACGTAAAGATGGTTTATATTCAGCGCTCCCGCGGTTATACCCTCCGCCCCTCTCTTTCCGTCGCTCAGATTGAGGAAATCGGAAAAATCGCAAAGAGCGTGCGTGAAGATGTTCTTGTTGTGGTGGATAACTGCTACGGCGAGTTTGTTGAAACAACCGAGCCTCTTAATAATGTCGATATTATCGTCGGCTCTCTTATCAAGAATCCCGGCGGCGGAATCGCCCCCACAGGCGGCTATATCGCAGGAAAGGAAAAATACGTTGAAATGTGTTCCTACCGCCTGACAACCCCCGGCACAGGCAAGGAGGTCGGCTGCACTCTCGGCAACAACCGAGCACTGTTCATGGGCTTTTTCAATGCTCCCCATGTAACAGGCGAGGCACTCAAGACCGCCGTATTCTGCGCAGGTCTCTTTGAAAAGCTCGGATATTCCTGCTCTCCCTCGTCTCTTGAAGACAGACACGATATTATTCAGTCGGTCACAATGGGCGCTCCCGAGCCCCTTATAGCCTTCTGCAGAGGTATCCAGAGCGGCTCACCTGTTGACGCCAACGCTGCTCCCGAGCCCTGGGATATGCCCGGCTACGACAGTCAGGTAATCATGGCTGCAGGCGCGGTCACTCTGGGCGCTTCCATCGAGCTTTCTGCCGATGCTCCCCTGCGTGACCCCTATGCAGTATGGATGCAGGGCGGACTTAATTACCACTCCGCAAAGGTCGGTATCCTCCTTGCTGCGCAGAAGGTTCTTGACCTGAGATAAAAAGATGAATCCGTACCTTATCGGTGCGGATTTTCTTGCATATAAGCACCTTCATTGGTATAATGAAGTACAGAGTCTTTTTGCGGAGGTTACAGATATGTCAAATCCTTCAGGAGCAAACTTCAGAGTGTTCATATCCTTCAAGAATTCCGATTCAAGCGGCAGAACAACCGCTGACTGCATTATGGCAAACGAGCTGTACAACGCTCTTACAAAGCGCGGCATCAATACATTTTTCAGCAACGCCACCCTTGAGCTGCTGGGCGCTTCACAATACAAACAGGTAATCGATGATGCTCTCGACCTGTGCCAGATACTCATAGCCGTCGGCACCAGTGTCGATAACCTCAATTCCCAGTGGGTAAAGTATGAGTGGGACAGCTTTTCAAATGACATTCTGAGCGGCTTGTGTCCCAACGGCTCGATTTTCTCATATATCGACGGCATCACCCCTCATATGCTGCCCAGAACACTGCGTCAGTCTCAGGTTTTTGAGAAATCATCATCCTCCGTTGAGGATATCTGCAATTATATTGAGCACACCCTCGGAATAACCCCCGAGCCCGCCATCACAATACAGACTGCTCCTCCAGCCGCCGAAGAAGCAGGCAGCGGAGCAGCTGCATCCCTTGAAGATATTTACAGCGTATCCCACAGATTTCTTAAAACGAATCTTTCTTCGCTGATTGAGGATAATGACCGCCAGCGTCTTGAGACCCTTACAGAAAACTACTCCGAGCTTTTTTCTGCCATAAGCTCAATAGAGCACCGCGGCAAGGAAACCTCCCCTGACTGCGGACTTATAAAGACTCTGCTTGATATCATTCTTGATTCCTCCGCTGAGAACATCATCAAAATCGAAGGCAGCAACGGCACCGAAAAAATCGCAATCGCTCAGCTGCTCTTTATACATACCTATCTGCGCGCGCTCGACGGCGGCAGACATATTCCGTTCTATATTAATCTCTCACACTACGAAAAGCTCTGCTACAACAAGCTTGAAAAGATATCCGCGCAGATGAAGAAGGAGCTCTCAAAGGATATACGTCCTTTCCTTGATTACATCGAGCAGCATCCTGACTGCAAACCTGTCATCTTTATCGACGGCATACGCGATTTCATTTTCAGCAAAACCCTCATCGAGCATATTCTCGCTGAGCAGCTTGAGCATATACCCAACCTTTCAAAGGTTGTATCGGTGGATACAAACCTCATCTTCAACGCAAAGAGATGCAAGAAGGTCATAGCTCTTGCTCCGAAGAACTTTGAATACATAATGAGAATCCATCCTGTTGACCTTGTGGATGATGAGGTGTGCGCAAAGTTCTACAGAGCATTTGAGAAAATCTACGGCATCGACGGCTTCAGGATCCACGAAAAGATGAAGAAGATGGCGTTCTATGAAATCGATGCCTATGTTCTTCGCCTTGCTGCAGGAATACTAAGCGACAATCTCAACAACAACGATTTTACCATTAGCGACCTATTCGAAGCTATCTGCATAAACATATTCAACGGCAGCAGAGAAACCCTTCTGCTGGCAGCAGAAACCGCCTATAACTTTGCCTATAACGAGGATGAATTTGAAGACGGTGATGTTTTCTCCGCATCCTACTGGGTGGTTATCAAGCGCCATAAGATATTCATAGAGTTTCTTATTTCCTATTACTATATCCATAAGCTCGTCGCCTTTGACGGAAACTGGGATATTGACTTTTTCGAGCAGATTCTGCCTAAGGAGATAACCCGATTTGTAACCCCCAGGCTCAACGATTCCTACGGCAATCAGGAGAAACTCATAAAGCTCTGCAATAACCATTACTGTTCCATGGGCATCCTCGGGCAGAGCGAAATGACCTACTGGCTTGGAAGGCTTAAAAACCAGAAGCTGGCGGCTCAGGCAACCGTTATCCTCAAGCGGCTTTACGATGAAACAAAGGAAAAGATCACTGTACGAACCGCAGGTGATCTCTATCAGAACCCCAACGAGCGCAAAAACGACTATTTCCTGCTCAGGTGTACATCGGTAAGCCTTATATACTGCGGCTATGAGAGTATTTCCGAGGAATACATATGCAGCATGATAGACGATGACCTGCCAAACACCATCAACAGGGGCTTCCATCTCGAATACTACAGCGATAAGCCCTATATCCCGAACAAGGATATGCTGGATTTTGAGGATGATTTCAGAACAGGCGAGCGCACCCTCAAGAGGCTTGTCAAGAATATCGAGCAGCATCTTGCAAGAAACACGGGCGTACCCATACTTTCCCTTGACCTGTTCACAATGTGCTCTCTGATACAGGCGCGTGTCGGCAGCATTGAGCATGAGCCTAATTTTGATATTATGCCCTATCTTGAAAAATGTCTTTCCTTCCTTGAAGTATTCCGCAAAAAATCAAAGGGCATGAGCAACAGGAAAATCAGCGCCTACTTTGATATGATCCATACGGATTTTTCCGAAATCAGCAGAAGCGGAAAGAGGATATCCGTTCCCTGTCTTGTATTCAACACCTTCGTCAGGGCTTCCGAGACCGAAAGAACAGGCTGGGTCAATGCAGGAATCCCTTCACCTGAAAATATTGTCGAGCACATGTACAACACCTGGCTGCTTGGTATGCTGAATCTCCCTGCCTCCTGCAGCGATGAAAGCTACGACAAGCAGAGAGTTCTGAGCATGATAATGATCCATGACCTGGGCGAAACAATAACAGGCGATATTCCAAAGCCTGAAAAGGTCGGCAATTCCACCTACGACGACAACGAAGATCGGGTTATGAGGTCATTTCTGCTCAAAGGCACCTACTCGGGTATGACCAATCTTACAGACTACTATACTCTGTGGGAAGAGTGGTTCGCTCAGAAGACCTTCAACGCAAAAGTGGCAAAGGACCTTGATGTTCTTCAGGCAATGTACCAGTTCTGCGCCTATTACATAAAGCACCCCGATAAATTTTCCGATGAGCGCCGTGACAGCTGGCTTTCCGAATATCAGGATCTCAAGACTGAGCTCGGAATGGAGCTTTATCAGAGAATCATAAGAGATAATCCCAATTTTTCTTCCATATTTTCATGAATATGAGAACGGAGAATATTATGAAACAGCTGGAATTATATATCCCAGAATATGAAGATCTCCGGTTTCGTCAGAAGATGCTTTCTGATCCTGCTACCATGTCATATAACATCGGCTGGGATGTTTCCTATGACGGCTATAACCGTGATACAGGGTGTATTGATTTTCCCGAATCTCAGTGGGCTGAATGGCATGAACACTGGGCAGGTCATGAACCTGAGCGTTTCTACGCATATATAAAGCGCTCAGGTGACGGTGTCTGGGTCGGTGATGTAAATTTTCATTATAATCCCGATAAGGCTTGGTGGGATATGGGTATTGTCATTTACTCCCCATATCGCGGAAAAGGCTATGCCGCCCCTGCCTTGAAGCTCATGCTGGAACACGCTTTCTGCAAGTGCGGCATCAGCAGAATCCATAACGATTTTGAAATCGCAAGGAACGAAATATCTGCATGGAAATGTCATCTCAATGCAGGCTTTCGGGATGCAGGAATCATCGACGGCTTCAGGCACATGATGATTACACGGGAAGAATATTCCGACAGCTCTGAAAGCCTCTGATTTTACGCTTCCGTCATACCCGTTATCAGAATCCCGATATTATCTGAATAAATCTCCTCAAACTGCGACAAAGGCAGCGGACTTACACCGACGCCGCATTCTATGGTATAGCCCGGTCGGTTGAAATCCTGAATAAACCAGTCCTTGTATCCTGCATACCCCGAGCTTTCAGGGGTAAGCTCCAGCAGATATCCGCTGGCATCGCTCATCATCTGCCCTATTTCCAGTGAGCGCGGCGGCTCATAAGACGCATATTTCCAGTATATTATCTCTCCCTGTGTGTGATAGGCAAGTATCAGCGACGGGGAGAGATTTTGCGTAAAGTCGAATACTGCCTGCGCTTCTGGCTCTGTAAGAGGCGCGTAGCCCACAAAATCTCTCGGTGCGGGAGAAGTAAAACCCTGAGAGTATTTAATTTCCCTTGCCCTTTCCCACTGTGCGGGAAACTGGAGATTCAAATCAACTCCGCCAATGTTTGCTTTCCATCCTTCGGGGAAGGTAACATTTGGGTATCTCTGCGCAATTGCCGCTGCCTGACGGTAATAGCTGCCACCTGTGAGATATCCTGCTGCGATATCAACACCATCGGGATTGAGCATCGGTGTTATGTAAAGTGTCACACGGTCATAAAGCTCCCTTGCAGGGACATTGTATATGCTCCCTCCCACTGAATACGCCTTTGCATACTCTTCCAGAAACCTCAGCAGAACAGGGGTTGTGATCCATTCATTGCCGTGAATTGATGCGCTGTAGAAAACTCTGACAGGTCCGTTTCCGATTTTCAGTGTATAGAGGCTTCTGCCCATAACGCTGCTGCCGATTGAGGAATTTGCTATAAAGGGATAACGGGCAGTAAGCCCCTCTGCGGTAAATCTTACAAGGTCAGAATTCCACTTAATATCGGTTGTTACCACATCAAAGCCCAGGGGAACAACAAGCCGTGTGCCGACCCTTAAATTCATCGGGTCAATATCAGGGTTTGCCGTTATTATTGCATCAGCGGTTGTGCCGAGTCTGCGCGCAATGCCGAAGACCGTATCCCCCTGCAGCACATTGTAGATAATATATCCTCGAAGGTATTTTTCAAGCGCCGCCATTGTCTGCACTCCTGCAGCGCCGTCCTGTCTCAGTCCGTTGTCTCTCTGAAAGCTGAGGACTGCATTTCTCGTCATTATGCCGAATATCCCGTCCGCTGCGCCGCTGTAATAGCCCGCCCGCTGCAATGCAAGCTGCAGCATGGAGACTGCAGCACCTCTGCTGCCGATTGTCAGATTCATTTTCCTGCCCTCCTGCAAATTGATTACGAAACAACCTTGCGTAATTAAATTTACTCAGATGCTCCCATCACCATTATATGCAGCGACAGCCCGCTGTGTTCTTACCCCTTTAGTCGCACTGTCAAATGAGTGTTAACAAAATCATCATATTTTTATCCTTTTGGCTAATCTTATCTTATTTTGTTATAACTTGTTGAACGAGAACTGCACTTGTGTTATACTGTACCTGTAACAAACAGGGCATAAAATCCCTGAAAATATACAATATACGGATTCTGAAAGGAAGTAATTTTCAATGGCTAAGGAACCTGTAATTCTTGAGCACGGACCTGTAGGTATCATCGCACTCAAGAGCTGCGAGGAGCAGGGTAAGATGGTCAATGCACATCTCTGCAACCTCCGCGGCGAAGACCCCGAGAAGACCAGCTATCTTATCGATATCGACCAGCCCCGTTTCCAGAACGGTGAAGGCAAGGTCAAGATCAAGGAGTCTGTCCGCGGCAAGGACATCTACATCCTCGCTGATATAGGCAACTACAGCTGCACATATCCCATGTTCGGCTATGAGCACCACATGAGCCCTGATGAGCACATGCAGGACATCAAGCGCACCCTCTCTGCAATCGGCGGCAAGGCAAACCGCATTACTGTTGTAATGCCCCTTCTCTATTCCTCCCGTCAGCACAGACGCAAGGGCAGAGAATCCCTCGACTGCGCAATGGCACTGCAGGAGCTTGAAAGACTGGGCGTTTCCACCATCATCACCTTTGATGCTCATGACCCCAACATCCAGAACGCCATCCCCAATACCTCCTTTGAGAACATCTACCCCACATACAATATCCTCAAGGCTCTCCTGAAGAAAGAGGGCAACAACTTCAACAAGGACAACATGGTCGTCATCAGCCCCGACACCGGTGCTATGGACAGAGCTATCTACTACGCAAACGTTCTTGAGCTTGACGTCGGTATGTTCTACAAGCGCCGCGACCATTCCAGAGTTGTCGACGGCAAGAACCCCATCGTCCAGCACGAGTACATCGGCCGCGACCTCAACGGTATGAACGCTCTTATCGTTGACGATATGATCGCTTCCGGTGAATCTGTACTTGATATCATCGAGCAGCTCCAGAGCAAGAATGTCAACAAGATTTTCGTCGCTGCAACCTTCGGCTTCTTCACCGCAGGCGTTGCAAAGTTCAGAAAGTATTACGACGAGGGCAAGCTTTCCGGTGTTTACTGCACCAACGGCTGCTACCTCCCCGACTCCGTACTCAACGAACCCTGGTTCGAGTGTGCTGATATCTCCAAGTTTGTTGCAAAGCTCATGCACACCCTCAACCACGACGAGTCCATCTCCCCCCTGCTCAACGCAAGCCACAGAATCCGCAAGCTTATGGAAAACGATAAGAAATAAGTTTTTCGGTACCCACTCCCACCAGGGAGTGGGTATTTTAGTTTTTTAACGATGTTAATTAACTAAAAGTCTTGATATAAAGCTTTCGATACTATAAAATAAAAGAAAAACTGAATTTGGAGTGTTTAATATGACGTCACTTAAAAACAAATGGGTTCTTGTTACAGGCGCATCCCGCGGTCTCGGCAGACTTTGCGCTCTTGAAATTGCAAAGCGCGGCGCTAACCTTATTCTCCATTCCAGAACTCTCGAAGGCAGCAGCGCTGTTCTTGAAGAAGTAAAAGCAATGGGCGTTGAGGCTTTCTCTGTTGCAGCTGAGCTTTCAGACCTTCCCTCCGTATACCGCATGATGGAGGAAATTGACAGAAGCGGCGTTACTCTTGATGCTATCCTCAACAATGCAGGACTTCAGATTGCCTACAGAAGCGAAGTTTATGACACTCCCGTCAGCGATTATGAGATAAGCTTTGCGGTCAATACCACTGCACCCATGATGATATGCTATCATTACCTGCCCCTTATGAAGGAACGCGGATTCGGAAGAATCGTCAATGTCACAAGCGGCATCGACAAGGATCCCTATCAGGGCGGCTACTCTGCAAGCAAGGCAGCTCTCGACAAGGTAACAAAGGATATTGCAACCCTCTTTGAGGGCAGCGATGTTATGATAAACCTGGCAGACCCCGGCTGGTGCTGCACCGACCTCGGCGGTCCCAACGCTCCCAATAAGCCCGAAAGCGCAGTCACCGGACTTATCCTCGGACTTTTTGCCGACGACAGGAAGAGCGGGCGTATTTTCCGCGCTCAGGAATATTCTGCCATGACAGTTGAAGAGGCGGCAAGTCAGTTATGACAAAACTCTATATCGCAGTTCCCTGCTATAACGAAGAAGAGGTTCTGCCGATAACCTTCAATGCCCTTTGCGAAAAGCTCGGTGATATGATAGGCAGAGGAAGGATTTCGGAAGAAAGCCGTATTGTCTTTATTGATGACGGCTCAAAAGACAGAACCTGGGAACTGATTTCGGAATATGCAAAAAAGCACCCACTTGTCTGCGGGATAAAGCTGTCGGGCAACTTCGGCCATCAGAACGCCCTTATGTGCGCCCTTATGACCCTGCGCACCGAGGCTGACGCGGTTATCTCCATCGATGCGGACATGCAGGATGACATAGACGTCTTTGACGAAATGCTGTCCTGTTACGAAGACGGATGCGATATTGTTTTCGGCGTCCGCTCAGCAAGAAAGAAGGACTCCTTTTTCAAGCGTTTTTCTGCATCCTGCTACTATCGGCTGCTTAAATCCATGGGCGCGGATATAATCTACAATCACGCCGATTACAGGCTTATGAGCAGACGGGCTCTGGAGGCGCTGTCGGAATATGAGGAGGTCAATCTCTTTCTGCGCGGTATCGTTCCCTCCATGGGCTTTAAAACAGCCTGCGTTTCCTACGAGCGTGCAGAACGCGCAGCAGGCAGCACTAAGTACCCTCTCTCGAAAATGCTGTCTCTTGCATGGGAGGGCATAACCTCCTTCAGCACAAAGCCCATACGGCTTGTAACAAGGCTCGGTGCCTTTATATTTCTTGTAAGCATCGCCATGCTCATCTATTTCTTTATAAGGTATTTTACAGGTCATACTGTTGTCGGCTGGGCAAGCCTTGCGGTTTCCCTCTGGGCAATCGGCGGGCTTCTGATGCTTGCGATCGGTATTATCGGCGAATATATCGGAAAAATTTATCTTGAATCAAAGCGCCGTCCGCGATATCATATCGAAGAATACATTTCAAAATAACTATAACAATATCTGCAGGAGTGATTTACTGTGTCACAGACCGAAGAAAAAAAACAGCATCTTGCCCTTAAAAGAACTATAGGAATTATCTCTTTTCTGATTTTTATCGCTCTGCTTGTGTGGGTGACAATAAAAATCGGCATTCCTCTTGTTGAGCATTACTTCGGCGGTACAACCACCGAAACTGCCGACACGGGCTATTTCAGCAGCCTTGTTGAAAATAATCCCATCAGCGGCAGACTTATTTTCATCGGCATACAGATTCTGCAGGTATTTGTTGCCTTTATCCCCGGCGAAGTCGTAGAAATTGCCGCAGGTGCAGTTTTCGGCGCCATTGAAGGCACTATTCTTTCTCTTGTAGGTGTTACCATCGGCTCATCCATTATATTTCTCTTTACAAAGTGGCTCGGCATTAAGTTTGTAAGCCTTTTCGTAAGCGAAGAGAAAATAAACAGCATGAAGTTCATAAAGAACAACCGCAGACTTAATAACATCGTGTTCTTTATATTTTTCATCCCCGGCACCCCAAAGGACCTGCTTACATACTTTGTCGGTCTTACCCGAATGAAGCTGCACACATTCCTCTGCATCTCCCTTATTGCGCGCATCCCCTCTATTCTTTCATCCACCCTTATAGGCGCAGCAATAGATGACAGCAACTGGAATTCTGCAATTATCATTCTTATCATCACCGCCGCAATAAGCCTTCTGGGCATCCTCATCTATAACCTTATTGTCAGACGGCACAGCAAGCCCGTAAACTCCGATGAAACAGCTGCCATCGCAGAAGAGACTGCAGCAGAGACAGAAGAGCAGACTGTCACAGAAGATTCACAGTAAGAACATAGACCTGACAGGATTATCCTTATAATTTAATCAGGTCAGAAAATATTTCAGAAAGAGTGACACATCTTGGCAATACTCAAAAACCCTGTCACAAACTTCAAAAGAGTCGAAAAGAAGTATCTCCTGACCTCAGTTCAGTACAACGCACTGATGAGCGCTATCGGAGACTGCATCCGACCCGATGAATACGGAGAATCCACTATCTGCAATATCTATTATGATACCCCTGACAACCTGCTGATACGCCGCTCCATTGAGCGCCCTGTATATAAGGAAAAGCTCAGGCTTCGCAGCTACGGCATACCGACCATGGATTCAACTGTCTTTCTTGAAATCAAGAAGAAGTACAAAAAGGTTGTCTATAAGCGCAGGGCGGCAATGACCCTGCGTCAGGCGGAGGAATATATGGCAGGGGGCGAAGCTCCCCCTATCGACAACATCAACACCCTCAGGGAGTTTGATTTTTTCCTTAAAAGGTACGACCTTCACCCCGCACTCTATCTTGCCTACGACAGGCAGTCCTACTATTCCCTTGAGGACGATACTCTGCGCATAACCTTTGACCGCAGAATCCGCAGCAGAACTACGGATATATCCCTTGCAAAGGGCGACAGCGGTGAATTGCTGCTTTCTGATGATATGTACCTTATGGAGGTCAAGGTTTCAGGAGCTCTTCCTCTCTGGCTTACAAAGGTAATGTCGGAGAACAGCATCTTCCCCACATCATTTTCAAAATACGGACGGGTCTACGCAAAAAGCGTACTCGCATCTCGGAGGTAAATACATATGCAGTCCATTCAGGAATTTTTCGCTCTGACCATCGGCAATGTAACAATTGAAAAGGTTATTTTCAGTATATTCTTCGCACTTATCCTTGGTTTTATGATTTCATTTTCATATATGCTCAGCGGCAAGTACTCAAAGAATTTTGTAATTTCTCTCGTTATCCTTCCTGCCCTCGTTGCAACCGTTCTCATGCTTGTCAGCGACAATATCGTTGCAAGCGTATCTGTTCTCGGTGTTTTCAACCTTGTCCGCTTCCGTTCTTTCCCCGGCACCGCAAAGGAAATCACCGTTGTATTCTTTACCGTTGCAGCAGGTCTTGCAGTAGGTCTCGGTTTCAATCTTGCAGCTGTTGCCGTTACTCTCATTCTCTGCATCGCTCTGCCCATCCTCTGCCGCACAAAGTACGGCGAAAAGCAGACCAATGTACGCTCCCTTCGCATCACCATCCCCGAATCACTGGATTACGAGGGAATATTTGACGATATTTTTGAGAAATATACTGTAAGTGTATCTCTCGACCAGGTCAAGACAACCAACCTCGGTACAATGTTCGAGCTTCGCTATACCGCAACCTTCAAGCGCGATGTAAACCAGAAGGAGTTTATCGATGAGATAAGATGCCGCAACGGCAATCTCACCGTAATCTGCAGCAAGCCCCAGGTTTCCGATGTTGAATTATAATTTAACGAAGGTAATTTTATGAAAAAACGCATCATCTCCTTTTTCTGCGCGCTGTGTACTGTCCTTGCAATGACCGCCTGTACCTCAGATCAGGTCAACATATACGAACCTGAAGATACAGCCGAAATAACCCAGAATGCAGAAGCCGTTGAACCTGAGTATGATGAAGGTGACCTTTTCGTCTCTGATGATGAGGACGGCACCATAGTCTTTGACGGCACTGCAGCCGTTTCGGGCAGCGGACTTTCTTCTGATGGTTCTGTGGTCACCATTTCCGAGGAAGGCACCTATACCGTCCGCGGAAAATCCTCCGACGGACAGATTATAGTCAGCTGCTCAGAAAAGGATGATGTCACTCTGATTTTGGATAATCTCACCATTACAAGCAAAAAGGGACCCGCCCTCTGGTGCATTGAAGCTGATACCTTAACTGTCAGTCTCCCCGAGGGCTCATCCTCAAGCCTTTCTGACGGCTCCTCGAGACCCGACAGCAATACCCCCGATGCTGCCATATACAGCATGGGTGACCTTTATTTCAACGGTACAGGAGCGCTTACAGTAAACGGAAACTGCAACAACGCGATCCAATCAAAGGACGGGCTTACCATCCTTCAGTGCAGCCTTGCTGTTACTGCCGCCGATGACGGCATAATCGGCAAGGACAGCCTTGAAATCGGCGCAGGTGCCGTTATCAGCATAAATTCTGAAGGCGACGGTCTGCGCACGACCAATACCGAAGATGACGGCCGCGGAAATATCTATATCGGCAACTGCACACTTGATATAGACAGCGGCGCTGATGCTCTGCAGGCGGCTGTCTCGACAACAATTGACGAAGGCGCTGTCATCGACCTCAAAGCAAAGGCAAAGGGCATCAAAGCTGCCGCTTCCCTTGTCATTAACGATGTATCAATATCTGCCGATTGCGCAGATGACGCCATCCACTGCAACGGCGATATCCTAATCTCAGACGGCAGCCTTATGCTGAAATCAGAAGACGACGGGATACACGCTGATTCTGCCCTGACTGTTTCAGGCGGCATCGTCGAGATAGCAGAAAGCTTCGAAGGTCTTGAGGCAAACGTTATTGATGTAACAGGCGGAAAGATTTTCATAACCTCCAGGGATGACGGAATAAACGTCGCAGGGGGCAATGACTCCTCAGGCGCAGGCGGCATGTGGGGCAACGATATGTTTGCCGAGGACAGAAGCTGTCTGCTTACTGTTTCAGGCGGCACAATAACCGTCAACGCCTCAGGCGACGGAGTTGACTCCAACGGCTCGATAAAGATGTCGGGGGGCGAAATGTTCATCAGCGGTCCCACAGACCGCGGCAACGGCTTCCTTGATTTTTCAGGTGATTTTGAAATCACAGGCGGAACGCTCCTTGCCGTCGGCACAGGCGGTATGGCTCAGACCACCAACGCAGGCACTCAGGCTTCTGTTGCTGCTTCCATAAACGGCACAGTCCCCGCAGGGTCGGTGCTGACTCTCAAAACAGCGGATGAAACAGAAATTCTCTCCTTCACCGCACCGAAAAACTATAATTTCATTGTCGCCAGCTCCCCTCTTATGAGCGATGGTGAATCGGTCAGCTTTTATATTGACGGTGAGCTCCTTGGGACTCTTGAAGCATCGGTCAATATCGGCAGCAGCGCAGGCATGGGCGGTCCGGGAGGACCCGGCGGAGGACATCCCGGCGGCGGTCACGGACCCGGCGGCAGATAAATCCCAAAAAGCAAAAGGGCGGATTAAATTCCGCCCTTTTTTCTAAATTAATTAACATATTATCAATTGAAAGATAAGCATATTATGCTATAATCAAAGCACTTTGTTTCGGGCTCTGCCTGAAGATAATCGGAGGATCAATATGATAAAGACAGACGGAATAATATTTGATATGGACGGAACATTATGGGACAGCGCCGCAGCAGTTGCAGAATCCTGGAACGAGGTATTTGCAAAGCACGGACTGACTTACCGCGCATCGGCAGCGGATATTCACGCTCAGATGGGCAAGCCCATGCCCGAGATTTTCTCTTCCCTTCTCCCCGACCAATCTTCCGAAATGCTCTCCCTTATTGAAAAGGATTGCTGTGAACATGAAAACGACTATCTTGCCCTTCATGGCGGCGAGCTTTACCCTCAGCTTGAAGAGACCCTCAGAACTCTCTCAGAGTGTGCTGAGCTGTTTATAGTCAGCAACTGCCAGGATGGCTATATTGAAGCATTCTTTGCTTTCCACAGGCTCGACAGCCTTTTCAGGGATTACGAATGCTGGGGACGGACATATCTTTCAAAAGCCGAGAATATCCGCCTTGTTGTTGAGCGCAACAACCTGAAGGCACCTGTATATGTCGGCGATACTTCTCTTGACGGAAAGTCCTCCAGAGAAGCAGGAGTTCCTTTTATCCATGCTGCCTACGGCTTCGGCACTACCGACGACTGCGATGCAGCCATAAGCTCAATATCGGAACTGCCGAACATAGTCACTAAAAATTTACATTAATGCGTTGAAACAGCCCATCGCCTGTGATACAATTTATGTATCATAAATTGCGAAGGGCTGATTTTCATGTTGTTTGATAAGATTATCTGGAACAGTGTTTCCCCCGTAAGGAAGGATTCAACTTATGTTTCCCTTGAATATGTAATAAACGACCTGGGCATCTACTGCAAGGGCGAAATCCGCTGCAATGATGTCGGCTTTGCCACCTCCCGCATTGGCTCTCCCATTGGTCTTACCGCTGTGGACGGTGCCGAATACGCTGCAAAGCCCCTTGGCAGAGTTGCAATTCTCTGGAACAAGATAACCGATATCAAGGATGATGTTGCAAACGGCACCATTGTTGTATTCGGCAATGCAAACGACAGAATCGTAATGAAGCATGAGGCTTCTGAAAAGAACAACCTGCTTTCGAGAATCGATTCAATGCGCCGCTTCTGTGCTTCCTCTCCCATTTCCGATGAAGCCGCAGCAGCATGGAAGTCATGGGCTGCCGATACCACTGTTGCAAATCCCTTTGCACCTCTTGATGAGCTTATCGAAGCTGAGCGCACCAGAATAGAGCAGCGCACCTTTACCGATTCCCAGCTTGATTCAGTGGTACTGCCTGTTTCTCCTGAGCCCGAGCCTGCCGAAGAATACGTCCCCTATGAGCCTTCCTCGTCCTATGAGCCCGCTGCAGAGGTCGATTATACGCCTTATGAAGCAGCAGAAGAGCCCTCTTATGATGCTCCTGCTCCCGCAGCCGAAGAAGAAGAGCCTGTCAGCCGCAGCACTCCCAAACAGTGTCCTCATTGCGGTGCTCCTACCCTGCTCAATGCAATCTACTGCATCTTCTGCGGTGAAAAAGTCTGATAACTATGAGACACTTTTAAATAAAGTGTCTCATTTTTTAATAAATTATGAATTCTCCTCCAACCTTTTAGTGCTTTGAAGTGTTATATAGTTGAACGTTCAAATTCTATCGCTGAAAATACGGAGGGAAAAAGATGAAAAAGATAATATGTATGATACTTGCAGCACTTATGCTGCTCTCAGTCATGGCAGGCTGCTCGAAGGAAACTTCCCTTGTTGCCGACAGCTATTATTACAACAGCTCCTACGATGTCTGTGTAAGCACAGAGGCAGCCGAAGAGCCCATGACATACGATTATATCTATGAACAGCCCGAATTCAACACCGAGGAATACAGCAGCATTACAGAAAACCGTTTTCTGTCTGCGGCAGTCAATCCTCTTTCAACCTTTTCCGCTGACACAGACACCGCATCCTACTCAAATGTCCGCAGATATATTGATGACCGAAAGCTCCCTCCTGAGGATGCAGTGCGCATTGAGGAGCTTCTTAACTACTTCAGATATGACTATCCCCAGCCCGAAGCAGGAGAGCCTTTCTCTGTAACCACCGAAATTTCCGACTGTCCCTGGAATGAGGACACTCAGCTCATGCTCATCGGACTGCAGGCAGAAAAGCTTGATGCCGATGCTCTTCCCCCTTCAAATCTCGTATTCCTTATTGATGTCTCAGGCTCGATGGATTATCCCGACAAGCTTCCCCTTGTAAAGGAAGCCTTCAATCTGCTTACCGAGCAGCTTTCTGAAAGAGACCGAATCTCCATTGTCACCTACGCAAGTTATGACACAGTAGTGCTGGAAGGCGCAACAGGGGAAGACAGACAGCAGATTACCGATGCGATCAATATGCTCGAAGCAGGCGGCTCTACTGCCGGTTCAAAGGGCATAACCACAGCCTACGCCATTGCCGAGCGTTACTTTATAGCAGGCGGCAACAACCGCGTTATCCTCGCAACCGACGGCGACCTGAATGTAGGCGTTACCAGCGAAGGCGAGCTCAAGAGACTTGTAGAAGAAAAGCGCGACAGCGGAGTTTTCCTTTCTGTCATGGGCTTTGGCGAAGGCAATATAAAGGACAACAAGATGGAGACCCTCGCCGATAACGGCAACGGCAGTTACTATTATATCGACAGCAAGGAGGAAGCTCGCAGAGTGCTTATCGAAGAGATGGGCGGAACTCTCTTCACCGTTGCAAAGGACGTAAAGCTTCAGGTTGAGTTCAATCCCGCAGTCGTCAAGGGCTACCGTCTTATAGGCTATGAAAACCGTCTGCTCAATGACGAAGACTTCAATGACGATACCAAGGACGCAGGCGAAATCGGCGCAGGACACAGAGTCACTGCTCTTTATGAGATTGTCACCGTGGATTCCCCCATTGAGATTTATGCTCCCGAGCTTACATACCAGGATACCGCTTCCACAGGCAGCAACGATTATCTGACAGTAAAGGTCCGCTATAAGGAGCCCGATGAGGACGAAAGCAAGCTTCTCTCCTACCCCGTCGGTCAGGATAAGTACACTGATACACCTTCCGACAATTTCGTCTTTGCCGCTGCTGTCGCTCAGTACGGCATGCTGCTCAGAGATTCTGAGTACGTCGGCAGCGCAACCTACGAATATATACTCCGGCAGCTTGATTCAAGAGACAGTCTGCTCAGCGACGATTACCGCATCGATTTCAGAAGGATTGTTGAAGATACCATGCACATCGCAGAGCTTGAGGACTGATTTTTTCTGAAAAGGAGAAAGAGATATGAAAAAAATATTCGCAATTCTGCTTTGCGTGCTGCTACTCATGCTCGCAGGCTGTACAAACGCAAAATACTCCCTTTCTGATGTCAAAAATGCATTGTCTGATTATTCAGGCGTGACTTATGAAACACCGTCAGATAATCTTATGGACTGGTATAATGCAAATGGTGCCAAAACCATTGTTTCAGCTGCGTCCGATGACCCCGATTTCCGCAATATGACCATCTTTATTTTCAAATCCTCCGACAAGGCTGAAGCTTTCTTCAACAGCTACAAAAATGAAGAAAGACAGGATATTTATCTTAACGACAGCGGCGAAAACTTCTGCTATCTTGACGACTACAACTACTGTGACGCCTATGGTGAGACCTATCTTTACATTGAAAATAATGTAGTTTTCATGTGTGAAGAGGTTTACGGCTGCTGGTACTCCTCAAAGGAGGAAGCAGATGAGATCAGCAAAGAAAACAGCCGTCAACGTGTCGCTTTCCTTGATTTCTGCAAAAACGACCTTCCCGTAATTGCAGCTTCTCTCGGATAAAATCACTGTACCCTGAATGGGTACGCCGCCACCCCGCAAATAAAAAGCCGATATTTTTCAGATACACGAAAAATATCGGCTTTTGCAATTGTGTTATAAGTGAAAGGGGGCTCTTTCATTTGAATTCATACGGTACCGATGAACATATCTCCCGAATCGTAAATCAATACTCAAAAATGCTCTACAGGATAGCCTTTACTGTGCTTCACAGCGGTGCAGATGCTGAAGACGCCCTGCAGGATGTATTTCTATCGCTTATCAGAAAACAGCCCGATTTCAGGGACAGCGAGCACGAAAAGGCATGGCTTATAAGAGTAACAGTCAACACCTCGCGGAATATCCGCAAAAAGCTTGCAAGGAGCGAGCCCGATGCGGAAATTGATATCGGGGTCTCAGAGCCTGAGCCCGAGGGACTTCTGCAGGCTGTTCTTGAGCTGCCGGAAAAGTACAGCACAGTAATACATCTCTATTACTACGAGGATATGACGATAAAGGAAATCGCATCCATCCTCAGACTGCCCGCGGCAACTGTAGGCACACGTCTCGCCCGAGGCAGAGCGGTATTGAAAGAAAAACTCAAGGGAGATGGGTATTTTGATTAAAAGTCAGTACAAGAAAGAATTTGACAGCCTTTCACCGCGCAGCGGCTTTGAGGAAGAAACCATAAATCTCCTGCGCGGTGCAGTGGCAGAAAGGAACAGTATGAACAGCAAAAAGCTTATAACAGTCTTTGTTTCGGTTCTGCTTGCCGTCGTGCTTCTGGCAGGCACAGTATATGCCGCAGTCAGACTGCTGACCCCTTCTCAGGTAGCGGAGGGCATCGGAGACCCGAAGCTTGCAGCTGCCTTTGAATCCGATGATGCCGTTATTATCAACGAAACAAAGCAGGCAGGTGATTACAATGTCACTCTGATGGGCTTTGTCAGCGGCAGAAATCTGAGCGGCATTGACAACATCGATACAAGCTACAGCTATGTATGTGTGGCGATTGAGCGCACTGACGGCACTCCCCTTACCATCGCCGACGGAGTTGATATTTTCATCTCTCCTCTTGTCTCAGGGTATCAGCCCTGGTGCGTCAATCTCTTTTCACTGAGCAACGGCGCCAACGGCTATGTTGATAACGGCGTTTACTATATGCTCTACACCCTTGAGACCCTTGAAATGTTCGCTGACCGTGAGGTTGCATTATATGTCTATTCCGGCAGGATGGCACCGGGTGCAGACATCTTCAGCTTCAACGAGGAAAGCGGTGCCATCAACTACAATCCCGATTATAGAGGTGTGCGTGTAAAATTCGACCTGCCTCTCGATGCGTCAGAAGCAGACCCCGAAGCAGCCCGTCAGCACCTTGAAAGCTTCGGTTTTATTCTTGACGCAAATGGAAATCTGATACTCGAATAATCAGGCAAAATCAGCATTGACCTCCGCCTTATAGTAATTATTCATAGTAGAAGGTGCATTGAACAGCGCAGAGATCAGATAGGATTTTATATCCCTGATCCTTGCGCTGTTATTTTCCATGCAATCAAGCACATACTCTATATGCTCGCAGCGAAGGCTCATGATACGCGAATGTACAAGGCTGCGCGGATGCTCACATCTGCCGATTCTGATTATCGGAGATGTTATGCACATAAGCTCTGTCATCAGGCTGACGATCTCATCGAGAAGGTCTTTGTTGACCCTCTCTTCCAGAACATCATATTCCATGCTGAGCTTTATCTGCTCCTCAATCTCATCCACCTCTATGATAGATGATTCGGTATAGCTCCTTTTATTCTGATTATATTCAGTATAATTTATTCCCAAATTCTGTGAATCCTGATTACCTGAAAATGCGATTCCGGATTCCCAAATTTTGTGATTCCTGTTTACCGATTTCATAAAACGTTCTTCGTACTTACTGAGATATATCACCGACGCCTTGCAAAGTCCCTGCCTTCTGCGCTCAATAAGCCCGGCGTTTTCAAGCTCCGCAAACAGCCCGCAGGCTTTGTTCAGGCAGCACCCCAGCAGCAGTGCAGCATCCTTCTGGGCGAAATACTGATATACTCTGCCATCCTTATCGAACCATCCGTTGCTTGCAGACAGACACATTCTGTCAAGAATCATTGAGTAAAGAAGCTTTGCGTCTGCTTTGAGATTGCTGTATTCCTCATCCATAAAAAGCTCTCTCGGCAAGCGATAGAATGACCCGAACATCGAACTCTCTTCATTACGCATACTGTAATTTTGACTATTAATAGTATTTTACCTCTTTCTTTATAAATTTCTGCGGCGGCGAGAGCGGTTACCGACGCAACTTTAATATAACTCGTCGAACATATGTTTGTAAATAGTTTTGTTCAAAAATTTACTGTAATTTTACATTCAACCATAAAAATGCAGTCTCCCAAAACACGGAAGACTGCGTTTTTTATCAATGCCTTACTTTTTCTGCTGCTGAAGCAAAGCTTTCAAGACTATCCTTTGTCGGCTCTGAGGGGAATATCTCAAAAAGCTTTCTGCTTGAGGTGTACTGGTAGTTGCTTTCCACAATCTGCCAATCCCAGCTGTTGTCGCTCCACAGCTTACAAAGAAGCTTTTGCAGCTCCTCTTTCTCATAAAGCACCTTCACGGATGTATTTACTCCGTAAGTATACTGATTCCTTGTTTTAAGGTACACCCGCACCCTCTGATGTTCATCCCCGGGGTCTGATGAGGTTGCTGCGATAATATCATAATCTCCTTCTTCAGAAAGCCACATGCCGTAATCAGTGTCAAAGGACGCAAAATCGCTTTGCGAAAGGGTAAAATCTATTACCCTGCTCTCGCCTGCATCCAGTCTGACCTTCTCGAAGAATTTAAGCTCCTTGACTGGCTTCGGCAGAGTTGAAACAGGGTCGGAAATATATATCTGCACCACCTCAGCGCCCTCTCTGCTGCCTGTATTTCTTACAGTTACATGACCTGTTATCTCGTTTTCAAACTCATCACAGTCAAGGGTCAGACCCTCAAGAGAAAATGTTGTGTAGGAGAACCCAAATCCAAAGGGATATGCAGGTTTTATCTTCTTTTTGTCATAATAACGATAACCGACGTAAATCCCCTCACCGTAGTTGACTTCATTGCCTTCACCGGGGAAATTGAGGAATGTCGGTGCATCCTCATAACGCTTCGGGAAGCTAAGGGGCAGCTTTCCTGAGGGGTATGTCTTTCCTGTCATAATGTCGCCCAGAGCATGAGCCCCTTCCATTCCCGGCAGGAAGCAAACAAACACTGCGTCAATCTCCGATTCATATTCTGATATATCCACAGGTCCGCAGACGTTAAGCACAAGGGTCAGTGTAAAGCCAAGGCTCTCTCTGAGTCTGCACAGCCTTGCAAGATTTTCCCTGTCCGAAGATGAAAGCAGCATATCGGCACGGTCATTTCCTTCCATGCCGTTTACTGAAGCTACAAAAATAACGTCTGTCTTCTCTTCAATGGCTTTTTCATGTATAAAGTCATACACCTTTATATGCGAGTCTGTCAGAGCTTCACTTATTGTTTCCGCAAGATCTGAAGTCCTGTCGGTGGTTATTCCTGCGCTGCCTGTTCCGCAGGCTGCAAGTTCCCTGCTTCCGCTGCCTGTAATCAGTATATTTCCGCCATTTTCAAGAGGATACAGGCTGTTTTCATTCTTAAGAAGCACTATACCTGCGGCAGCTGCATTGTAGGCAGCCTTTGTAGATTCCTCATAAACAATGTCAAGGTCATTTACTTTATAACCATTCGTATTATCAGTGCAGAAAGAAATGAGCTTCAGAATCCTTCTTACAGCCGTATCAAGGGTCTCCATTGTCAGATCGCCCTTTCTGACCGCTTCTTCAATGGGCGCTCCCGATATCGGTCCCGGCATCGCAAGGTCATTTCCTGCCCGCAGCGCAGAAACAGGATTATATACCGCGCCCCAGTCGGAAACCACCATGCCCTCAAAGCCCCATTCATCCCTCAGCGTATCTGTAAGGAGCCATTTGTTCTCACTGCAGGGAACTCCGTTTATTCTGTTGTAAGCACTCATGACAGTTTTGGCTTTCCCCTCTGTCACACACGCTCTGAAACCGGGCAGATATATCTCCTGCAAGGCTCTTGCCGATATTGTCTCATTTATGCCGACCCTGTTTGTTTCCTGATTGTTTGCGGCAAAATGCTTGACGTTTGCCGCGACCCCCATCTCCTGAACGCCTTTTACAAGCTCAGGGGCAAGCCTTGAAATAAGATAAGGATCTTCAGAGTAGCCCTCAAAAATCCGTCCGCCCAGAGGGTCTCTGTGAATGTTGATATTGGGCGTTCCCAGTAATATATGTATTCCGAAAAGCCGCGCTTCTCTGCCCAGGGCATTGCCCATTGAATGAACCACTTCGGGATCAAAGGTTGCGCCAAGAAGAATTCCCGAAGGAAAACAGGCTGGTGAATACGCTTTTCCCGTTATTGCATCAAGGCGTTCCTCAATCCAGCCCCGAAGCTCCTTTTCCTCATCGTTGAGCTTTTCAGGGTGATAGTAATCTTCTATCACCCTTGCAAGTGATCCCTTTCCGACCATACCGTTGGTGCTCTCTGCCGCAATCTCTTCCTTTGACAGGAAATCACCGAAAAGCTGTTCAAAGTTTATGCCTGTGCCGCCGTCAAGAAGCATCAGTGCAGGAATTCCGAGCCTGTCAACCGCGCTTGTGCCGAAGAATGTCGCGCCGTTTACCAATGCAGCTTTTTCACTCAGGGTCATTTCGGAGATTATTTTTTCAATATCATATGTCATTTTATTCACACCCGATATGTTATTCTTTCAGATTATAACATATCTTTGGGTAAATTCAATCACACAAAGGCTATTCTGTCCTTTTCCTGCCTGAAATCGCAGAAAAGCTTACTTATAAGAAGAGCAAGCGCCGCCATCGGCACCCAAAGCAGAATATACTGAGGGCATATCTGCCCCATTATATTAAGCGGAAGAGAGGAATAATCCCACACGCCCCATCCAAGCATTCTGTTTACGATGCAGCCCACCGCAAACTCAAGCCCGGTAATCAGCGCTGTCCCCTCAAGGGTCTTTCGCAGAAATCCGCCCCTTGAATTCTGATTGATAAGATGAATTCCCAGAAGACACAGACCTCCTGTGAGGGTCATGGTCCAGTGAGTGTGACCGCGCCATATTATCTCGCAACAGCTGTAGCCTGCCGCCCCCGCTGCGAACACTGCGATATTTTTAGTTTTGTTAAACAATTCAATCCGTCCTTATGCACAGTTATTTTTAATTGATTTGTATGTTTTTGCAACAATCAGTGTTATTTTTACTCATTTCAACACTTTAATTCAGGAAAAATAATTATTTAAAATAATGTCTTGAAACTTATTGTCATTTCTAACTTTATCTGTTATACTATCAGCGTACACTTTACAATTATAATAAAGGTGGTATGTAATTTGAAATTCACAAACGGTTTCTGGGTCGTAAAGGACGAGTTCAATCCTATCTATGCTGTTGAGTATTTTGACCACAAGGTCATAAACGAAAACGGCAGGACTGTCCTCGAAGTTTATGCCCCCTCGAGACATTTCTTCGGTCACGCTGCTGCTATCAGCATGCCTGTGCTCACCTATCGCTTCACTGCTCCCAGAGAGGGTGCTATCCGCGCTGAGCTCATCCACTTCAAGGGCAGAGCTGAGAAGGGTCCTTACTATGTTGTAAACAACGATAAGGACTGTGCTAAGGTTGAGGAAACAGATACCCACGTTATCTTCCGCAGCGGATCTCTTGTTGCAAAGATCAGCAAGAAGCCCGAGACTTGGGATCTTGGCTACTACCATGTAAATGAGGACGGCAGCGAGACTGAGCTGACCAACTCCGGCTGGAGAAACGCCTGCTGTATGCAGCGCAATGACGGCATCAACTTCATGCACGAGCAACTTCAGCTGGGCGTTGGCGAATATGTCTACGGTCTCGGCGAGCGCTTCACTCCCTTCCTCAAGAACGGTCAGACTGTTGAAATGTGGAACGAGGACGGCGGCACCGCTACCGAAATCGCTTACAAGAACATACCTTTCTATATTTCCAACAAGGGCTACGGCGTATTTGTCGATACTCCTCAGGATGTTTCCTTTGAGATCGGCAGCGAAAAGGTCGAGCGTGTTTCCTTCTCCGTTGAGGGTGACAAGGTAAGCTATGTTGTATTTGATGGTCCTACCCCCAAGAAGGTTCTTGACCGCTACACCGCTTACACCGGCAGACCTGCTCTGCCCCCCGAGTGGAGCTTCGGCCTCTGGCTCTCCACCTCTTTTACCACCAGCTACGACGAGAATAC
>JAZUPA010000182.1:0-10198 GCA_045604945.1 Acutalibacteraceae bacterium
GAGCCCTTCAAGGGCATCAACCCCGATGAGTGCGTAGCTCTCGGCGCTGCACTTCAGGGCGGCGTTATGGGCGGCGACGTCAAGGGCGGACTCCTCCTCCTCGACGTTACTCCCCTTTCCCTCGGTATCGAGACCATGGGCGAAGTCTGCACCAAGATCATCGAGAGAAACACCACTATCCCCACCAAGAAGTCTCAGGTATTTACCACCGCTGCTGACAACCAGACCTCCGTTGAGGTTAAGGTTCTCCAGGGTGAGCGTGAGTTCTCCAGAGACAACAAGCTTCTCGGCGTATTCCACCTTGACGGCATCATGCCCGCTCGCCGCGGCGTTCCTCAGATCGAAGTCACCTTCGACATCGACGCAAACGGCATCGTAAACGTATCCGCTAAGGATAAGGGCACCGGCAAGGAGCAGCACATCACTATCACCAGCTCCACCTCCATGGATAAGAAGGACATCGAGGCTGCTGTTGCTGATGCAGAGCGCTATGCTGCTGAGGACGCTAAGAGACGTGAGCTTGTTGATGCAAAGAACAACGCAGATCAGGTAATCTATCAGACTGAGAAGCTCCTTGAGGAGATGGGCGATAAGGTCACTCCCAACGAGAAGTCTGACATCGAGGCTAAGATTGCAGCACTGCGCGCAGTCAAGGACGGCGACAACGCTGAGGCTATCAAGAGCAAGCAGGGCGACCTCCAGCAGGACCTCTACATGCTCAGCGAGCGTATGTACAAGGCAGCCGAAGGCGGCGCAGGCGCACAGGGCGGCGCTTATGACGGCGGCAGCGACATTCCCGACGTTGACGAGAACTAAGATTTAATGTATAATAGCCGAGCCGTACACAGAGCCCTGTGTACGGCAACGCTGTGAAACAGGAAAAAGTGAAATTTGGATCGCATTGATTTATCAATGCACAGCCTTCTTTCAAAGGTTTGCAGGGTTTTCAGGGGCGAGAATCGAAGATTATCGAAGCAATTTTTTAAATTGCAAACAGAGTTCTCTGAATCGTCCTCTGCACAAGAAAACATCGCACATTTCCACCATTGGGGGTACGACCATTGGCAGATAACAAAAGAGATTATTACGAAGTGCTCGAGCTGCAGAAGGGCGCTTCAGACAACGACATAAAGAAATCATACCGCAACTTAGCCCGTAAATATCACCCTGACATGAACCCCGGCGACAAGGAAGCCGAGGAGAAGTTCAAGGAGATAAACGAGGCTTATGAGGTCCTCTCCGACCCCGAAAAGAAGTCACGCTACGACCAGTTTGGTCACGCAGGCGTTGACCCCAACTTCGGCGCAGGGGGCGGCTACGGCGGCTATGGCGGCGGTTTCGGTGATTTCGGAGACCTTGGCGATATTCTGGGCAGCTTCTTCGGCGGTGGATTCGGCGGCGGCTTCGGCTCCTCCCGTTCATCCCAGGCAAACGCTCCCAGACGCGGCGAGGACATACAGAAGAGCATCATTCTCTCCTTTGAGGAAGCTGCAAAGGGCTGCACAAAGGAGATTGAATTCAAGCGCATTGAGACCTGCAACGACTGTAAGGGTACAGGTGCCAAGGACGGTACCAGCACCAGCCAGTGTCCCGAATGCGGCGGCGCAGGCTATGTCCGTCTCAGCCAGCGCACACCTCTTGGCACCATCCAGACTCAGCGCACCTGCGAAAAGTGCCGCGGCAAGGGCGTCATAATCGACCAGCCCTGCCGTAAGTGCGGCGGCGCAGGCAGATGCAGAGTAAGCCGAACCAGAACTGTCGATATTCCTGCAGGTATCGACGACGGTCAGACCATGACAGTGCGCGGCGAAGGCTGTGCAGGTGCAAACAACGGTCCTTCAGGAGATCTGCTGCTGACCGTTACGATCCGTCCCCATCACATCCTCGAGCGCGACGGATACGATGTGTACTGCACTGTCCAGCTCTCATTCTGGCAGGCAGCTCTCGGCGATGAAATAAGCGTTTTCACCCTTGACGGCAACCAGAAAATCAAGGTACCCGCAGGCACCCAGCCCGGCGATACCATGACATTGAAGGGCAAGGGCATCTCAAGGCTTCACGGCAGAGGCAGGGGAGACCAGATAGTCCACTTCACCGTAAGCGTCCCCAAGAAGCTCTCCTCCGAACAGAAGAAGGAGCTTGAGCGAATGAAGGGCATTTTTGAGGGCAAAAAATAAGACAGAAACGCTCCGTGCAGGATTCCGCACGGAGCGTTTTATGTCTGTGAATATTCGGTAAATACAATGAAATATCATGAAATTTCTTTCAAAAAAGAAGGGAATTCGAATTTTTTTACGATATACATATAATGGGGGCTAAAAAATCGTAAAGGAGAATTCCATGAAAATCATTCTTTATCTCGGCTCTGCCATACTTCTGTACTGTCTCTCGATTCTGGCTGCCGTATCCCTTTCGGCGCTCTTTGAATGGTATATATCTGTCGAAGGGACATTGCTTCTGGCGTTGGTCATAACGATAGCAATCATCGCTGTATTGCGTTTTGCAAAAGGGCGCAGTCTCAGCTGCCCTCAGTGCAAACGGAGCAATGCCATGGAGGAGACAAGCTATGATATAATAAGCAGCATCGACACCTTCACAACTGTTGATCAGCCCATCAAGGATAAAAACAACGGCAAAATCACAGGCTGGTACACACAGAGAGTGCCTGCCGTAATGTACACAATCGATCATCACGAGAAATGCAGGTACTGCGGACACGAAAGAACAGTCAGACGCAGCGAGACACACCAGAAATAAAGGAGGCTTATCATGAAGGTTGATATCATGTCAAGGCAGGCGGCAGAAAAGCTCATAGCAGAAGGTTTTCCCCGCCGCACCGCGGTAATCAGCTTATATTCAACAAGGTACTGGCGGCGCTTGAATCCGCCGGGTGAATATATTTCGGATTCATCATATTTTATTGCGATTATTGAAATTTTATCTTGTCATATCCCTTATTCTACATTACAATAAGTTGACATGTGTATTAGCAGGAAGGGATGCATATTATGATATACCGAAATGTACTGGAGGCTGTGGGTCATACTCCCATAATTCAGCTTAACCGCATGGTGCCGGAAAACGCCGCCCGTGTACTTGTAAAGTACGAGGGGCTTAACGTGGGCGGCTCCATCAAGACCCGCGTTGCCTACAATATGATTGCCGCCGCAGAGCGCGACGGAAAGCTCACCCCCGATTCCATCATCGTCGAGCCCACTTCGGGCAATCAGGGAATCGGTCTTGCGCTGATAGGCGCAGTAAAGGGCTACAAGGTCAGGATAATCATGCCCGACTCTGTCAGCGTTGAGCGCAGAAAGCTCATGAGCCACTACGGTGCGGAAGTGGTGCTCGTCCATGACGCAGGCAATATCGGCGATGCAATACAGGAATGTCTCAACCTCGCACTGAAGATGCAGGCTGAGGACCCCAATGTCTATGTTCCCCAGCAGTTTACAAACCCTGCAAACCCCATGATCCACCGTCATCAGACAGGACTTGAGATCCTTGAGCAGGTGGGCGGACCTATCGACGGCTTCTGCTCGGGCATCGGCACAGGCGGTACCCTCACAGGCATAGGGGAGACCCTCAAGGCGCTCAACCCCGACATGGTCATATGGGCTGTAGAGCCCGAAAACGCCGCGATCCTCGCAGGCGGCACGGTCGGCACACATCTCCAGATGGGCATAGGCGACGGACTTATCCCTGATATTCTCAACCAGAACATTTACGAGGATATATACATCGTATCCGACGAAGAGGCAATCTCCACCGCTCGGGACCTTGCAAGGAAGGAAGGTCTCATGTGCGGAATCTCCTCAGGCACAAACGTTGCCGCCGCCATTCAGCTTGCAAAGAAGCTGGGACCGGGCAAGACAGTTGTAACTGTCCTTCCCGACACCGCAGAGCGTTACTTCTCAACACCTCTTTTCGAGGGCGAATAGAAGCATTACAGCACCGAATCCCTGCCTTTTGGCAGAGGGTCGGTGCTGTTTTTTCATTCAGGGGAATTCCGAGATTGATAATCTCACATTTCTGATATTGTATCATTTCTCACCCTCTCCGTCTTGAAATTACAGCTAAGATGTGGTATAGTAATAATGCACAAAATTATACCGATTTATTTTTGGCTTACTGGGACACATGTATGTCTTTCTTCTTTCAAAAACAATCAATCCAATAACAAATCGCGCTTTACTCATCAACAAATCATTTTGGAGGTTTTCCATTGCATGAAGAATCTTAACAGAGATATCCTGATTGAACGCAGTGAAGACAGCATCAAGCTCATTCAGTCAAAAGACAACTGCGATAAATATGATTACCTGATAGCTGCCGGCTGCGGTGCCCTTGGCGGAATTATTGATATATTCCTGGTAGGCGCCCCCGGCGATTCCGTACTTGGAAAATGGACAGATAAACAGGTGGACAGCGTTGTAATGTCCTTTGCCAAAAAAATGGGCTGGAAGCCAAGAAGCGGAAACGAAAACAACGTGAAAAGCGCCATCGGTCATCTGGAACGAAACAGAAAGGTTAACTACGACCAGAGAACCACTAAAGATGTGGGCGGCAAATTTTCAATGGCTCCCGGAAGCCACCACATGATGTCGTTGGGCCACTCCCCTGATATCATAGGTCTTTTCTTCTCTATTCTCAATCAGTTCACTTCCACATCCTCGTTTATTGCGAACGGTCAGCTAATTACCATAGATACTGAGAATTTTGAGCTACAGGGAGGCAACTTTATCTCCAAAATCTTCTGCGGTGCCTTCAACTGGTTTTATCATCTCATGTCTGATGTTGCAGGCGGTTCGGGTGCTCACGGCAGAGGCTCAGGAATATCCGCTCCGTTTTATGAGCTTTTCGGTTTATGTACCTTTGGCAGATTCAAAACCCAAAGCGGATACATGAATCTGGCAGAGCTTGCAGAAAAGGCATTCAACATGGGTTTTGATGCAAGATTTGCTCTTACTCAGGCTATTCCCGTAGTCATAACCGATCTGCTCATCCGCCTTTGCTGGGCATTGAGACGTCGTTTCCAGATGAAAAAGCCCCTGAAGGAATGCATTCCCACCTCATCCCACGAAAGCCTCAGACTTATGCTTCTTGTCGGCAACGGCACTCTTTGCGTCATTGACGGTATCGATGCCGCCATTCGCTCCGGAGGTGATGCACTTACCTTCTTCCTGCGACTCAACCTTGTTGCATGGTTCCGTCTGATCACCCTTGTCATAAAGGAAATACTCATTCGCCTCGGGTTCAGCGCTGACCTTGAGCACTACATTGAATCTCTCAAGGTTGTAAATCAGGCACTGACCGAATACATGGCAAAGCTCGAGCAGATAGATGCAGAACAGTTTGCGAGAGAAACAGAAAATTACAACAAGCTCGCATCATCCATTGAAGGCATTTCCGATGAAAAGTCGCTCAATTCTGCTCTCCTTATTTATTTCAACACTTATAACCTTCCCCTCCCGTGGGATGGCGATTTTGACGATTTCATGCAGGACAAAAACAATAAGCTGGTATTCAAATGATGTTTTACTGTGATAAGTGCGGCGAATGCTGCCGAAATCTGAATCTGTCAGAAATATACAGTGACCTCGACAGAGGCGATGGCGTATGCAGATACCTTGAAGGTAATCTGTGCAGTATATATGAAGATCGGCCTCTCAAGTGCAGGGTAGACGATTGTTATGTATTTTTCAAGGACAATATGACCTTGGATGAGTATTACAGGGTCAATTATGAATATTGCCAAAAACTGAAGGAAAAGAGGAATTAATCATGCCATTGCCTTTGATTCTTGGAATAGGTGCTGCAATCGCGGGCGTTACCGGACTTGGTGCCGGCGTTCACGGAGCAGTAAACATGGTGAAAGCAAACAACAGTATAAAAAGTGCTGAGAGTGAGTATTTCCTGCTGGAAAAAAAGCTTGAAAAGCTCAACACTCAAGCGAGCGAGTCCATGGACGCACTCGGAAAGAAGGAACTTGATATTCTTTCAAGCTTCAGCCGTTTTTCAGAAATTTTTGAAAAAGTCCATAACAGACCAGAATTTGCGGACTTTGCTTCTTCCAATGTATCTCTCCCAACATTCGACCCCTCCGAAGTAAATAAGGTCTCTGCAGGTGCTGCTGCACTTCTCAGCGGACTCGGTTCAGCAGCTCTGGGCACTGCAGGCGGCTTTGCCGCTGCAGGCGCTACAACTGCTGCAGTCATGGCACTTGGCACCGCATCCACAGGTACAGCCATATCTTCCTTATCCGGCGCAGCTGCAACCAATGCTGCCCTCGCAGCTCTTGGTGGAGGAAGTCTTGCCGCAGGCGGAGGCGGCATGGCTCTGGGTGCAACCATGCTTGGTGTATCCACACTGGGTGTAGGACTTCTAGTCGGCGGAATCATTTTCAGCATCGCTGGCTCCTCAGTAAAAAACAAGGCTGAGCGCGCACAGGCTCAGATCAACGAAAATATCAAGGAGATCAACAAGATCAACAGATATCTCACACAACTGAAAAACCATGCAAACAAATACACCGCTTCACTGACTACCGTAGACCGTATATACAGAAAGCATCTGGACAGCTTCGCCTGTGTTGTTGAAAAAAAAGGCAAAACAAACTGGTTAGAATTTACCGAGGACGAACGACTGCTTACGCAGAACACCGTGCTTCTCGTTCAGCTCCTGTTCAACATGTGCCGTATAAACTTTGTCATAAAGGCAAAGAAGGAAAACTCACTGAACAAGGTAAACGTTGCTGAAATCAATCAGAATATTACCACCGCAGCAGAGTTTATTCATGATAACGGACTGGAGAATTGTGAGTATCTGAGCAGAATCGATTCCGGCAGCCGCAGCTCTGCAGCACCTTCCGGTGCTGCTTACTACAGTCACGAAAACCTGACCGAAGAAGAGAAAAACCTTCTGGCACTGGCGGCTGTAATGTATTATTTCGCAAGGTGTGACGGCTCCATATCTGACGAGGAGAATCAGATAATACAGGACTCCCTTATTTCATACAGGGACTCCTGCAATATATCCGATGCTGCAGCGGATGAACTGAACATTATCTGTACCAAGGAAAAATTCTCCTTCTATAACCTGAAGCTGTATCTCAAACATATCTCTCTGGAGAATCTGCAGAACTTCTGCAGCAATATGAATGAGATTGTAAGAGCCAGTGAAGGCATCACTGACGCCGAGCAGAAGGCACGGGACAATTTCTGGGATTACCTCGAGGAACGCCGCAAAGAAAACAAATAACAGTGACCAGCCAAAAAGAGTGCAAAGGCAAAGCCTTTGCACTCTTTTTTACATATGTTGTCAGAATCACAGCTTTGCAAGCAGCGCTGCCTTTTAAATCCGCCAAGGGAAAGCGTTCCCTTGGAACCCATCTTTCTATTTTTTGCAGAAAAAACCGAAGAGACCGCGCTTTTTTGGCTTTTCTTCAGGCAGGGGAGAGTGGGGGATGCTGTTTTCCTCGCACCAGTGCCATGCATAGGAATTACGGGAGCAATGTACTGTCGGAGTACCACCGCAGAATCTCAGCAGGTCTTTTCCGATAGAATTGACGCTGTCGGGAAAGGTAATATCAGTCAGTGCCTTGCAGGCGGAAAACGCGCTTTCACCGATGGTCTCGACTCCGTCAGGCACCGTCACGGTCTTCAATGCGCTGCAGCCGCTGAAAGCCCAGGCATCTATGCTCTTCACGCTGCAGGGAATTTCGATTTCAGAAAGAGTATCACAGCCTGTGAATGCAGAATTGCCGATATATGTCACGCTGTCAGGCAGAGTTACCTTCCTGAGCCTGCGGCAATTTCCGAAGGTGTTTCTTTCAATTCTCACAACGCCATGTGGAATTTCAGCCTCTTCAAGATTTCTGCAGCCGGAAAATGCATATTCACCGATAGCTCGCACTGTTTTCGGGATGCTGACATAGGTCAGCGTTTCGCACCCATCGAACAGCATCTCGCCCAAAGCAGAAACCTTCTGACCAAAGTATTCAGGCAGTATCTCAACGGCACCGCCGCTGCCCTTGTACTTTGTCAGGGTTATGCCCTCATCGGTTGCGGAATAGTCAAAATCGGGGATAACGGGCTTGAAATGCCCTCTGCATTTCCCCTTGTCAAGCTCCCTTGCAAGCATTGCCAGAAGGTCATCTGCAGAGTGACTCCATGCGCACAGACCCTGTATGCTGTCCTGCTGCTGTGCAATATCCTCAGGCAGACTGCACTCGCTGAGCCAGTAGAGTATCCTCTTTTCTCTTTCTGCAAGGCGGAGCTCGTCAGTTTTTTTGCCGATATACGACGGGGTCAGAAAAGCAATAAAGAAGGTGCAGTCGGTTATGTCCTTTTCGCAGTCGGCACTGCTTCGGTTTATTTCGTCATATCGCAGACTGTAGCCCATGTTGTGCAGCTTTGTCATAATTGGGTAGACGGTGTCCTTGTCCTCATGAGCATAGCTGCAGTAGGCGAAGGGCGCTTCACTGTCGCTCTTAAATGGGATTTTCGTGCGGCTTTTCTTCGTTTTCCGTTCGCTGTCATCAGCGCAGACATCTATATCATTATCCTCTGCATATTCCCATGCCGCGCAATCTTCGGGGCAAACAATCGCAACCGACTCGCACCCCGAAAAAGCCCAGTCGCCGATTTCTTCTACACTGTCGGTCATATATACGGCTTCAAGCTCGTCACAGCCCTCGAAGGCTCCCTCTCCGATGCTCACGACGCCGTCGGGGATGTTGACCTCAAGCAGTGCCTTGCAGCCGAAAAATGCTGATTCTCCGATTGCTTCGGCACTCTTCGGAATTGTGACCTCCTCAAGCGCAGCGCAGTCAGCAAAGGCTCGGACCCCTATGCTGACAACCCCCTCGGGAATTACAGCGGATTCTATCTTTACGTTGTCCGTAAAGGTCTCATAAAGCTCGATAACAGGCTGCCCTTTCCACATATTCGGAATAATGACTTTCGTGTCATTACCCCTGTATTTTGTCAGGCGTACTCCGCCTTCAACATACTGATGCTCATATTCATCGTCCTGAGATGTAATTTCAACCCTGCCTTCAGTCGGCACGGTGAGTATAAGTCCGAATGCCCTGCGCTCTTCTGTTCTGATCAGTCCAGCTGTCCCCTCCAGCACGCTTTGCAGATTCTCCGCATCGGTGCGGGGATAAACATTGCAGTCTGTTGTCTGCGTAAGGATTCTGTCGGGTATTTTCGCGCCACTGTCCAGTGCGCAGAAAACTATTTTTTTGCCAAGCTCCAGAGCGTATGCAATCTCAACGTCAATGACATACTCACGCACAACAGAGGTGTGCGTCACAAAAAGAACCACAACCTCGCAGTCCTTTATGTGGTTTGCAATCACCTCATGATAGTTGGTGTTAATTTCGATGCCCTGGTCGTACCACACACGCCAGCCCTTTTCGTAAAGCCCCTTTATTATGGGGAATATTCTGTCGGTGTCGCCATGGGCATAGCTTATGAATATGTACGGTTTTGTGTCCTCAGCAGTAAAGGGAACCGCTGTGGGTGCTTTTGTAAATTTCAGTTCTGCCATTTTTTACACTTCCCCCAGTTTGATTCTGATTTATTATACATCGTTTTAGTATCGATTTCAACAGCTTGCCCAAAGGTGCATAAACTGCACTTTTCCTTGGGCGTTGATCTTCCTCCCGAAAGCTTCCAGTACAGAACCAATGTCAGATTGAAAGATGCCATTGAAATTGCTGACTCCGACCCGGGTGTATATATAATACACCTTAACGGTAACATAATGAAATGCGGCCGTGCAGCTTATTCCGGAGGGGTAAGATGGAGACTTCAGCAGTATTATAACCTTAAATATGATAACAGATCACGCTCCGGCGATACATGGGCTGTCTCCGATGAAAACCGCGATAAAGTGTATGTATCATGGCCTCTGCTGATATAGTATATTTACAAAACAGCCCCCGTAAACTTTCGTTTACAGGGGCTCAGCTTTTCTGCTGTCCGTTTTGAAATCAGAGCTTTGCAAGCAGTGCTGCTTTCTTTTCTGCAAATTCTGCCTCGGTGATTATACCCGCATCCTTGAGCTTGTTGAGCTTTTCAAGCTGTGCAAGAGGATCATCCCCTGCGGGAGCTGCCTGCTGTACGATAACAGGCTGATTCTTGTTTTCCTTTGCAGTGCGGCGGCAATCCCTGTATACTCTTACAACCTT